>DASQLU010000071.1:0-60077 GCA_035645855.1 Pyrinomonadaceae bacterium
CGGAATACGAAGCAATTAAAGCTCTCCATGAAGATACCGCGACGCGCGTTTTGGCTCTCCTGTAATGAGCGTTTCTTGCGCCTCTTTGCGCCTCTTTGTTATAGTTTTTGCGCGGGAAGATAATCGTTTGTTTTTTCAGGCACCAAACGCCGGGGCTTGCGGCCCGCGTCCCGGCTTGAAGAAAAGAGGATCATGGCGATGTCGAGGCAAGGCATACAGGCGCAGCGCCCGCGGCGCGAAGAAGAGTCGGGACTTTCAACGCAACTCACCTGCTTTCTGCTGGGCGGCGCGGTCGGGGCGCTCGCGGCGCTGATGCTCGCGCCGAAGTCGGGGCGGGAGTTGCGCGGCGACATCGCCGAAGCGACGCGGCAGGGCGTGGATCGCGCGCGCGACAAGGCCAACGCGTATTACGAAGTTTCGCGCGAGCGGGCGACGGAACTTTACTCGACGGCGTCGAACAAGGCGGGCGAAGTGGCGGGCGCGGCGCGACAGGCGGCCGCACGGCGCGGCGAGAATTTGTCCGCCGCCATTGACGCGGGCAAGCGCGCCTATACGGAAGAGAAACGCCGCACCGAAAGCACCAACGTGCTCAATCAGGCCCCAACCTACGAACCGGAGAGACCTTAACGACTGCGAATTGCGGAATACGGATTAAAGAAAGCGACTGTCTTTCGATCCGCATTCCGCAATCGAAGAATCCGCAAACCGAAACATCTTATGTCACTGTTGGCTTTTCAAATGAGCACGAGCGATCCGGCCTTCTGGGTGCTGGTGATCGTGGCCGTGGCTTTCGTGGGCGTCGCCGCCGCGCTCATCGCGATGGCGCTCGCGGTGCGGCGCGTGGTGGTGATGGTCGGCAACCTCGAACGGCGCGCGGAGCCTTTGCTGGCTCGCGTGGAGTTGATGAGCGAGCAGGTGAAGGAGATCGCGGCGCAGGGCAAAGAGGTGGCCGATCAGGTGACGATTATGTCGACGCATCTGGCGACGGCCTCCGTGCATTTCTCCGAATCCTCCGCGCTCATCAAGGAAGAGGTGCGCGAACTCAAACAACTCGTCGGCTACACGGCCGTCACGGCGCGCGACAAGGTCGAACGAATGAGCACGACCATCGATCAGGCGCAGCGGCAGTTCTCCAACACCACGCTCTTCATCCACACGAAGCTGGTCGAACCGGCGCGCGAGTTGGCCGCGATTATGGCGGGCGTCCGGCGCGGTCTGGAAGTGCTGGTGTCGCCCGCCCCAAAACAGATTGACCAGACCTACGGAGAGGACGAGATGTTCATCGGCTGACCGACGCCAAGTGTCCGGCTCCACATTCCCAAAGTCCCAGGTTCAAGGTCAGACTTTGGACTTGGGACTTTCCGCTTTTATGTTGCAAGATTCTCACGGCGAAAATATCGAAAATCGTTATGACAACCGAAACACCACTTGAACTGAAGAAGACCGTCAATTTGCCGAAGACCAACTTCGCGCAAAAAGCCAACCTCGCGCAGGCAGAACCCGCGCGCCTCAGGAAATGGGAGGAACTGAATCTCTACAAGTTGATCCGCGAAGCCCGTCGCGGGCGCGAGAAGTTCATCCTCCACGACGGGCCGCCCTATGCCAACGCCGACATTCACCTCGGCACGGCGCTCAACAAGATCGTCAAAGACTTCGTCGTCAAATCGCGCACGATGCTCGGCTACGATGCGCCCTACGTGCCCGGCTACGACTGCCACGGGCTGCCCATCGAACTCTTCGTGGACAAAAAACTGGGCGCGAAGAAAGCGAACATGCCCGCGCTGAGTGTCCGCCGCGCCTGCCGCGAGCACGCCACCGAGGCCTTGAAGCGGCAGACGCGCGACTTCCAGAGGCTCGGCATCCTCGGCCTGTGGGAGAACCCTTATCTCACGATGTCGAACCAGTACGAGGCCGAGACGGCGCGCCTGTTCGGCCGCTTCGTCGAGCGCGGCTACGTCTACAAGGGCGCGCGTCCCGTCTACTGGTGCGTCTACGATCAGACGGCGCTGGCGGAAGCCGAGGTCGAATACAGGGAACACACGAGTCCGTCCGTGTACGTGAAATTTCCGCTCGCCTCCGACCCGTCGGAGATCGACGCGGCGCTCGCCGGGCGTAGTGTTTTCTTCCTCATCTGGACGACGACGCCGTGGACGCTGCCCGCGAACCTCGCCATCGCCGTCAACCCGAACTTCGAGTACGCCGCGATTGAGCATGGCGAAGAGGTTTACATCGTCGCGAGCGAACTGGCCGGCACGGTCGCCGAGAAGTGCGGGCTCGACGCGCCGCAAGTCGTCGCGCGCTTTCCCGGCGCGAAGCTCGACCGCCTCGAATGTCGCCACGCATGGCTCGAACGCAAATCCCTTGTCATCCTCGGCGAACACGTCACGCTCGGCGGCGAGGCCGACGCCGAAACGGAACTCGACGTGAAAGATGCGCGCGATAAGTCTGCCACGGGCAAGGCGGGCACGGGCTGCGTCCACACCGCGCCCGGCCACGGCCACGACGATTTCGTCATCGGCAAGCAATACGGATTGGACATCTATTGCCCCGTCGATCACGCCGGACGCTTCATCGCCGAAGTGGAGCATTTCGCGGGCGAGCGCGTCTTCGAGGCGAACGCGAAGATCGTGGAGTTCCTGCGCGAGCGCGGCGCGCTGTTGTTCAGCGAAGACTACAGACACCGCTACCCGCATTGCTGGCGCTGCAAAAATCCGGTCATCTTCCGCGCCACGCCGCAATGGTTCATCTCGCTCGACGCGCGCGCGGCCGAGCCGGTCGTGGAACAGGACGAGGACGGACGCGACCTCACGAACTACACCGAGAACGAAGAGGACGCTCCCCAATCACTGCGCGCCGGCGCGCTCAGGGAGGTGGGCGAGAGCGTCCGCTGGCTTCCGGCGTGGGGCGAGGAGCGGATGCGCAACATGCTCAAGGGTCGCCCCGACTGGTGCGTCTCGCGCCAGCGCGTGTGGGGCGTGCCGATCCCCGCGTTCTATTGCGAGAGTTGCACGGAGGCCATCGCCGACCCGTCGGTCATCAAACACGTCGCCGGCGTCTTCGAGCGCGAAACTTCCGATGCCTGGTATGCGCGCGAGGCGAAGGATTTGCTGCCCGACGGATTCGCGTGCCCGCGGTGCGGCGCGAAGGGCTTCACGAAGGAGACGGACATTCTCGATGTCTGGTTCGACAGCGGCTCCTCCTCCGTCGCCGTGCTCGAACACTACGAGGAGTTGAGCTTCCCCGCGGACATGTACCTGGAAGGCGGCGACCAGTATCGCGGCTGGTTCAACTCGTCTCTGATGGTCGGCCTCGCCGCGCACGACCGCGCGCCCTATCGCACGGTGCTCACGCACGGCTGGGTGGTGGACGGGCAGGGCAAGGCGATGCACAAGTCCGCGGGCAACTCCGTCTCGCCGAACGACGTGATCAAGGGTTCGGGCGCGGAGATCATACGCCTCTGGTGCGCGTCCAGCGATTACCACGAGGACATGCGCTGCTCCGACGAAATCCTGCAACGCGTCTCGGACGCCTACCGCAAGATGCGCAACACCGCACGCTTCGCCCTCGGCAACCTCGACGGCTTCGACCCGGCGCGCGACGCGGTCAAGTACGAAGAGATGCAGGAGATCGACGCTTGGGCGCTCGCCGAACTCGACACCGTCATTGAGCGCGTGCGCGCCGCTTACGAGGCTTTCGAGTTTCACACGGTCTATCACACGCTCTACCACTTCTGCACCGTGACGCTCTCGGCGCGCTACTTCGACATCATCAAGGACAGGCTCTACACGGCCGCGCCGCGCTCGCATGCGCGCCGCTCGGCGCAGACCGCGCTCCACCGTATAGCCGACGCGCTCGCGCGCCTGCTCGCGCCCGTCCTCGTCTTCACCGCCGACGAAATCTGGGAGAACATCCCGCGCGGCGACGTCGCGGAGGCGGCCGGCTTCGGATCGGTTCACCTCGCGGAATTTCCCGCGCCCGCCGGACTGCACGACGCGGAGTTGGCCGCGCGCTGGTCGCAGTTGTTCGAGGTGCGCGATGTGGTGCTGCGCGCGCTTGAAGAAGCGCGCACCGCGAAGCTGATCGGCAGCGGGCTCGAAGCGCGCGTTCGCATCTCCGCGCCCGAACCCCTACACGCTTTGCTGTCGAAGTACGAGGATGAACTGCGCTACACCTTCATCGTCTCGCAGGTCGCGCTGGTGAAGACGGACGACGCTGACGCTCCCGTCGGCGTCACGGTCGAACGCGCCGAGGGCGAAAAGTGCGAGCGATGCTGGACGTATTCCACGCGCGTCGGCGAATCGACGCGCTACCCGGCGGCGTGCGAACGCTGCGTCGAGGCGCTCGCGGAGATCGAGCGGGCGGGGGGCGCGTCGTGAAGGCGCGCGCGTTCAGTTGGCGCAT
Organism: Pyrinomonadaceae bacterium; assembly: GCA_035645855.1. Taxonomy (GTDB): domain Bacteria; phylum Acidobacteriota; class Blastocatellia; order Pyrinomonadales; family Pyrinomonadaceae; genus JAIVJZ01. The sequence goes on from DASQLU010000071.1 coordinate 4,402, forward strand.
CTGGTATCTGCTCGCGGCCTTCGGCATCTACATGGTCGACCAGATGTCGAAGGCGTGGGCGGTGCGCGCGCTGCGTCTCGGCGAGGATAAGACGGTCATCCGCGGCTTTCTGGATTTCGCTTACGCGGAGAACCCCGGCATCGCCTTCGGGCAGTTGCAGCAGGGCGGCTGGTGGGGACGCTGGGCGCTCGCCGCGCTGGCCTCGGCCGCGCTCGTCGCCGTGCTCACCTACTTCTTTCGCACGCCGCGCGCGGACGACCGCGTTCTCGGAGCGTGCGCTTTGCTGCTCGCCGGGATCGCGGGCAACCTGACGGATCGCGTCCGCCTCGGCTACGTCATAGACTTCATCCTGCTCCACGCGGGCGACTACCACTGGCCGACCTTCAACGTCGCCGACGCCAGCATCTGCGTCGGCGCGGGTCTCCTCATACTCGACCTGATACTCGAAGGCAGGGAGCAGAAGCGGCAGTCAACCGTCGCCGGCCAGTAAACAGTTGTCGGTGCTCGTCGTTCGAGGAGCCGGAGTCGGCGACCTACTGTTTGAGGAGCTGGAGTCGGTGGCCTATTTATGCAGCTATCCATGTCTCGCAAACACCTGGTCTTCCTGTCTGCGATATTCTTGCTGACGAATTTAGGCGGCGCGGCGCGTGCGCAGGCGAATGCGCCGCGTGCCGAAAAGTTCGACGAGTTCGGAGATATCCTTCCGACGGAGATGGCGGCGCGGCTGGATAATTTTGGAGTCCAACTACAGGAGAACCCGACCGCCCGCGCATTTCTCATCGTCTACCGCGCGCATCGCGACCTGCCGGGGCTGAGCGGTCGCCATCTCAACTGGATGAGACGCTATCTAATTAATAATCGCGGGATTCCGACAGAGCGCATCGCGACGGTGGACGGGGGCGCAGCCTCATGCCTCTCACACGAACTTTGGCTTGTGCCTCCGGGAACAACTCCCACGCCCAGACCCGATGCCTACGCGAGAGGTCTCGACGACACGGCGGCCGCGCGAAAGTTTGACGAGTATTACTGGGATGCCCCGCACGACCAGTTGATCTCCTACAGCAGCGAATACGGGGGCACGCTCGAAGACTATGCACAGGCGTTGCGAAAGGAGCCGCGCTCGCTGGCTTATCTCATCGCTTATGCGGGATACCGTGTGAGTCGAACGGAAGACGTGGACGCGCGCGGTCGGAAGAAAATTTTCCGCGCAGTTTCGATTGACCCGCCCGGAGCGGCGGCGCGGGAATTAAGGGAGAGGAGGGATGAGCTGGTTAAACAGCATGGCATACCCCGCTCTCGCGTGAGGGTGTTGGATGGCGGCTATCGCAAGTGGCGTGCGTTGGAATTGTGGATCGTGCCGCCGGGAGAGTATGCGCCGGTACCGACGCCGAACGCTTTCCCGCGATCCGGGCGTGCGCCGCGCCGCCGGTAGCAGCGGCGCTCACGGCCTTGTCTACCGCCCGTGGCCGACGTGTAAGCAACTAAAGATTTGAATTGAACACCTGATAACTAAAGACGAACGACAATCTATAGATGTACCCAGAACTTTTTCGCATCGGAAACTTCCCCGTCAATACTTACGGCGTGCTGCTGGCGCTGGCCTTCCTCGCCGCGCTGCTGGTGGCGGCGCGACTCGGCGCGCGCGACGGACTGCCGCGCGAACGCCTCTTCGATCTCGGCCTGTGGCTGTTGCTGGCCGCCATCGTCGGCTCTAAATTGTTGTTGCTCGTCGTCGAACCGGAATACCGCGAGGCTCCGCTGCGGCTGCTGTCGTTGGATTTCCTGCGTTCGGGCGGTGTGTTTTACGGCGGCTTCCTCGGCGCGGTGTTGACGGCCTACGTGCTCGTCAGGCGTTACGAGTTGCCGTGGTGGCGGACGGCGGATGCGTTCGCGCCGGGCATCGCGCTGGGGCAGGCCATCGGGCGGCAGGGCTGTTTCGCCGCCGGGTGCTGCTGGGGCAAACCGACCTCTGTGCCGTGGGGCGTGCGCTTCTCCGAACTCGGCCAACAGGTGACGGGCGTTCCCATCGACGCGCACCTCCACCCGACGCAGCTTTATGAATCCTTCGCCGCCTTCTTCTTCTTCGCGCTCCTCGTCTGGCTGCACCGCCGCAAAACTTTCAACGGTCAGGTGATACTCCTCTACGGCGTGCTCTACGGCACGACGCGCTTCATCATCGAGTTTTTCCGCGACGACCCACGCGGCGACATCTTCGGCCTCACGTCGCTCACGCACCTCTCCACGTCGCAGTTGATCAGCTTGCTGGTCGGCATCACGAGCCTCGTCGTTCTCATCATCCGCTGGCGACGCGCGCCCGCCGCCGGGGCGTTGCCGAGCGACGCGAAAGTGGCGCGCACCGCCGCGCGCGCGTAAACGATATGGAAGACCACGACGACGGCAGCGCACACATGACCGATCACGACGGCGGTGCACGCATGACCGATCACGACGACGGCGCACGCACCACCGACCACGAAGACGCGCTCATCCCGGATGGCGACCCCGAGCCGGAGGCGACGACGCTCGCCTTTCGCGTCACGGACGCGGACGCGGGCGCGCGCCTCGACGCCTTTCTCGCCGCGCGCGTCGAAGGCGTCAGCCGCTCGCGTCTCAAGCACGCCATCGAGGACGGCGACGTGCTCGTCTCGGGACGCGCCGCGAAGCCTTCGTACAAGCTGCGCGCGAATGATGCGGTCGAACTGGAGACGCCCGCGCCGCCCGCCTCGAATTTCACGCCCGAAGACATCCCTCTGCGCATCATCTTTGAAGACGACTCGCTCGTCGTCCTCGACAAGCCGGCCGGGATGGTCGTCCACCCGGCGGCCGGAATCTCTTCCGGCACGCTCGCCAACGCGCTCGCCTTTAGATTTCGGAATGCGGATTTCGGAATGCGGATTGAAGACGAAAACGCCGCGACATCATCCGAAGTGCCTGATCAAGAATTAAAGATTGCCAATCCGCAATCCGCATTCCGAAATCCGCAATACCCACGCCCCGGCATCGTCCATCGCCTCGACCGCGACACCTCCGGCCTGATGGTCGTCGCCAAGACGGCCGCCGCGCACGAGCACCTGGCCGACCAGTTTCGCGCGCGGGAAGTGTTCAAATCATACGTCGCGCTCGTGCACGGGCTGGTGCGCGCCGAGACGGGGCGCGTCGAAGAACCGCTCGCGCGCGACCCGCGCCAGCGCACGCGCATGGCCGTCGTGCGCGGCGGCCGTCCCGCGCTCTCGCTCTATCGCGTGCGCCGCCCTTACGAACGCTTCACGCTCCTCGATGTCGAGATCAAGACCGGGCGCACGCACCAGATCAGGGTGCATCTCGCACACCTCAAGCACCCGGTCGTCGGCGACAAAGTTTACAACGGCGGGCGCGATACCACGGTCGGGGACGTGCGCGTGCGCGCCGCCATCCGCGCCATGGGGCGACAGTTTCTCCACGCCGAACGGCTCGGCTTTCGCCACCCGCAAACCGCCAAGCCTTTGCGTTTCGACGCGCCCCTTCCCCCGGAGCTTTCCCGCATGCTGGAAGCTCTGGACTAAAGCCGCGCCGCGCGAGCGCGCGTCCCGCAGGCGACCTTCTCACGCGCGCGGGCATGCACGCGGGCGGGTTTTGTTATACTGTGGCATCTGTTGTCACCGAGCCGCCGGAAAGGCAACTGACGCTCGCCCGCGCGGCATCGAACCCTTCGACGCTCGAATGCTTAAAAAGGCTCAACCTTTTCCATTCCGTCCATTTGATTCAAACACATGAGAACTGCCCTCTATACACTTTTGTTCGCCGCCTGCGCCCTTGTCTCCGGCGCGCTCGTTTTCGACGCTTCCGTCTCAGCTCAGGATGCGGCGCAGCAGCCGCCCCGGCAGCAAACGCCGGCCGCGCCCCGCCCGACCGCCGCAACGCCTGCCCCGGAGCAGGACGACCAGCAGGGCGGCCGCGTCCTTATCCGCGAGGTGCAACTGCCGATCACCGTCTTCGACAAAAAAGAGCAGCCCGTGGCTGGACTCAAGGCGAGCGACTTCCTCATCTTCGAGGACAAGCAGCCGCAGCAGATCGTCAGCTTCCGCGACGAATCGGCGGGCACGCCGATCTACGTGGCGGTCTTGATGGATATTTCCTCGTCCGCCGCCGCCAAGCTGCGCTTCGAGAAAGAGTCGGCCAAGGATTTTCTCTACAGGGTTGTGCGCGTGCGCAAGGACAAGGCCGCCTTCGCCACCTTCGATGAAGAGGTCAACCTGCTGCAGGATTTCACAGACCGGCTCGACAAGCTCGATACGGCCGTCGACAGCGTGAAGAAGCCGGGCACGACCACCGCGCTCTACGATGCCGTGTGGCGCATGTGCGACGAGAAGATGCGCGGCGTGACGGGGCGGCGCGTCGTCGTGCTCATCACGGACGGCACGGACACTTCGAGCCGCGCCCGCCTGGAAGAAGCCATCGAGATGGCGCAGCGCACCGAGACGATGATCTTCGCCATCTCCACTAAGTCGGGCTTTTCGAGCACCGTCCCCGGCGTCGAGGCGGGCACGGTCAAAGATGAAGACGACAAGCGGCTTGACCGCCTGGCCGACGCCACCGGCGGCAAGGCCTTCTTCATCGGCGACCGCCTCGAACTCGAACGCGCCTTCACGCGCGTCGCGCGCGAACTGCGCGGCCAGTACATCGCCACCTACCGGCCGACGAACAAAAACTACGATGGCAGCTACCGGCGCATCGAGGTCAAACTCGCCGCCAAACGCGACGGTCTCAAAGTCCGCACACGCCGCGGCTACACGGCCTGGGCGGATAGAAATAAATGATGAAGGAGGAACGCGGAACGATGAACTGAAAGCCGTTCGCTTTAACTTCATCGTTCCGCGTTCCTCCTTCATCGTTGCTTCCGGAAGGGTAATTTGAAAGTAATGTTTGATCGCATCCGATTTGTGCGCGTGTTGAGTTTTATGATCGCGTTGAGCGTGGCCTTCGGCGGCGCGCTGGCAGGCGCGCGGGCGCAGGTGGAACAGCAGCAGCAGCAGCAGTGGGAGGGTGCGCCGCAGCCGCCTCCTGCGCAGCAGCAGCAGACGCCGCAGCCGACGCCGCGCCCGACGCCCGCGCGCACGGACGACACCACGACGATTGAAGGCGACGAGATCGAGCGCGTCGACACCAGCTTGACGAACGTCATCTTCACGGCCGTGGACAAGAACAAGCGGTTCGTCACGAATCTCCGGCAGGAAGACATCCGCGTGCTCGAAGACGGCGTGCCGCAACAGATTTTCACCTTCCAGACGCAGATCGATTTGCCGCTCACGCTCGCCCTCGTCATCGACACGAGCATCTCGCAGGAGCGCACGCTGCCCGAAGAGAAGGCTGCCGCGCGCGCCTTCGTGGACGCCGTGATGCGTCCCGCCAAGGACGAGGTGGCCGTGCTCTCCTTCACCGGCGATTCGACGCTCGAACAGGGTTTGACGGGCAACGCCACGCGCGTGCGCAGCGCCATCGAGCGCGTCGAGTTTGTGCCGCCCTCCGGCGGCTACGTCGGCAACGGCAACATCATCCGCGGCGGCACGCCCCCCATCTCGGGCGACAACCAGGCGACCGCCGGTTCGACCGCCATCTGGGACGCCGTCTATGCGACCTGTCATGAGGTAATGGTCGAATCGTCCGACAAGACGCGCCGCGCCATCGTGCTTTTGACCGACGGCGACGACACCAGCAGCATGTTGAAACTCGACGAGGCCGTAGCGGAGGCGCTCAAGACCGACACGCTCGTCTTCGCCATCGGCATCGGCGACAGCTTCGGCTACAGCGGCGTGAATGAAGGCGCGTTGCGCAAGATCACCGAGCGCACTGGCGGCCGCGCCTACTTTCCGCGCAGCGAGGAAGACCTGCGCAACGCCTTCGCGCAAATCCAGCGCGAACTGCGCGAGCAATTCCTCGTCGCCTATTCGCCCACCAACAAGCGGCGCGACGGCTCTTACCGCAAACTACAGATCGAGGTCGTCAACCCCGAACTCCGCAAGCAGGGCGTCAAACTCAACTACCGGCAGGGCTACTTCGCCAAGAGCGACACCGCGACGCCGGCGACGAGAAGGAAAAGGTAGCGAGCGGCGCGCGAGCGTTCCATTCAGGCAGTGCCGGATTGGAAGCCTTGTCAGGGGCGGAAGATTTATAGCCCACGGCGCGAGCCGTGGGCTCAACGTGCGGATAAATTTGAGAAGCCCCGTCAGGGGCGAAAGATATTCAATCTCGAATTTCTTTCGCCCCTGACGGGGCTTTAACATTTTGGGGCTGCCTTGATCCCACGGCTCACGCCGTGGGCTACTATCTTGCGCCCCTGACGGGGCTGAGGCCGTATGTCCGTCCTCGCTTATCTCAAATTTGCGTTTTCCTCTTTATCTTTCGCCGCGCGCCTCTTCGACGGTCGTTTGCAACTCGACCGTGAGCTTGCGCACGTCAACCTGATCCCAGGGTTCGAGCAGGCGCAGCGTCTCGTCGAGGATGCGCCGCTGGTGTTCGGGGAAATTCGGCCGGCCGGCGACGCTGCCGAAGTCGCCCTTGTAATAGACGCCGCGCGGCGGGCGCACGCGCTCAATTGCCTCTTTATCGACGGCGAGCACGATGGTCGTCACGCCCGCCGCTTCGAGGGCGCGCGCGGCCAGTCCCATGGATTGATGGCAGACGCGCGAGGCCGGGATGAGCAGCGCGGCCTGCGCCGAATAACGCTTGACGCGCTCCACGAGTTGCGGCAGCGCGTTGTCGGCGAAGCGCGCCGCGCTCGGGATGAAGCCGCAGAAACTCCAGAAGACCGGGTTGAGCTGGCCGATGATACCGTTGCCCTCAAACTCGAACAGGCGCTCGATGGGCACCTGCGAATTCATGTCCTGCTCGACGGCGGCCGGGTCGTAGCCGCGCGCCGCCCAGCGCAAATCCTCGGCCTCGATGAGCGTCGGGATTTCGCGGAAAGAGGCGTCGCCGCCGGGGAGGCTGGTGTCGAAAGGTTCGGAGCCGTCGATGTAGGCGCCCGCCGAAGTGATGAGCGCGAGGTTGAGCATGGGCAGCGCGCGCCGCGCCGCTTTGAACGGTGCGCGCTCGTTCTCGACCCAGGGATAATGCGCCCCGATGTCGTCGCCGCGCATCTCGTTGATCCGCTTCCAACGCTGGTAGCTTTCGCGCCACTCGTCAATTCGCTCAATCGTTTCCACCAAACATTCCTCCGGAATAGGTTTCAAGTTTCAGGTCTGAATAAGGTTTCAAGTTTCAGGTTTCAAGTTTCAGGCCTGAAGTTCCGAGTTCTTTGTCTTGAACTTGAAACCTGAAACCTGAAACTTGAAACTAACTACGGTTGCGCCGCGCGATCAGGATGAAGGCGACGACGGCCGCGAGCATGGCCGTCGTCATCGCGGCGACCGAATAGCCGTGCAGGCTGTTGAAGGCGAGCCGCAGCGGATCGCTCGCCGCCACTTCGTCAATCGGCCGCCCTAAAGCGACGCGGAGCGCGGCCATGCGCGCGGCGACGACCCAGTGGCCGACGCCCGTCGCCAGCGCGACGAGCGCGAGCGCGGCAACTTCCAACATGCGCGCACGTTTCGTCGCCGTGCCTCTGCGGGCAAACGCCGTCGCCAGCAGTAACAGTGCGATGATGAAGCCGCACACGTTCACGACGCCGATGATGCGCGTGACGATTGCGCCCGCCAGCTCGCGCGCGGGCAGCACCGCGAACGCGCCCGGCGCGACCGCGAAACTGAAGAGGACGGCCGCCCCCAGCCACATGCCGAGCAGCAACAGGCGCGCATCGCCGAGCGCGCCCGAGGGCTTCGCGCCCGCCGCACGCGCCGCCGTCGCCGCATCCGGCGCAGGAGGAGGAGGAGGCGTAGGCGCGCTCGAAGCGTTCGCGCTTATCGCCTCGCCGGTGCCGTCGTGTTCGTTCAGCTTCGCCTCCATCAATCGTACTCCATCACTTCCGGCAGCAGCCTGATCTGCGGCAACTGCATTTCGGGCATCGACAGTTCGCGCGGGTCGGGCACACTCGTGAGCCAGGCGAGGGCGCGGTCGAGTTGCGCTTGATAATCCACGAGGTCGAGCGACATGAAGCGCGGCGTACCCAGGCGCGCAAACTTCTCTTTCGCCATCACGTACATCCGCCGCGCCGCGCCCCTGCGCCCGATCTCCAGGTGATGAAAGGCCACCGCCGACTGAATCAACGCCTGCAAAAAAAGTTTCTCGCGCGGCCCGGCTTCATCCACCCAGCGCGCCTCCCAGGCATCGTGCGCCGCGTGAAACTCCCCCGCGTTGTAAAGATCGATGCCCGCCAGATAATCGCCCGGATACGCCGCGGCGTGCTCCGCCGTGTAAGCCGCGCCTGCGCTGTTTTCCATTTCAGCCATTATACGGAGCGAACGCGAAAAACGTCAGTTGCCCGCCGCCGGTTGTTCTTCGTCCGTTGTCAGTTGTCAGTTGTCCGTTGCCGGTAGCATGTGGTAGCCACGCAAGCTGCTGAAGCGTTGTGTTGAACAACTGACAACGGACAACTGACAACTGACAGCCCTTTTCCGACTGCTCACCGCTCACTGCTTACTGCTCACTCCTTCAATATCGCGGCACGCTCCGGTCAACTTCCCAGGACCAACGCTCGATGCCGCCCGCCAGGTTGCACATCTTCGTAAAGCCCTGCCCCGCCAGATAGGCACAGACCTGCGCGCTGCGGATGCCGTGATGACACATCACCACGATCTCTTCCTCCGCATCGAGCGCGCCCGCCCATTCCTGAAAACGGCTGAGCGGCAAAAGTTCCGCCCCCTCGACGCGCGCCAGCTCAAACTCCTCCGGCTCGCGCACGTCAATCAAGCGCACGCGCTCGCCCCGCGCCGCGCGCGCCGCAAACTCCTCCGGCGTGATCGTTTTGTAATTCATAAAAGAATTGTCCGTTGTCCGTGGTCGGTTGTCCGTCGCAAGGCCGCTCTCAACCCAGGTCGCTGAAGATAGAATTGAACACCTAATCAACACTCCTGACAACTGACCACGGACTACTGGCTACTGACGGTTATTACCCAGCCGCGCGGCCAACACCTTCGCGGCGGTTGCGCCCGCGCCCGCCGCGCTGCTGATGGTGGGACTCAGCGGGTTGGAGATGTCGCCGACGGCGAATACGTTCTCGACGCTCGTCTCCTGTTCGCTCGTGATGAGGGCGTAACCGCGCTCGTCCTGCTCCAACTGCCCGCGAAACAATTCGTCGTTCGGCTCGACGCCGACGCGCACGAGCACGCCGCCGACGGCCATCTGAAACGGCTTGATCGCGCCGCAACGCAAAATCTCTATCGCCTCGACGCGCTCCGCGCCGATGATGCGTTGCGCCTCCGACTCCGTGAAGATCGTGATGCAATGCTCCGAGCGCAGGCGCTCGACGAACTCCGCGCGCGCCGAGAGACGCTTGCCGCGATGGACGAGCGTGACGGTCGGGCACACTTCCGCCAGAAGCAGCGCGTTCTCGGCCGCCGCATCACCGCCGCCGACGACGCACACGTCCATCCCGGCGAGTTGTTCGCGGTCGCGCATCACGGAATCGAACACACCCCGCCCCGCCAGTTCGGCCTCTCCCGGAATCCCCAGCCGCCTGCGCCTGACGCCCGTCGCCAGCACGAGGCCGATGGCGCGCAACTCTTCGCCGCTCCTGAGCACGATGCGCCGGGCGCGCACGTCAACGCTCTCGATCTCGGTTTCCGTCCAGAGGTCAAACTCCGCTTCCGCGATCTGCGCGGCGAAGATGTCACGCAACTCGCGCCCGTTCGCCGCGCGCAGGCCGAGGTAATTATTGATCGGGTTATAGACGCGCAGCAGTTGCCCGCCCACCTCCGCGCCCGCTTCGAGCAAGAGCACATCCAGACCCAACTCCTCGCACCACAGCGCGGCCGACAAGCCCGAAGCTCCCGCACCGATGATGATCGCGTCATACATAAAAAGCTGTGCCTGCTCAGTGGTTGGTAGTCAGTCGTCCGTGGTCGGTCGTCGTTCGGGGGAAGTGTAGCAGGAATCGGTTCAACGGTTCATCAAGCCATTAATTCAATGCGGAAATGAATTGATGAACCGGCGGAGCGTTGAAGCGATGGGTCAATCCCGCTCCTCCCGGTCTTTGTTGATTCCTTCGAGTTTGACGTGTTCGTTGAGGCGGGTGATCACCATGGCTTCGCGCACTTTGAAGCGACAGGAGAGGGCGGTCTTGTCGTCGCGCGCCTGTTCGCCTCCTTCGTGATACCAGAACTGGCAGTTGGTGCAGTCGCCGTTCCAGCAAAAATCGCCGTAGGAGATGCTGCGCATGGAGAGGAACTGGAAGCAGCGCAGCAGGCGATTGTTCTCCGGCACTTCGACGCGGCGGCCGAGAATTTCAATCGTCACCAGGCGCTCGTATGGCTCAAAGAGATCGCTGTCAATCAAGAGGGTTTTAACTCCGCGCTTCCCGCCGGCCTTCGGTAAAACTTTGCGCGGGAGTATAACCGTAAAAAGCCGTGATTGGCGATCAACGATTCGCGGCCTTTGACGATTTACGATTCATGAGTGTTGGCTGCTAAACTACGCGGGCGAAGGGAGGTTGAACTTAAAAACATGGGTATCGTGATTTATGTGAAGCCGGGCTGTCCTTATTGCCAGCAGGCGCGTGATCATTACAACTCGCGGGGGGTGGCCTTCACCGAGTACGACGCGCAGAACGACCGCGCGCGCCGCGCCGAGATGTTCGCCTATTCGGACGGCGACCCGACCGTGCCCTGCATCGTCGAAGACGGGCAGTATGTCAGCTCGGGCTGGGGCACGCCGCCACGCGGTTGAACCGTCCACGACTGAGGCCGGCCGTGCGCCGGACGAAATTGATGGGTAAAGGTTAAGGGGAAAGGTACAAGGGAAAGCGTGCGCCGCGACGACGATTTTTCTTCCCTTTACCCCTTCCCCTTTACCCTTTTCCCCTTTTTATCTTTGCCATCTCCCCCACGTTCGGAGTTAAAATAGTAACCATCGATGCTAGGTTCAACTCTGCTCAACTACCGGATCACGGAAAAACTCGGCTCAGGCGGGCAGGGGACGGTTTACAAGGCCGTCGACACCCGGCTCGGCCGCACGCTCGTCCTCAAAGTGCTCTCGCCCGAATTGACCTCGCGCGAATCGAATCTCAAACGTTTCGAGCGTGAAGCCCAACTCGCCTCCTCGCTCGATCACCCGAACATCTGCATCATCTACGGCCTGCACGAAGAGGGCGGGCTGCACTTCATCACCATGCAGTACATCGACGGGAAGAACGTGCGCCAACTCGTTCGCGGACGCCCGCTCGAACTGCGCAGCGCCATCTCCATCACCATGCAGACGGCCGACGCTCTCGCCGCCGCCCACGCACGCGGCGTCATCCATCGCGACATCAAGGCGGGCAACGTGATGGTGACGAAGAACGGCACGGCCAAAGTGCTCGACTTCGGTCTCGCCAAATTGCTCGACGAACAGAACACGGGCAAGGGAGACGTGCATCTGACCGAGATGGGCGTGCCCTACGGCACGGCCACCTACGCCGCGCCCGAACAGGCCACGGGCGCGCACGTGGATCATCGCGCAGACATCTTCTCGACCGGCGTCCTGCTCTACGAGATGCTCTCGGGCATCTGGCCGTTTCAGGGCAAGACGAACGTCGAGGTGCGCTACGCCGTCCTGCACGACACGCCCGCGCGCATCGAAGAATTTCGCCAGGACGCGCCGCCGCGCCTGCAGGAGATACTCGACCGCGCGCTCGCCAAAGACCCGAAGGATCGTTACCAGCGCATCGCCGAAATGCGCGACGAACTGCGCGCCGTCAAACGCGAACTCGCCGCCGCCGGCGCGGCCACCGCTCTCGACACGACCGACGAGTTCGAGCCGGTCGCCCCGCGCCACCAAACGAGCAACAACTCCTTCGGCCGCACCTTCCGCCGCTGGCTGCGCAACATCGCCGGCACGGAGACGCCTTCGACCGCGCAGTCGACTTCCGCGCCGCCCTCTTCGCGCAACCCATCCACCGTGCCCTCCCGCACCGAGGCCGAGACGCAGCAGACGACGAACATCTCCGAGACCGCGCAGAAGTCCATCGCCATCCTTCCCTTCCGCAATTTGAACGGCGACGCCGAGGTCAGCTTCTACGAGTTCTCGCTCGCCGACGCCGTGATCACGGAATTGGCGCGGCTGCGTTCGCTCGTGGTGCGCCCGTCGTCGCTCATCGTGAAATACCAGGGGCAGGATCGCGACCCGCGCGAGATCGGCGAGGAGTTGAGCGTCAGCGCGGTGCTCGCCGCCTCGTTCCTGCGCGCGGGCGACAAGCTCCGGGTCAACGCGCAACTGCTCGACGTGGCTTCGGGCGACCTGCTCTGGACTGATCGCATCGACGCCACCGCCGCCGACATCATCGCCGTGCAGGACACCATCGCGCAGCGCATCGTCGAGGGTTTACGCCTCGAACTGACGACGGCCGAGCGCGACGGGCTGGCGCAGCGCGCCACGGCCAACTCCGACGCTTACAACATCTACCTGCGCGGACGCGACTCGATGGGGCGATACATCTATCACACGCTCGCCAACGAAGATGTGGAAGAGGCCATCGAGAGTTTCACACGCGCCATCGAACTCGACCCGAACTTCGCCCTCGCGCATTGCGCTCTCGGCGGCTGCTACGCCAACCGTGTCATCAAGTCCATGGGCGACTTCGAGGACTACGAGCGCGCCGAAGAGGCCTTCCGCAAGGGTCTCGACATCGACCCGAAGATCATGGAAGCGCGGATGCACATGGTCTTCATTTACCTGGCGCGCGGCGAGAAGGCCAAGGCGCGTGCGGCCGTGGAGAATTTACGCCACGAAGCGATGAACGACGTCGGCGTGCAGTTCGTCGCCTCCTACCTCTACCGCCTCGACGGCGATTACGAACGCTCTCTGCGCAGTCTCGACCGGATGCTCAGTCTCAACCCGGCCGAGCGCGTCGTCGTCAGTTACAACCGCGCGCGCGTCCTGATGTACCAGGGGCGGATGGACGAGGCCATGCGCGCGCTCGACGACGGCGCGGAGATCGAACCCGACCATCCTTTCGTTCGCACCTTTCGCGCCGTCGCCTTCTACCGGCAGGGCAGGGCGGCGGAGGCGGCGGAAATTTTGCGCGACGTGCTCGACACGCACCCGGAAATGGACGGCATCCGCCCGCACTACGCCATCGCGCTGAGCAAACTCGGCCAGCACGAGGCGGCGCGCGCGCAGTTGACCGAACGAGTCAAGGAGGTGGCCGAAGCGGATCACGACGCGCCCTACTGGATCGCCACGGCCTACGCCGTCGAGGGCATGCGCGATCAGGCCTTTAAATGGTTGGAGCGCGCCATCAATCGCGGCAACGAGAATTTGCCGTGGTTCAGGGCGAACCCGGAATGGGCGCAGCTCAAAGACGACCCGCGCTTCGAGATGTTGATGGGGCGCATCGAGAAATCGCACGCGCAGGCGCGGGTCGGGGTGGAATGAGACGGCCGGGCGCGCGCCATAGCTTAAGGCGTCCGGCGGGTTGAAGCGACATGAAAACCTTCGTCATCGGCGACGTACATGGGCGGCGCGCGCAGTTGCAGCAACTCATCGAGTTGATCCCGCGCGACCCGGAGCGCGACATGCTCATCCTCCTCGGCGACATCATCGACCGCGGCGAAGACGTGCCCGGCACGGTGGCCGAAGTGGTGCGGCTGCGCGCCGAGCAGCCGGAGCGCGTGCTTTCCCTGCGCGGCAATCACGAGCAGATGTTGCTCGATTTCCTTGACGAGGGCGCGACGCTCTGGCTGCACGCGGCCGTCGGGAGCGAATGCACGTTTCAACAGTACACGGGCAAACCCCTGCGCGTGCAGAGCGAGCAGGACTTCACGACGCTGCGCGCAGAGTTCGCCGCGTCCCTCCCGCCCGCGCACGTCGAGTTTTTCCGCTCGATGCCCCTCTTCCACGAAGATGATTACGCGCTCTACGTCCACGCCGGTCTGCCGGGCGGGATGCACCCGCGCGACACGCCCGCGCAACATCTCCTCTGGTCGCGCGACGGAAATTTCTTTCGCAACTACACGGGCAAGCCCTGCGTCTTCGGCCACACGCCCGCGCCGCTCCTCCCCCTGCGCGGTCGCCTCGGCCGCCACGGCATCTACATCTCGCACAGCGCCATCGGCATCGACAGCGGCTACATCCACACGTCGCCGCTCAGTTGTCTCCAACTGCCCGACTGCATGCTCTACCAGGCCTTCGCCGACGGCCACACGGCCACGCACCACCTGACCGCCTTCATGCCCGAACCCCTGCGCGCGATGCAGAAGAAGTGCGTGCCCGAACGGCCGTCTCACCTCGAACTATAAATTGGCGCCGCACGGCCGCGTGCGCCCGCCTGATGGGGAACGACGACTTGCAACCGAAGCCGCGCCGGTATCGACTCACCTCCGAACGCATCGCCGAACGCATCCTGAAACTTCGTTCGGCCGCAACAACGCTCGCCTTCACGCTCGTGCTCGTGCTCATCCCCTTCGCGCTGTTGTCACGCACCTGTTACCAGCAATACACGTTGACCGGCGATTACGCCCGCGAGTACGAGGGGAAGATACTGGACAAGTCGCAGACGATCACCGAATCGCACACGGGTTCGGGCGTGCGTCGCCGCCTCCTGCTCGAAGGCCGGGACGGCGCAAGGTTCGAGGTCGCCATCGGCGCGGAGACCTACGAGCGTGCGCGGAAAGGGATGTGGATCAGGAAGACCAGCGCGGGCGTCGAACTGTCGTGGCCGACGCCCGCGACGGCGGAAAGCTCCGCGCCGGAACCCGGACACTGAAGCGCGGGCGTGCATGAGTCGCCGGCCGCCCGTTTCACAGGCATGCATCGCCGGTTGCCCGTTTCAAGTTGAAATTTTCGTTGAAAGAAAGGCAACAGCCCGCGCGGAGTAAATTTACTCCGCGCGGGCTGTTGCCTTTCTCTCACCTCCCGCTCTCAAGGCCGTCCGAAGCGCGCGCGGTACTCGACGGAGTTGACGAAGCCTTGAACCATCACGCGGTAGCCGTCGCCGCGATTGATGACGCGCAGCCAGTTATGGAAGCCCTCTTTTTCCGGGTCGCGCTTCAGGTAGCCGAAGTATTGCATCGTGACGAACGCCTCGTTGTAATGCGCCGCCTCGACGTTCGGATGATCGACGACGGCGCGCAGCACGCCGGGAATCGAGCGCCTGCCCGCGTCGAGGTCGGCCACGAGCGAGTCGCGCGTCACGTCGCCCGTCAGCACTGCGCCCGTGTTCGCCTCAAGGCGGCCGACGTAGTTGCCGGCCGTCGTGCCTGCGTAGAGCGCGCGGAAGTCTTCGCGCTGCGCCCACGCCAGCGCGAAGGCATCCTTGCTGGCGTCGATCTCGGCGAGCGTCCGGCCTTCGATGCGCGCCGTGTCGCGCACGAACTCGGCGTAGGTCGGCCGCCGGTTGAAGCTCGCGCGATAGAAGCGATAGACGAAGGAGCCGCGCATCTGGAACTCCTGCGAGCGGAAGAAGGCCGAAGAGATCGTGATGCGGTCGCAACTCTCATCGCGGTTGATGTCCGGGCAGCGGTTCCAGACGCCGACCCACGCCGCCTGCCCCGCCGGTTCGGGTTCGCGGCCGAGAAAATCCAGGTAGTGCATGCCCACGAAGAAGTTCGGCTCGTCTATCGGGTTCGGGCGCGTGTCGGGCGTGGTGGCCGTGTCGTTGTCCGTGATGATGACATACGCGGATGCCGCGAAGACGCCGGTTACGCCGGTCGGGTTCCTTAGCTCAAGGAGGAAAGGCTGATCGCCCTCGACGTGGGCGTCGTCTATGAGCGGGATGTGAATCGTCTTGCTCGATTCGCCCGGCGCGAAATGGATCGTTCCCGTCGTCCTGATGTAATCGGAACGCTCGGAGGCGCTTCCCTGGCAGACTTCTCCCTCGCCCGGACAGGTGATGTCGCGAGTCTGGAAATCGACGGAGGCCGCCCGCGACAAATCGCCGAGTCGTGTTATGACGAGCGGGTCGCCGCCCCGCCCGTCTTCGCGCACGCGAAACTGGAAGCGTCCCCACTGGATGGTGGATGACGCGCGGCGCGGAATCGACGGATCGGGTTGCCAATCGGCGTCATAGTCGTCGCTGTCGTTGTTCGTGAGACGAATTTCGGCGACGCTTTCCGGTATTCCGGCGCGCACGAGCTTAGAGTAGATTTCGCGTTGCCCGTGGCGATTGGTGGTGAACATGATCCGGTCGTTCGCCACCCATGTCGGGAACGTGTTCCGGGATGGATTATTCGTGGCGCGTTCCGGATACGGGTCTCCGTGTGAATGCCCGTAGACGATCTGAGCGAGGGTGTCGTTCGCAGCCCTGCCCTCTGTGTAAGCGAGCAGAGAGCCGTCGGGCGACCAGGCGGGGCCGCTCGCGGCGGGCGGGTAGGAAAAGGAATTGAAGGGCAGCGGGCTATACCCGACGCGCGTCTTCGCGCTGCCGTCCGCGTTGATGACGAAGATATAGAAGCGCAGGCTGTCTTCGGGGTTGAGGGACGGCTCGCGCCCGGCGTAGGCGATGCGCGAACCGTCGGGCGACCAGGCGGGGTCGGCCACTTCCGTGCTGCCTTCGGGAATGAGGCGCGGTTCGCCGCTGCCGTCCGCGTTGACGAGGAGGAGGCGGGACGTTTCGCCCATCATGCTGCCGACGTAAACGAGCTTCGTGCCGTCCGGCGACCACGCCGGGTTGTAGACGCGGAAGTCGCTTGTGGTGTTATCGAGGCGCGTCACGGCGCGGACGTTTCGGCCGTCGGCGTCCATCACGTAGATGTTCGAGCGGCCGTTGCGGTCGCTGGTGAAAGCGATGCGCGTGCCCTCGGGCGACCAGACGGGCGTCGCGTCTCTGGCCGGGTTCTTCGTGAGATTGATCTGGTTGCTGCCGTCCGCTTCCATCACATAGATTTCGGGGTTGCCATCGCGCTCGCTGGTGAAGACGACCCTGTCTTCGCTGCCCGTGAGCGGCTGCCAGGCGGGCTGGCTGTCGATTGTGGTGTCCGGATCACCGCTGGCGTAGGCGATCTTACCCTTGAGGCGGCGACGGGCGTCCGTGGGCGAGGCCGTCGCACCTTGCGCTGGAGAGGCGGGCGCGAAGCTTGAGTGCAACGCGGCGGCGGCAGTCGTCGCCGTCATCGTGCGCCCGGCGGGCAAGAGGCAGAAGGCTAAACTCGCGGCTGCGAGGAGACAGGCGAGGAGCGCGGCGGGCGGCCTTTCTTTAGTTCTCCGAGAGCACATTTTGATTCTCCGGCGCACCTAGCGGCAGCGGCGACGAGGCTTGAGAAATTTCAATTTATCCGAAAGTCGCGGCCGGCCGGACAGGTGTTCGCGGGACGTTTGTTTCGGAGGTCTCCGGCGCGCACAAACGCCGGTGATGGGGGGCGATTATGTTGCCTGTCCGGCGCGAGTGTCAAGAAACTTCAGGCGCGGCGTGCGAGGATGAGATGAGCGATTGAACGCAGGAGGGACGTGTTTTTTTCGTCTTCCGAGAGCGCGTCGAGGGCTTGTTGATGGACGGCGCGGGCGCGTTCACCGGCCGCTTCGAGGCCGTGCAGGGCGGGGTAGGTGGCCTTCTGCGCGCGCGCGTCTTTGCCGGGCGTCTTGCCGAGAGCTTCGGCGGTGGCCGTCACGTCGAGCAGGTCGTCGGTGATCTGGAAGAGGAGGCCGAGCGCGGCGGCGTATTGGCCGATTGATTCCAGTTGGCGCGCGCCCAGCCCCGCGATGAGCGCGCCGGCGCGCGCGGCGGCCACGATGAGCGCGCCCGTTTTGTGGCGGTGGATGTGGTCGAGTTCGTCGGCCGTCACGTCCGCGCGCGACTCGGCCGAGAGATCGTGCGACTGCCCGGCCACCATCCCGCCGGGCGTGCCCGCCGCGCGCGCCAGTTCCGCGATGAGCCGCAGGCGCACGCCCGCCGCAAGCGTTTCGTCTTCGGCGATGATCTGGAAGGCCAACGCCTGCATGGCGTCGCCCGCGAGGATGGCCGTCGCCTCGCCGAACTTAACGTGGCAGGTCGGACGCCCGCGCCGCAGATCGTCGTCGTCCATCGAGGGCAGATCGTCGTGTACGAGCGAATAAGTATGGACGAGTTCAAAGGCGCAGGCCGTGTTGACGAGACTGCCGGCGGCCGCGCCGAACGCCTCGCCCGTCGCCAGCACGAGCGCGGGGCGCAGCCGCTTGCCGCCCGCGAAGAGGCTCCAGCGCATCGCCGCATGTACGACCACCGGCTCGACGCTCGCGGCGGGCACGAGCGCATCGAGACGTGCGTCGACAATCGCGCGCGCGCGTTCAAGGTAGGCGCGCGCGGCTTCGGCGGTGGCGGCGTCTTCCATCTCCGCTGCGCGCGCGCTCGCTTCGCCGGCCGTGTCAGAAGACGCTCTCATCGTCCTCCGCGTCCTTCGCGTCGTCGGCCGGGGCATCGAAGTCGTCGCCGCCGAGCGCGCCGAAGACGCTCGCGCGCGCCTCGCCGCCGTCACGCTGCAACAGCACCTCGATGCGTCGTTCCGCCTCCTGCAGGCGCTCCTGACACTCGCGCGACAGGCGCACGCCGCGCTCGAACAGTTCCAGACTCTTCTCCAGCGGCAACTCGCCGCGCTCCAACTCGCGCACGATCTTCTCCAGCGCCGCCAGCGACGCCTCGAAGTTCTGATTCTGCGCTTCCGCTTTTTTCATCTTCATTTAACGGCACACTCAACTTCACTTCAACTCGACCGTAGCACGTGGAAGAAATGCTGAACGCGGAACGCGGAACGATGAACGCGGAACGATGAAGTGACCGCAACTCGTCTTCAGTTCATCGTTCATCATTCCGCGCTCAGCATCCATTGTTCATCGTTCATCGTTCCGCGTTCATCGTTCATCAGTTCTCTCCCCATCGGTGGTGCATCTTTTCAATCTTCACTTGCCCATCATGGGGAACGTGCGCGCCACCTGCTCCGCCACGTGGGCGGCCAGATCGTCGCTCTTGACGGAGATGATTTTCCATTCCGGCTGTCCTTCGCCGCCATCGCCGCCCGTCAGCCCGAACTCGACCGGGCGCTCGCCCACCTTGTACGTCAGGGTGGCCGCGCGGTTGTCTCCCTCGCCGCCGAGCGTCTTCGTCTCGCCCGCGCGCGACAGCGCGAGCGCGCGCACGAAGAACGGGTAATCGCGCGCGCCGGCCTGCTCGGCCAGCCGTTTCGTCTCGGCCATCAACACGCCGCGCACCTGCTCGCGCACGCCCGGCAGCCACACCTGCGCGTGCTGCGCGATCTGCCGGCGCACCTGCGGCGGGATGTTCAACGATGCGTCCGCGCCGCGCACGCGCTCGATCACCTGCGGCACGATGCTGCGGCTCACGCCTTCCACGTCAACCAGACGCTCGAACTCCCGCTGGTCGTCAACGGCTGCGGCCTCCGCCGCGAGCGCGAGCGCGTAGGCCGGACTGCTCTTGACGCTCTGCCACCACCACCAGCCGGCGAGGCACAGCAGCAGCGCGACCGACGCGAGCGCGACCGACGCGACCGACAACACGCGCCGTCTTCGCCCCGGCACGCGCCCCGCGCGCAACTTCCCCGGCCGCCGCCCCGCGCCGCTCTCTTCCGGCGGCGTCTGTTCGACGTTGACGACGATGCGGCTTCGCCGTCCCTTCTTCGCCCTCTCTCCCGGCACGGTGGACATCAGCTCTCGTCCTCCATTCCCTCGACCCGGCACTTGAGCGCGCCCTCGGCCAGACGCACGCGCAACTCCTCGCCCACGCGCACGCGCCACATCGAGCGCACCACGCGCCCGCGCCCGTCCTGCACCAGCGCGTAACCGCGTCCGAGCACGCCGAGCGGCGACAGAGCGTCGAGCGAAGCGACGGCCACTTCGAGTTGCGCCCGCCGGTCTTCGAGCCGCGCCCCGAAGTTCGCATCGAGCGCGGCGCGCGTCACGGCGAGGCGCACGCGCCCCTCGCTCGCACGCGTCGCCGCACGCGCGGGCGACAGGCGCCCGGTGGCGGCCGCCAGCTTTCCGCGCGCACGCTCACGCACGCGCGCCATCGCGGTTTCCAGCCGCCGCGTGAGTTCGTCGGTCTCGCGTCGCGCCGCGCGCAGGCGCTCGCGCACTTCGTCGAAGCCCTCCGAACCGGCCGCCTCGCTCACGCGCTCGCGTTCGACGAGCAGGCGATACTCGACGGCGCGCACCAGGTCGCGCGCGAGCGTCGCGATGACGGCCGTCATCTCGTCCTCGCGCGCCGCCACCAACTCGGCCGCCACCGAGGGCGTCGCCGCGCGCACGTCGGCCGCGAAGTCCGCGATGGTGAAATCCGTCTCGTGCCCGACGGCCGAGATCACCGGAATCAGCGACGCGCGAATCGCACGCGCCACCTCCTCCTCGTTGAACGACCACAAGTCCTCGCTCGAACCGCCCCCGCGCCCGACGATGATCGCGTCGATCAAGTCGCGCTCGCGCCCCTCGCGCCGCGCCCGCAGGTGATGCTCGTTCAAAGCCCTGATGGCGCGCGCGATCTCCGCGCCCGCCCCCGTGCCCTGCACGCGCGTCGGCGCAAGGAGCAGATTGACGGTGCGCGTGCGGCGTGTGATGACGTGGATGATGTCGCGGATGGCCGCGCCCGTCGGTGACGTGACGATGCCGATGCGACGCGGCAGGAGCGGCAGCGGCCGCTTCAACTCCTCTGCGAACAGCCCTTCGGCCGCGAGCCGGTCGCGCAGTTGCTCGAAGGCCACGCGCAGCGCGCCCGCGCCGATGGGGTCGAGTCCCTCGACGAGCAACTCGTATTCGCCGCGCGGCTCGTAGACCGTGATGCGCCCGCGCGCGCGCACCTGCAAACCGTCCGACGGGCGAAAGCGAATCGCGCGGTTAACGCCGCGAAAACACTTCGAGTGCAGTTGCGCTCCCTCGTCCTTGATCGTGAAATACCAGTGGCCGGAAGCGGCCGCCTTGAAGTTTGAAATCTCGCCCTCAACCCACACGGCCGTGAAACGGTTCTCCAACGCCCCGCGCACCTGCGAAGTCAGCTCCGACACCGACAGCGGGCGTCGCTCCGTCTCGTCGAACAGCGATAACAGCAGCGGGCTTTTCATCAGTGCGGATGGTAACACCCGTCGCCGCCTGACTACAAAATGTCGAATTTAATTTCGGAAAGTTAACCGGCCGAGTACGTGCGGAAGACGACGGACGCGGGCTTCGCCGAGTATCGCCCGCGTTCGGTAGTTTCTCTCGTTATCGCCCGCGTTAGAATTTTCTCTCGTTGAGATCGTAGAACCGCCTCCGGTAGCAGACCACGGTTTCGACTCCGAGGTGCGTGAGAAGCTGAAAGCCCGGCGGCTCTTTACCTCGCAGGACTTTGCTCAAAGTGTTCAGGGATATTCCTACGAGCGCGGCGTACTCTCTTTGCGTGCCCGCTTCCTTGATCTGCCTGCGTATCTCTTTGATCAGTTCTTCGTGCGTGAATATCGTATCTTTCGTCTTCATCCGTCGCTCCGGCTTGAGGCAATGACCCTTTAATTTGATCGCGGCGACGCCGCGCCGACCGCCGGACTGAGGCGCACGATTGCGCCTTCGCGGGCGACGCGCACGCGCACGCGCCCGCGCGCTGGGGTAGCGGCCGGGGTCGCCCTGTAGCTGACGGTGTAAGAGGTGCGCAGTTGCGCCACGATATCGTTGTAGGCGAGTTGGAGTTCGTCGAAGCGACGGACGGGGTAATAGACGCCGCCGGAGACGCTTGCGAGTTTGCGCCCCTCTTCGTCTGCGCGCGAGGTGAGCGAGAGGAACCGCGTGCGCGTCGGGTCCAGCGTGACGGCGGCGGCGGGCGCGCTCGACGCCGGGATGAGGCCGGAGGGGAGGTAGAGCGGGTAGACGACCGCGCCGGTTTCGATGATGGTTTCGAGGATTTCGGGGAAAGGGATGAAGGAGCGGTTGTCGTCGCCGTCGGAGATGACGACGATGGCCGTGCGCGCGTCGCGGAGCGGCTTCAGCGTGTCGACGAGCGTGTAGGCGAGCGCGTCGTAGAGCGCCGTGCCGCCGCCCGCCTCGATGTCCTTGATGCGCTGCGCCAGCAGGCTCCGGTCGGTGGTGAAACCGGAGATGATCTGCACGTCGTCGCGGAAGCTGATGATCGCCACCCTGTCCTGCGGGCTGACCGTGTTGACGAAGGCCAGCGCGGACTTCCTCACGAAGTCCAGACGCTCCTCCACGCTTCCGGACACGTCGAGCAGCAACACGAGGTTGAAGGGCGTGCGCGTCGGCTCGACTTCCAAGACCTCGCGGGGCGTGTCGCCCTCCGAGACGGAAAAGTCTTTGCGCTCAAGCCCGGCAATCGCGCGCCCCTCTCTGTCCGTCACGTTCGCCGTGACGCGCATCAACTGCGGCGCGACCTCGCGCACGATGCGGTCGGCCTTCGACGCCACGTTCAAGACCGGCGCGCCGCCGCGCGGCGGGGGCAGCGTCTTCGCATACTCGCCGACGAAGCGCGGCGTAATCTTGCGTATGGCCTCGATCAAATTCTGCTGCCCGCTCTTGATGATGGCGCGCGCCGCCTCGGTCAACTGCCGCTCGCGCAAGTCCGCGGGCACGCTCGCCGGGTCGACGCCGAAGAGGATCACGCCGCGCTCCGTCTCGAAGTCCAGACGGACGCGCTCGTCGCGCTTCGCCTTCTTGTCACCGATCTGACCCGACACCTCGAACCGCCCGCCGCGTTTCTCCTCGACCCGTCCGAGCTCCGTCTCGCTGTAAAAACGCGGGCGGCTCGCCGTCCAGCGAAAACTGTAGCGCAGTGAATCCAGCGGCACGTCCGCGCGAATCGTGCCCGTGTCGGTCGCCGCCTCCACTTCGCTCAGAGACCCGGACACGTCAACCGCCCCGGCGCGCGTCTCCACACGCACGCGCGCGCGCGCCGGCACGCGCAAAAACAGATCTATGCGGTCGCGCTCCGCACGCCCCTCCCTCACCTCTACCTCCACGCGCCCGCCCGCCGAGAGCGTCCGCACGTCCGTCTCCGCGATTGCCGCCGCGCCCGGCGATTCCGCCCTGAGCGACACGCGCCGCCGCCCCTCGTCCTCCGCGACCGCGACGATTGTCACGCGCCCGCTGAAATTCTTCACCGACACGGACGTGGCCGCGCCCGCCGCCGCCTCCAACTCGCGCTCCAACGCCTGCGCCCGGCACACCTCCGCCGTCGCCGCGCCGCCACACGCACACAGCACGCACAGGCACAACACACGAAGCAAGATCAACTTAATCATTTGGAGACACGCCTTTGACAGGTTACTTAAAGGAAAACCGTTCGCGGGGAGCCGACACGCGCAATCTTGCCGAATCCGCGCGCCATCGGTCAAGCGCGGAAATTGCCGGCGACACGCGCCCCTGCCGGCGTCCTTCTTGCAGTTTGCCGCCGCTCCCTGTAGGATGCGCCGCGTCAGCCTTTTTTGCACACGAGACCCCGGACGAAAAACCGCCTCATGCCCTCGATCCCCCCCGGCGAACATTCAGGGAAAGCGACGAAGCGCATCCCTCCCGCGCGCGCGCTGCCTGCGGGCGATGCGCCCTTGAAGCCCCCGCTCAAGTGGGCTGGCGGCAAGCGCTGGCTCGCCCCGCACATTCGCCCTTACTGGCAACCTCACGCGCACAGGCGTTTCGTCGAACCGTTCTGCGGCGGCCTGGCCGTCGCGCTCAACCTTCGTCCACGGCTCGCATTGTTGAACGACGCCAACCCTCATCTCATTAATTTCTACGAGCGGCTCAAGAAACCCTTCCGCCTGACCATCGAAGCGCGCAACGACGAAACTGTCTATTACGCCAATCGAGAGCGATTCAATAAACTTATCAGGAACGGCAAAGGGCGGAGCAGGGAGGCCGCACAGTTGTTTTACTACCTTAACCGCACCTGCTTTAACGGCCTGTGCAGGTTCAACCGCAGCGGCGAGTTCAACGTCCCGTTCGGCACTTATGCGGCGAGCCTCAAATATGCCGAAGACTTCGACCGCTATCGCACAGTCTTCAACTCGTGGGAGTTCACCAACCTGGATTTCGCCGAGTTGGAGATCGCGCGCGACGACTTCATCTACGCCGACCCGCCCTACGATGTGGAATTCACCACCTACAGCAAGGGCGGATTTACGTGGGAAGATCAGGAGCGCGCGGCCGTGTGGCTGGCCGCGCATCCCGGCCCCGTTATCCTCTCCAATCAGGCCACGCCGCGAATCAACAAGCTATACAAAAGTCTGGGATTCAAACTCAGCTTTCATAACGCCCCGCGCAGAATAAGCTGCACCGGGGATCGCACCGCGGCGCGCGAAGTTCTGGCCGTTAAAGGTCTCTGAAGTTTCCAGACGGGCGAGAAATGTCTCGCGCTGATAGCCGGGAAATTAATGTCGCTCGCCGACAGCCGGGAAATTTTGGAGCGGAAGCATCACCTCACAACCTCACGGAGCATTAAGGATGAACTCTCCATTCTGGCAAGCCCTCCGCGCGGCGTTCAATTTTCAGGAGACCGCGCGAACGCCCGCGCTCGCACGGCAACTTGTGCTGAATCGGGACGAGGCCGTGCGGCGCATCAACCTGCTCGCCGGGCGCGACCTGCGCGCGCTCGCCGCCGAACTCGGCGTGACGGTCTGGAAAGGCGGGCGCAAGAACAAGGGCTGGGCGGGGCATACGCTCGAACGCTACCTCGGCCTCGCGCAGAACTCGCGCCAGGCTCCCGACTTCGGCGAGTGGGATTTGAAACTCGTCTCGCTCAGGCGCGCGCCCGACGGCCTGCTGCGCGTCAAAGAGACGATGGCGATCACGATGCTCGAACCGACGGAAGTCGTGTCGAATCGTTTCGAGGACAGCCACCTCTACGACAAGCTGCGTCGTCTCGTCGTCGTCAGCCGTATCTTCGAGACGGAGGAGGACGCGCGTTCCGTCCTGCACTCGGCCGCGAAATTCGATCTGGACGACCCGGCAATCTTCCGCGCCGTAAAAGAAGATTATGAACTGATCCGCACGACGATTCGCGAACGCGGCTTCGCCTCGCTTACGGGCGACCTCGGCCGTCTGATTCAGGCGCGCACGAAAGGGCGCGGCCACGGCAGCGTCTCGCGTGCCTTCTACGCGCGGACAAGCTTCGTCGCGCGTATTCTCAATCTGCACAAACTGGCCTCGATGCCGCGCGTCTTCCCCGCCGACGCGGACGACGCACGCGGGTTGGCGGATCGAGCGGCGGCCGACTAAAATCATTTCTCCCTGCCACCGGCCAAAGGCAAGCGCGCGCGTGCGAACCCTGTTTCGTGACGTAATAATCCGGCGCACGCTCTCTCTGGCGTGGCAGGCTTCAGGTTCATTGCCTCCCCCGTATCGTTTGCCGCCTTATGACATTCAACAGGAGAAAAATAGTTCTGCTCTGCGTCGCGTCGCTCGTGACGCTCGCCTCCGTCACAGCCGTCGTTCCGTTCAACACGGACACGGGCGCGAACCGCGACCTGTCGGAAGCGCGCGCGACGACCGCGACGGCGACACCGAAGCCCGTGCACGCTTCGCCCCCGGCGTCGAGCGCGGGCGAGGCTCGTCTCGCCGTGCCGGCCGTCGTCATGGGTGAGACGGCGGAGACGGCGGAGAGCGCGCCGGCCTTATCGGCTCCCGCCGCCGAGCAAAACCGCGCGCTCAGAGACAACCTGCGCTGGACGTTCGGCGGCAAGTCGCAGCGCGGCTGGTCGATCTACGTCCCGCTCATCCAACGCCTGATCGGCACGGACGAGGATGCCGCGAGCGAAGGCTTCGCCGCGAGCCTCGCGCGCTGGCAAAAGCGTGAGGGACTCGGCGCGCACGGCATGCTCGACGAGGCCACGCTGATGCGTATGATCTCGACGTGGCAGGGGCGGCGGCGCAAAAGCAGCACCTACCCGCAGCCCGATCAACTTATCACCGCTCCCCCTGCGGAGTTCTGGGACTCTTCGCGCGCCGACGATTTGCGCAAGGTCGAACGCCAGACCTACGCGGCCTACAAGCGGATGCTGGCGGCGGCCGTCTCCGACGCCTCCCTGCAACTCGCCGCGCGCAACGGTGAACTCGCCGCGTCGGAAAAGTATTTAAAGATCATCTCGGCGTTTCGTTCGCGCGAGTATCAGGATCGCCTGCGCAAGCTGGAGCCGGGCGCGGGTCGCGCCGCGCTCGCCGTCAACAGCCCGCACTTCACCGGGCGCGCCCTGGACATCTACGTCGGCGGCGAACCGACCATCACGAAAGACCCCAACCGCGCGCTCCAGACACAGACGCGCGCCTACCGCTGGCTCGTCCGCAACGCCGAACGCTTCGGCTTCTGCCCCTACTTCTACGAACCCTGGCACTGGGAATATTGCCTGTAAGATGTTCAGTAAAAACAGTGCGTTTGGATTGTGATGGCGACATTCCGGCTCGGGAATTTGAAAACGCACAGGGTGGTAATTGCCGTTCCATACAGTATTAGGCTGCTAGTAGCGGTCTAATAAGTGTTAGACGGCTTCCGCATTAAGTGAAAATGGGAATCTCGAAGTTCATAGTCTTATTGATAGCGTTGTTCGCTAATCTACTGGCATTCTCACAGCAAAGCAGCTCGCTAATTCGTTCGGTGGATTGGGCTAAGTTCACATACCCCAGAACATCCGGGCTGCGAGTGCCGGGCGGGCGCAGGAGCTTCACCTTGCAGAGCGGCGAATTTCCCGAAACCAAGAACGAAGTGGGAATGTATTTAGCTGACGTTGATTATGGGGACGTAACAGGTGATGGTGTTGAAGAGGCAATGGTGCGGCTCAGCATTCACACCGGCGGCTCGTCGATGCCTAATTGCCTCTACATTTATACGCTCAAGGATAATCGTCCGAGGCTGCTCTGGGCATTTGTTACAGGTGACCGGGCAAATGGCGGGTTGCGGAGCATCCACGCCGAGGGCGGCAAATTGGTCGTAGAGCTTTATGGGAATGGGGCGCGCATCGGAGGGAAGTTGCATGGTACAGAAGGTGCCGCGGCCTGCTGCGCCAAGTCCGTCACCCGCACGCGCTACCAATGGCGCGGAGGTAAGTTTCGGCCGGTTGGAAGGTCAGAGGTATTCCAGAATCCTGCGGGGCATAGCTCTCCTGTGGGGTAGAAGGGCTTCGGGTAGGCCGTAATCTAACAACGGCATGCACCCGACCCGCACCAGCGCGGCTCTCATCCTTTAAGGCAGCAGCGGGCGGGTGCTGCCGGGCGTTAGACGGCTTCATCGTTCCCCTAGACAGGTTAATATGCGTCGATGATAAATCTGCTCGCTTCGATACTGGTTTTACTTGCGGGGTTCTACCTCATTGGCCTTGCCGGGCTTTTGTTGGTGTCACCGGCGCGAGGCAAACGGTTCCTCGCTGGATTCGCCACCTCTGCTTTTACCCACTACTTCGAGTTGGTGATTCGTCTTATCTCAGGTGTAGCAATTTTGCTATCTGCACCGCAGATGCTGTTTTCCGGCTTCTTTGTCATTTTGGGCTGGGTTCTGGTGCTGACAACCGTCGGTCTCTTCGCAATTCCGTGGCAGTGGCACCGTCGGTTTGCACAATTGGGCGTTCCTTACGTAACTCGCCACTTGAGGCTTTTTGCCGTTGCTTCATTCGTGTTCGGCGGTTTTGTCCTGGCATCCGTCATTCTCGGTAGCGGAACCGAGAAATGGTTAAGGGCAGCTTCGTCATTGGGCAGCGCCGCCTGACAACGGCATGCACCCGACCGCGAAGAGAGCGCCATCATCCGCAAGACGCCGTGCTTGTTTCATCGTCCGCGCGGCCGGTGATGCCGGGCGTCAGGCGCTTCTGATCTAGTGCGCGAACAAACGATGCTTGAAGTTATCGCAGGAATTTTCGGAATCTTGACGGGCGGCCTTGCTTTGTGGACAAGCTATGATGAAGCTGCCTTTAAGCGTTGGGTCAGGTTGAAGCCCCGTCGGGGTTGGAGCCTTGAAAGGGAAAGGGCAGGTGCTCTGTTCGTCGGTGTGGGCTTTATCCTCATTGGCATCTTGATACTACTGGCGGGCGCAATGAAGTTACGTGCTTTGTAAATCCCATGTATGTGATGTCTCCTAAGAATAATTTAAACCACGCCGCAGCCTGACAACGGCACGCAACCAACCGCGAATAGCGCCACCTTCATCCGCAAGACGTCGTGCTTATTTCGTCGTCCGCGCGGCGGGTAATGCCGGGCGTTAGACGCACCTCTCCAAAGGAGCCTGTAGTATGACTAATAAACATTCGCATCTTCAATCCGCGTCTTGACACGGATGGTTCAATCGCTCGGCGGCTCACCGCGGCTTTAATTGGGGACTGTCCCCCTGAGAGGAACGCTCCGCGTCGGGAATATATTGGTCGCTATCTAGAATATCTATCTTAGAAACTTTATCTAAGGAGAAAAATCATGTCAGCAGATATTGAAAGCGGCGAAACAACGAATGCTTCGAGGACGGGAAATCCTCAACTCGGCGCGACCTTGACAAGTGTCGGAATCGGCGTTTTGCGTTACGGACTGGCGGCAATCCTGCTCTACTACGGTACATTCAAGTTTACCGCTGTTGAAGCCAAAGCGATTGAACCGCTGGTGGCAAACAGCCCGCTCATGTCCTGGTTATATTCGATTATGAGCGTTCAGGCAGTGTCGAACTTTATCGGAATCACTGAAATCATTATCGCGTTGCTGCTTTGCCTGCGTCCTTTCGCGCCCAGACTTTCGGCAATCGGGAGTCTCGGCGCAATTGTAGTGACGCTCGCGACTTTGAGTTTTCTGTTTAGTACGCCGGGGGCGTGGACGAGCGTTCCCGGCTTTCCGCTGCCGGTGGCGGCGGGAGCGGGAGGATTTTTAATCAAAGACGTTTTTCTCCTGGGGGCGGCAATCCTCACGGCGGGCGAAGCGATTGAACACGCTTTCAATCACCCGAAAATTCGAGTTGGATTGTTGGGTGAGGAAAGAATTATGTCTCAATAATTGGACGGAAAAGTTGTGCAAGCAAACACAGCCGCTTTCTCTGGACGGGCGGCAGCACAAGTCATTGGAGCGGACTGCCCGCCAGCTTGCCTCGCACCAGAGTTGCGCGATGCTTTTCTGCGTTAGTGTATATCGGGCGGGCAGCCGCTCAATTCGGGCGTTCGGCTCTTTCACTTATGTTTCAGGTGTCGGAAAGATACTGCGATTGAGTTTATCTTCAAAATCCTATAATCGGCGTTTTCTTCGTGGCATTTACCTTGCTCTACAAACCTACCATGAGAAAACACAAGCTACCTTCGCACATAGTTTTTGCCATCGCTCTAACGCTTCTTAGCCTTAACACCTTATCTCTAGCCCAGGAATCGAGGGTGAACAGTCAGGCGGATATCCCCCTCCTGATCAAAAAATTAAAAGACAATAAAGAGGATGTTGCGCTCCAGGCTGCCAGAGAATTGAGTGAAATCGGGCAGCCTGTAGTCTTACCCCTGAGCGAGTTTTTGAAGAAGGAAAAAGATTGTCGTTCTCGCGTTTCGGCAGCTTCATTACTGCTGGGGCTTGCTCCCGACAGTGAAATCATCGTCTCCAGTCTGCTTGATGTGTTAAAGAACGGGTGTTACTTCTCACCCCAAAAGGATATAAGTGTTCGCCAGGATGCGGCCTTCTTGTTGACAAGTACAGCGACAGGAATAAGCGCACTCGCCGAACTGTTAAAAGGCAAATCAGCGTTCGGACGTTTTGAAAGAAGAAGCGTTGTTTTTGCCTTCGATGAATTAACCGAAAAGATCGAAGGTGCGCGGCCTGACAGCATCACCCCGACACCGGAGATTATAAGTGCTGTGAAGGCGGCAATTCCCTTGCTCATTCTCGCACTAGATGACAAGGATGAAACAGTTCACTGCATGGCGTATGAGTCGCTGGAACAGTTACAAGCGTCGAAGCACAGAGAGTTACGAGACGAGGCGAACAGGCTTATGCAGCGAGTCAAAGTACGTTGTTCCAAATAACGCCGAGCCGAACATTTCCTTGCGCCTGACTTTTCAATCGCTTCACTCTTAAAAAGCAGGTGAAGTTTAGCGTTACGCCGCGCGCCGCTTCACCGCAACTTTCTTCTTCGCGGCGGGCGAGCCGCCGATGGGCAACACGCGCCCGTCGGCGAGCGCGGCGTGCGCCTATCGCTGGCCCGTCCGCAACGCCGAACGCTTCGGCTTCCGCCCCTACTTCTACGAGCCGTGGCACTGGGAGTATTGTGCGCCATGATCACGGTCAAATCGCCGTCATGGCTAATCAGCGGCGGCGGCGACTATTGATTTTGGAGTTTGAACAAGCATGTGGCGGTAATTGCCGTTTCATACAGTATGAGGCCGCTGGTAGCGGTCTAATAAGCGTTGGGCGGCAGAGGAAAGTTTTTCTTCCAGAACCGTTACCACGCATGTTAGTTTTGTTTAGGATGTTGCGCTGCTTTCAAAGTAAGCGTTAATTAAGGGAGGATGTTCTATATGCCAACCAAAACACGTTTTGTCGCTTTCGTGCTTGCATGTACAGTCGGAATTGGTTTCACCTTCTTTTCTTCTATCTTCCAGCCATCAGTGAAGGGTTTTTCTCAAGAGGAAGTGCGGGCGAAGATGGGGCGACGGGTGAAGTTGAAAGGCGATACTTTTAGCACCGACCCAAAGATTATCAATAGCGGGATAATTGCCTATGCGGAAGTGGATCATGGGGAGCGCGTGTTAGTTATTGATTGGGATGAGAAACTCTCAGGTTGGAAACACCGAATAACTCAAGTTGATCGCAAGACATATCAAGAAGTCATTAGGGAAGAGTAATTGCATGAAGCGGCATAGTTGAATGGTGCCCGCTCTGCTGCCCGATAAGTCATTCGAGCCCACCGCTAGTTAGCGTCCCTCTCATTGAGAACTATGTGTGTGGCAGCGATGTGTGCGCGGCAGCTCAATGCCGGCGTTACGCCGCGCGCCGCTTCACCGCGACTTTCTTCTTCGTCGCTGCGGGCTGACCGACGATGGGCAACACGCGCCCGTCGGCGAGCGCGCGTCCCGCCGCGATGCTCTCCACGCTGACGACGTATTTCTGTTTGGCGTTGACGCGCGCGAGCATGCGCTTGAAGGTCGCGTCGTCGATGGCGGAGGCGTCCACGCCGCTCGATTCGAGTTCGGCGCGCAGGGCGGCGACGGTGTTCGTGCCGCGCTCGTAGACGTCCGGGTAGAGGTGCAGTTGGCCGCCTTCGACGACCTGCGTGTCGTAGTTGATGTCAACTATCAGCGGCTCTTCGAGCTTGGCGACGACGGTGTTTTTCGTCACCTTGGCGTTCGCGATCTTTTTCGGCGAGACGTCGAGGGAGCGCGCGGCGACGATCTTTTCGGCCAGATCGTAGAGGTCTGCGCGGAGCATGCGGATGCAGCCGTGCGAGACGAGATTGCCGAGGTCTGTCGGGGCGGCGGCCTGGTGAATCAGGTAGCCGTAGCCGAGCGGGATTTTCAGTTTGCCGAGCGGATTTCGGGGATCGCTCGCGCGGATCACCTCGCCCGCCTTGATGCCCTTGCGCCCCACGACCCATTCGCTGTTGGGCGGTATCCAATCGGGATTCCAGATGATTTCCGAAGCCTGCTTCTCGCCAATCGAAATGGGAAAATCCTTCTTGCCGACGCCGACCGCGTAAGTCTTGATCTCTTTGCCGTTCTGCCAGAGCGTCAGCCGGAAGGCGGGCACGTCAACCGTGATCTCGATGTCCCGCTCGCCCGCGATCAACTCCGCGCGCTCGACGCGGCCGCCCGTAAACTTATCCGAGCGGACGGACTCGTTCGAGCGATACGGCGACGCGAGCTTCTGCGCCGACGCCGCCGAAACCGCGCCGCTCAACACAGCCAACAATGCTGCGACGATGAAATGTTTGCCTGAAAAATTCATGCCTGAAGTTCCTCTGCTTTAATCCTGGAGCCTGCCGGCTACCGGCGTAATTGTCAATTTAGATGCCTATGGGAAGAATCCGTATATTTCTTTTCTGTTAAGACACCGCACAAAGATAGCCACGTCGTTCTCGACGACCAGCCCGAGCCTGTAATCACCAATTCTGATGCGTTAATAATTGCCGCCGCTGCCCGCGAGACGCTTCAGGCGGCGACACTTCCTGAAGTGTCGCCGCCTGTTCCACCTGTTCAATCGCCGCTTTGACTTGTCCGAAGACTGTCCTGTCTTTAAGTCGCTTCAAGTCGCGGGCGAAACTCTCTTTGAACTGCGTCTTCACGCTTCGCCCTCTAAAATGTCGAAGATTTCCCGGCGGCCGACAGACGCGCCGCCCGCGCCTTCTTTGATGGCCTGAACGAGAGCGGCGTCTTCGAGCGCGTCGGCAATCAATTCTCGTAGTAAGTCTCTCCGTTCATCGAAGAGTTCGACGAGCGCGTCTTTAAACAGTTCCTTCATTCTCTCTTCGTCAATATTCGCTTGAGCCATGTTTGCCTCCGAAACTTTCACTGCCCGGCGCTGTAGTATTTGATGCCGAAATAGATGGCCTGCGTGAGGCCGAGGAAGAGGCCGATGACCGCGCCGAAAAGTTCGATCTTGCGCAGGTGTTGCTGGGCGACCGAGAGGACGAGCGTCTCCAGTTTTTCGACCGGGTAGTTCGAGACTTTGGCGCGGACGATTTGGCCGATGTCGAACTCTTTGATGGCGAGAGGCAGGCGTTCGCGCGCGGCGGCATCAATGCGTTCGGTGAGCGCGTCGGTGGCGCGCTCCACGGTTTGCGCGGGCAGGTGGTCGCCGATGCGCCCGATGGGGGCGATCAGGAGGCGTTCGATCTGCGCGCTGAGGATGGCGTTCAGGGTGCGCGCCGTGTCCTCGCGCGCGAGCACGCCGAGGAGCGCTTTGGAGAGAAAGTTTTTGAGGCGCGCGGCCGAATCGGGGCTGGCGTGTTCGAGGAGCGCGCGGGTGGTGTGCGGGCGGACGCGCGCGAGGGCGTCGGAGGTGTAGGCCGAGACCGTCTTGGAGAGTTCCGCGCCGCGCGCGATGACGAGGATGCGCAGGGCAATCTGCTCTTTGATCAATTCCAGCTTGTCGGGCGCGATGGTGCCGACGAGTTCGTTGATCGGGCGCGCGAGCAAATTGTCGATCATGGAATCGAGAAACGCCTCGGCCTCCTGCGCGAACGCCTCGCCGCGCAGAAATTCCTGCACGCGGCGCGGCAGAGTCTTGTTGACCATCTCGTCAACTTCGCCGTGGATGCGCTCGCGCGAGACGAAGATTTTTTTGAAGAAGCCGAGCTGGGCGTAATACTCGTCAACCTCGTGTTTGATGAGTGCGCCGATCTGCGTGCGCGTTTTCTTGTTGGAAGCGATCTCGGCGAGGTGTTCGGCGATGGGGGCGAGTTGGGCGTCGATGCGCTCTTTGATGATGGCGACGGCGTCGGGCGTGAACACCTCGGCGAGCGTGGCGCGGCTGTGCGCGAGTTCTTCGACGCGCGCGCTGACGAAATCGCGCACCTTCCCCTCGAAGCCGCGCTCGTTGACGATGTTGTGAAAGCGGTCTTCGACGAACCCGACGATCTGCGCGTAAGCCTCGTCGTCGATGGCGTCGCTCAGGCGGCGCGCGAGCAGTTCGTCGACGCGGCGGTCGATGAAGGAGTTGACGGCCGCGGCCGTCTCTTCACTGCGCAGGATGCCGGCGACGTGATCGGCGACGCGCATCTGGAGCGCGCTGATGGCATCGAGCACGGGCGCGCGCACGGCGGCCGGCAGGGCTTCCAGAAAAGAGCCGCGCGGGGTGTCGAGCAGGGCGCGCGTGTTGGTCGAAACGAGGTCTGAGACTTTGCGGCGGAAGAAATCTGTCTCGAAGAGCGCGTCGGTGATGGTGTCGTGCGAGACGAGTTCGTTGCCGACGGCGTTGCCGATGGTCTCGGCGAGCCGTTCGCGGTGGCGCGGGATCATGCCCTGCGGCCAGATGGTGAGACCGAACAGTTTGAAGGCGCGGTGCGGCCGGAACAGCATCCGCACGGCGAGCCACGCCGCGCCGTAGCCGTGGACGGTGGCGAAGATGACGAGAAACGACAGTTCTAAAATCTGCTGACGGGTGATGGCGGAAATCCTCCCGGCCGCGCGCTGCGAAAATCGGGGCGTGTCTGTGTGGATGCTAAACGGATAGGGAGGAGGGCGTCAATTAAAGAAACGATGAAGGAGGAACGCGGAACGATGAACTGAAAGCAGTTGCATTACTTCATCGTTCATCGTTCCGCGTTCATCGTTTCTGCTTCATTTCCCCGCGTCGTCGCGCCGGGCTGGCGTCGGGGACTTCTAACTTTGCCGCGCGGACGCGGACGCCAGGGAACGCGCTGCTACTGCTCGCAGACGGTGGCGTAACATTCAACGATGCCCTTGTTGAACTGGTCGTAGCATTTTTGAGCAGGCCCGCCGTGTTTGGCCTCGCATTTATCCAGCCGTTGTTGAACGGCGGTGTGACATTCCACACACGGGTCGCTTTGTTGCGCGGCGCGCGCTGTCGGCGCGGCGTAAGGGGTGGAAAGCAGGAGCGCGAGCGCGCAGAAAATCACTGCGAGGGTCAGGCAGGCGAAAGTTTTTCTCATTATTTGTTCCTCTCGATTGAAATGCGGTCAGGGGTTTGGCGAGGTGGAGCGTTCATATAATCCACATCCGGCGGAAAGTCAACGTTCGCTCCCGGCCGACCCGGCCGATGCGCCTCTCGTCGCCAAACACGGCTCTCTCACGCACCGCCCGGCGGGGATGGGGCGGGGGCGAACACGCCCGCACGCGCGCGGCGCGGGCGTGCCTCTATCACAAATTCTTTGCGGGCGACGAGTCTCCAAAATAATCTCTTTCTCCCGCCTTGCACGCGGGCGTATAATCACCGGCCGTCAAGACCGCCAGACTCTTCACCCCGCGCCCGTAGACGGCTCG
The DNA here is from genome assembly GCA_035645855.1 of Pyrinomonadaceae bacterium. Classification (GTDB taxonomy): domain Bacteria; phylum Acidobacteriota; class Blastocatellia; order Pyrinomonadales; family Pyrinomonadaceae; genus JAIVJZ01. The sequence goes on from DASQLU010000071.1 coordinate 39,270, forward strand.
TTCACTATTCCCGGCGCTTCCGATTTGCCTGAGACGTTCGAAACCTGTCAGGAGATGCGCGGCAACCGGCGAAGGCGCGAAGGAGGATGATACAGATGGAACAAAACTGGACGACGCAGGAACACCCGGAAGGATTCAGGCTGGACATTCCCGCAAACTGGACATTGACGGTCAGGGATGGACTCGTCAACGCGACGGGGACGAATCTGGAGCGCGTGACGATCCTGCCCTTCAAGCACGAAGCGCGGCTCGACGCGGGCGGCGCGCGCGATCTCCTGCTCGCCCTACTGCGCCAATTCTGGTCGCACCAGCGTTGGGAGATGCCGCGTGGCGGCTGGCAATTTAATCCGAACGGCGTGGGCGCAATCGGAGCCGACGAAAGCAGGCTCAAAGAGATCGCCACGCTGTGGTGGGCGAACACGCCCGACGGCGCGACCGGCTTTTTCTACGCCCTCGCCGCCCCGCCCGCGCGCTTTCAATTTCTGCAAACCGACTTCGCGCGGATTCTGAGCAGTTTCCGCGTGACCGGCGGCGGCGCGCAGCCCGCACGGACTGCCGACCCCCTGGAGGGAATGCAATTCCAGCGTTGGACAGACCCGATGGAGGGGGCATTCAGCGTCGAAGTTCCGGCGGGCTGGCACGTGTCGGGCGGGGTGTTCAGACCGAGCTTCGTCTCGATGTCCGAGATCGTCTTGCGGTCGCCGGACGGTCAGGTCGTCGTGCGCAGCGGCGACGTTAACTTCCCCTCGAAATACATCACGCCCAACCCCACTCTGATGTCGCTCGGCACCTGGGAAGGCCAGTTCACCTCGGACGGCACGCTGGTCATGAATTACAAGTCAGGGCTGGACTTCGCCGTCCATTACCTGCAAAACACGCTGGCGCGAAACTGCCGGAATCTACAATGGCTGAGCAGCAGAGATCGCGCCGACCGGATTCAGGCTTTGGGGTGGTACGCGCAGATGCTCGGCTTCGCCATGCACACGGCCGGAGAGGTGATTTTTTCGTGCGACTTCGGCGGGCCGACTTACCTCGGCTACCAGTACGCCGAGACGGCCATCACGCACCATTCGCATGTCGCGACACTATGGAATCCGCAGGCTCTCTTCGGCTTCATCGCCACGCCCGAACATGTGCGACTCGCCGACGCCGTGCTCTTCCGCGCCATCAGCACCGTCCAGACCAACCCCGAGTGGATGATGCGACAGGCGCAAATAAATCATCAGGTGGCCGAGCAGAACCGGCGCTACAGCGAACATTCCAACCAGCTCTGGCAGCAGACTCAAGCCGAACGCTGGGCTTCATGGGATCGCATCACCGAACGGCGCGGCGACATTCTGCGCGGCCACACGCGCGTCGTAGACCCCACAACCCAACAGGCCTACAAAGTGCAAAGCGGCAGCAGCTACTACTCAATCGATCCGACCCGCCAAGTGATCGTCGGCACGGACATCCCCTGCAAGCCGGATTGGAATTACGAGGAGCTGATCGAGACCTACTATTGATTCCGCGACACGTCGCCCGGGCGACGCGCGTTTGCATTTCGTGTGTTGAAAACGGAAACGGGGACTCTTTGCGCAAAGAGTCCCCGTTTCCTGTCGGCGTGAGTGACGGTCTTGAGTGAAGCAGTTTAATCGGCGGCCGTGGCCTCCGTGGCCGGAGACGCGAGGGGGCGGCCGATGCCTTCGGCCACACGCCGCCCGTAGTCCTCGTCGCATTTCGAGAGAAGGGTGATCATGCGCTCCTGTATGTCCGGGTTGCACTGTTTGAGCGCGCCCGAGAGATTCAGGACGAGTTCGTCGCGTTCCCAATCCTCCATCGTGCGGTAACGCTCGCCCGCCTGTTTGAAGTCGTTAGTCCGGCCGATCTTCTGGCGGACGACCGCGCCTTCGACGTGCGGCGTGTGCTCCCTGCCCGCACGCGGCGCTTCCCGCAAACCACCCCGGCTGCTCGGCTCGTAGTTGACGTGCGGGTTCTCGCCGGCCTCGACGCCGTCCACGTGATAGGCCATCTGCCCGTCGCGCTGGTTCGTGGCGACGTGCTTCTGCGGCCGGTTGATCGGCAGTTGCAGGTAGTTTGTGCCGACGCGGTAACGCTGCGTGTCGGAGTAAGAGAAGGTGCGGCCTTGCAGCATCTTGTCGTCGGAGAAGTCGAGGCCGTCAACGAGCACGCCCGTGCCGAAGGCGACCTGCTCCACTTCGGCGAAGTAGTTCGCCGGGTTGCGGTCGAGCACCATGCGCCCGGCGGCGAGCATCGGAAATTGTTCTTCCGGCCAGATTTTCGTGTCGTCGAGCGGATCGAAGTCGAGTTCCTCGTGGTAGTCGTCCGACATGATCTGCACGCGCAGTTCCCACTCGGGAAAGTCGCCGCGCTCGATGGCGTCGAACAGGTCTTCGGTGGCGTGGTTGAAGTTCGTGATCCGGTCGGCCTCGGCTTGCGTCAAAGAGCGCACGCCCTGCTTCGGAATCCAGTGATACTTGACGAGCACGCCCACGCCTTCGGCGTTCACCATCTTGTAGGTGTTGACGCCCGCGCCTTCCTGCTCGCGGTAATTGGCGGGGATGCCGCGCGGGCTGAACAGCCACGAGATCATGTGCATCGACTCGGGCGTGAGGCTGATGAAGTCGAAGATGCGATTCGCGTCCTGGCGATTCGTCACGGGGTCGGGCTTGAAGGCGTGAACCACGTCGGGGAACTTGAGCGGATCGCGTATGAAGAACACTTTGAGGTTGTTGCCGACCAAATCCCAGTTGCCGTCTTCGGTGTAGAACTTGACGGCGAAGCCGCGCGGGTCGCGCAAGTTTTCGGGCGAGTGGCCGCCGTGGATGACGGTCGAGAAACGGACGAAGACGGGCGTGCGCTTGCCCTTCTCCTGAAACAGTTTGGCGCGCGTGTACTTCGAGGCCGGCTCGTCGCCGATGCGCCCGTAGGCCTCGAAATAGCCGTGCGCGCCCGCGCCGCGCGCGTGGACGACCCGCTCCGGGATGCGCTCGCGGTCGAAGTGCGTGATCTTCTCAAGGAACTGGTAGTTCTCCAGCACGGTCGGGCCGCGCTCGCCCACCGTGCGCGTATTCTGATTGTCGTAGACGGGATGGCCTTGCCGGTTCGTCAGGACGGGCTGCTGCTGTTGCTGCTCCGCTTGCGCGCCGCCCACCTCTTCCGCGGGCTGGCCGCTCTTCTTCTCATCGCTCATGTAACAACTTCTCTCCTTTCATTATTCAAGAACAATAATTATTATCGTCCTGGTGGCAAAAAAATTTACCGGCGGCAATCGCGGCAGTGCCCCAGAATTTCCAGCCGGTAGTCTCGCACCTCGAATCCCGCCTGCGGCTTCACCCGTTTGAGCCACGCGGAGCCTTCCGGGGCGTCCAAATCCCATACCTTGCCGCACGCCAGGCAGCGCGTGTGGTAATGGTGATCGGTGCGTATGTCGTAGCGCGCGGCGGCATCGCCGTAGGTGAGTTTGGAGACCACTTCGCACTTGATGAGCGCCTCCAGGTTTTTGTAGACGGTCGCCAGGCTGATGCGTGGCAGCCTCTGCTTCACGGCGAGATAAATCTCCTCGGCCGTCGGGTGATGCTCGACGTCGCTCAGATACTCGAAGACGGCGATGCGCTGCGACGTGAGTTGCACGCCCTGTTCATGGAGCGTGTGCCGCAACGCCTCGCGCTCGCCTATTTTTTTCTTCGACGCCAAAGGAACTTATCCACCCCGCTTCGATTCTTGCGCCCATGATGAGCGAGCGCGCCGCGAAAGTCAATAATAATTATTGACTTGCACAACCCGGCCACGACGGCCGGCGCACGGCCGTGCCGAACGGGAGATATTTAGCTCGCGCGGCGAACGGGCATTATAATCCGCGTCCGAACAATCCGCGCCGGAGCCGCGCGCGCCGCGTTATAAAATGCTCGTTTCAATTGTGCGCAGAAACGGCGGCGAAAGTGTAGTCCGGTTGCTTCGCCGGAACCTGAGATGCCCCGGAATTGCCGAGCCGTATGAAGACGCCGCTGTTGACCATGCTCGCGCTCGTGGCCTTCGCCGCGAACTCCGTCCTGTGCCGGCTGGCTCTGGGCGGGGCGGCGATTGATGCGGCGAGTTTTACGACCATCCGGCTGGCGTCGGGCGCGTGGGCGCTGTTGATCATCACGGCGCTGGTCAACAAAAGTTTGCGTTCGCTTTTGCCGTCGCCGGGGCGGCGCATCAAATTCATTTCCGCGTTGCTGCTCTTACTCTATGCGGCGTCGTTTTCTTTCGCTTACACGGGGCTGACTACGGGCATGGGCGCGCTCTTGCTGTTCGGCTCGGTGCAGGCGACGATGCTTCTGGCCGCGCTCGTCTACGGCGAACGGCCGCACACGCTGGAGTGGGTGGGGCTTGTGCTCGCGCTCTTTGGTCTGGTGTACCTAGTGTTGCCGGGTCTGGCCGCGCCGCCGCCCGTGAGTTCGGCTTTCATGGCGCTGGCGGGAATCTCCTGGGGGCTGTATTCGTTGCGCGGGCGCGGCGCGCAAGACCCGCTCGCCGACACGACCAGTAATTTCGTGCTCGCTCTACCACTGGCCTGCGTCATCAACCTGTTCGCATACGAGGGCGCGCGCGTCTCGGCGCGTGGCGTCGCGCTCGCCGTGCTGTCGGGCGCGCTGGCTTCGGGCGTGGGCTACGTGGTGTGGTACGCGGCGCTGAGGAATTTGACGGCGACGCGCGCGGCGACGGTGCAGTTGTCCGTGCCGGTGCTGGCGGCCGTGGGCGGCGTGGTCTTCATGTCGGAGCGCGTCACGCCGCGACTGCTCGCGGCGGCAGTGGTGATTCTCGGCGGCGTCGCCCTCGCGCTCTCAGGCCGCGCGCGCACGGCGAAGACAAAGAACGCGGCCTGAGAGTTTTAAAGTATCTCGCCTCAAGGCCGTCGGCGTGCCGCCGCACGCTTTCCCTTTAAGCGGATTTTGTGCGATGCTGTCGGCATAGCTCGCGCCGTTTTCGGAGCGGGAGAACTTATTTTTGAGGGGAGCGAAGGGAATGCGTTTATTTAGTTCGATGACTGCCGCGCTCGTATTGTGCGCCTGCGCGCTGGCAGCCTGTAGCCCGCAGGACGGGAGCGCGCCCGCCGCCGCCAAGACTGCGCCCGCGCCGGGCGACAACGCGGCCGCCCAGACGGCGAAGCAGACGGCAACGCCGCAGGCCGACGAAACGCGCCGCGCCACGGTTGAGGAGACGCAAAAGGCCATCGAGGCGGGGACGGCCGTGGTCGTGGACGTGCGCGACGAAGCCGCCTACAAGGCGAGCCACATCAAGAGCGCCATATCCATCCCGCTACAGCAGTTCGACAAGCGCATGGGCGAGTTGCCGAAGGATAAGTTGATCATCACCTACTGCGCTTGACCGGCCGAACAAACCAGCGCCCGTGCGGTGCAGATGCTCAACGCCAAAGGAAACAAGAACGCCGCCGCCCTGCTCGGCGGCTGGGGCAAATGGACGGCCGCGAAGCTCCCGGTCGAGAGCGCGCAGTGAAACAATAAGCCGCCAGCCGTCAGGGCAGGTGGAAATACGAGCCAGCAAGGCAAGTAGAAATAAAGGCAGCCGGAGACGTTCTCCGGCTGCCTTTTGCTTTTCAATCGTCAAAGCCTCTCCGCTTTCCGCTTCGACGATTGATGACCGGCAATCGACGTTTGACGACTGACGGCTAATCGCCGGTGGCTCTCACGTCCAGCGCAGCCCCGCGATGCGTTCGAGTTGGGGGGTGAAGCCGAAGCGCGTGAGGGCACGAGGGCGACGCTCCGCGAGAGCCGCGAGTTCGCGCGCGACTTCGCGGCGCACGCCGCGCGCGCGTTCGCCCGTCGAGGCCACGCGCTCCACCACCCTGCGCAGGGATTCGCTCGTGCCCGCCACGAATTTCTCCACGTCCGTGCCGCGCCTGAGCCGCGCCTCGCCCCTCTCGTACTCCACGCAGTCCGCGAGCGAGACGAGGAAGGGATAGTCGTCCGCGATCTCGCGGCGCGCGGTCTGGAAGTGCGCGGCGAAGTTTTCGTTCGACGCCGCAGCCACGCCGCGCTCCACGGCCGCGATCACCTCGCCGCTCAACTGCAGGACGTTGCGGCGGTCGATCTCCTCCTGCGTGCGCGTCCCGCCCGCTGCCGCCCCCGCGCCCGATTTTCCGGCGGCGCCCGCCGCCGACGCTACGCCCGCGCGCGCCTGCGCGGCGTCCGACGCTCCGCCGCCCCCGCCTTCATAGACGCTGACGCGCCCGCCCGGCTCGCTCGCGCGCACGAGGATGCGCTGCAAGGCCGACTGTCCCACGTCCTCGCGCCCCGTCACATGATCCCTTTCGCGCGCATTGACGGCCTCGCGCGCCGTCAAATAAATGTCGCCGTCGTACTCGTCCAGCTCGACGTGGACGCGCCCGGTGAAGTCGCGCTGTTGCAGGTAGCGCAACAGCGCCGCCAGGTTGACGTAAGCTGTATCGAGATTTTCGTGCAGGGCGCGACCTCGGTCGCCACGACTTTCCGGCATGTCAGGCATTGAATGTAAGCATCAGGATTCGGCCGCAGGAGTCTATCATAAATGCGGATTTCGGATTGCGGAATGCGGGTTGAAAGACAGTTACTTTCTTTAATCCGCATTCCGCAATCCGAAATCCGCAATGCATTTATGATAGACTTCGCGGCGCAATTTCCAGTCCCGCTGGTCGCTCTTAACATTCGCGCGCTTCTCAACCGGAAAACCCAGATGAGCTACACAAGCCTGTTTCGTAAAAAGAGCGTCGTGCAGATCAAGCGCGACGCCGAACTCGGTTTCAGCGACGCCCACGGCCTCTCGTCGGACGGCGAGCCGCACCTGCGCAAAACGCTCGGCGTGCTCGATCTCACGTCGCTCGGCATCGCGGCCATCATCGGCGCGGGCATCTTCGCCATGATCGGCAACGCCGCCCACAGCGGCGGCCCCGCCGTCATATTCCTCTTCATGTTCACGGCGATGGCCTGCGGTTTCTCCGCGCTCTGTTATGCCGAGTTCGCCTCGAAGATTCCGGTGGCCGGTTCGGCCTACACTTACGCCTACGCCTCTTTCGGCGAACTCATCGCGTGGATCATCGGCTGGGATTTGCTCATGGAATACGCCATCGGCAACATCGCCGTCGCCATCTCGTGGAGCGATTACTTCACGGGGCTGCTCTCCGGCTACGGCATCGACGTGCCCGCCTACCTGACGATGGATTTCCTGTCGGCCTCGCGCGGCCACGACACCATCAACGGACTCATCTCGCAGGGCAGCAATCTGGAAGCCGTCAAAGCGATGCCCGACGTGACGAAGGGAATGACGGAGGCTTACGCCGCCTGGACGACCGCGCCGCGCATCGGCGGCATCCCCTTCATCTGCGATTTGCCCGCGCTGGGCATCGTCCTCCTCATCACCGCGCTCGTCTACGTGGGCATCCGCGAATCGAAGCGCGCCTCGAACGTGATGGTGGCGTTGAAGCTGGCCGTCATCTTACTCGTCATCGTGCTCGGCGCGTTCTACGTCAACCCGGCGAACTGGTCGCCGTTTGCGCCGAACGGGGCGACCGGCGTTCTGAAGGGCGTGGCGGCGGTCTTCTTCGCCTTCATCGGTTTCGACGCGCTCTCCACCACGGCCGAAGAATGTAAAAACCCCACGCGCGATCTGCCGCGCGCAATGATCTACTCGCTCATCATCTGCACGACGCTCTATATCATCCTCGCCCTTGTCCTGACCGGCATGGTCAGTTACACGCAGTTGCAGGTGGGCGACCCGCTGGCCTTCGTGTTCGGCCCGGAAGGCGCGAATTTGCCGTGGATGTCCGGCATCGTGGCGGTTAGCGCCGTCATCGCGATTGCGACGGTGCTCCTGGTGTTCCAACTCGGACAGCCGCGCATCTGGATGGCGATGTCGCGCGACGGCCTGCTGCCGCCGATCTTCTCAAGCATCCACCCGCGCTTCAAGACGCCCTGGTTCTCCACGATCATCACCGGCCTCGTCGTCGCCATCCCGTCGCTCTTTATGAATCTGACGGAAGTGACCGATCTCTCCAGCATCGGGACGCTCTTTGCCTTCTGTCTCGTCTGCGGCGGTGTGCTGCTCGGTGCGCACACGCGCGGGTTGGAAAAAGGCGAGAACGAGCGCACCTTCGTGCCCTACATCAACTCGCGGTACATCGTGCCCGCCATCTTCCTTATCGCGTGGGGCGCGCTTCTCTACTTCAACCCGGAGGGCGTGCGCGCCTTCTTCAGTTTCACAGACCCGGCCGACCCGACGCTCGGCGCGTGGGAAGTGTTCCGCCACAAGATTCCGCTCTACGCCTTCATCGTGCTGGCGTTCGTCATGACCTATTTCTGTTTCCGGCGTCGGCTCACGCTGATTCCCGTTCTGGGGCTGATGAGTTGCGCCTATTTGATGACCGAACTCGGCATCACTAACTGGACGCGCTTCGGTCTCTGGCTGCTCGTCGGGCTCGTCCTCTATTTCCTTTACGGCTACGGCCACAGCAAACTGAGCCACCCCGCGACGACCGGCGCGCCCGAATAAGTTCGCGCGGGCTGCTCTCTCTCTCGGCGTACACGTTATGAAGATTCTCGTACTCGGCGCGGGACGCATGGGACTCGGCGCGGCCTACGACCTCGCGCACAACTCAGCGGACGTGCGCGCCGTCACCGTCGCCGACCTCGATCCGGAGCGCGCACGCGCCGTCGCGGCCGCCGTGGGGAGCGCGAAACTCGCGCCCGCCGGGGTGGATGTCAACGATCACGCGCGGACGGTTGCGCTGATGCGCGGACACGACGCAGTGATCAGTTGCGTCACCTACTTTCACAATTTGCAACTGGCGCGCGCCGCCATCGAGGCGCGCGCGCACTTCTGCGACCTCGGCGGCAACAACTCCGTCGTCGCCGCCGAACTCGCGCTCGACGCGGAGGCGCGCGCGGCTCACGTCAGCATCATCCCCGACTGCGGCCTCGCCCCCGGCATGGTCTCCGTCCTCGCCATGCACGGCGCGGCGCGCTTCGACCAACTCGAAGCCATCCACATTCGCGTCGGCGGGTTGCCGCAACAGCCCCGCCCGCCGCTCAACTATCAGATCATCTTTTCGGTCGAAGGTCTGATCAACGAGTACGTCGAGCGCGCGCGCGTGATTCGCGGCGGGCAGATCGTCGAGGTCGAATCGCTCACAGAGATCGAGCCGCTGTCGTTCCCCGCGCCGTTCGAGCGCATGGAAGCCTTCCAGACCTCCGGCGGCACGTCCACGCTGCCCGACACTTTTCACGGACGCCTGCGGGAACTCGACTACAAGACCATCCGCTATCCCGGCCACTGCGAACAATTCAAATTGCTCGTCGAACTCGGACTCGCCGCGAGCGAAGAGATAGACCTCGACGGGGCGCGCGTCCGCCCGCGCCGCCTGCTCGGCGAACTGCTCACGCGCCGCCTGCCCGCAGGCGAGCCGGACGTGGTGCTCATCCGTCTCGTCTTTCACGGGCGCAACGCCGGGCGCGAAGCGCGTCTGCGCTACGACATCATTGACCGCTTCGACGAACGCACCGGCCTCTCCGCGATGATGCGCACCACGGCCTTTCCCGCCTCCGTCATCGCGCAGATGATGGCGCGCGGCGAGACCACCGAACGCGGCGCGCGCCCGCAGGAACTCGTCGTGCCGCCCGGCAAGTTCGTCGCCGCCCTCGCCGCGCGCGGCATACGCATCAGCGAGCATCAATAATAACGATGAAGTAGGAACGCGGAACGATGAAGTAAGGACAAGTTGCTTTCAGTTCATCGTTCCGCGTTCCTACTTCATCGTTTCCTACTGTTGTTCTCCGTGTCTGCGGCGGTGCGCTTTCTCGGCTTCCACGCGCTGCAAATTTTGCCGCTCGCCGGTTACTCCGTCAGCCGCCGGTGCACGGACGTTGTGCGCCGCCGCGCCGTCTCGCTCGTGTTCGCGTTCGGCGTCGCCTACCTCGCCGTCTTCACGCTCCTCTTCCGGCAGGCCTCCGGCGGGCGGCCTCTGTTAGCCTGGAACTAAAGTTCGTTCTATAATCTCGCCCGTTCCAAAGTTCAAGGCCGAATTTTTTTCGCCTTCCGTCCGCCGCCGCACCTATCTTTCACATTCGGAGACTCGCTGATGAGCCTGACTTTGATCGCGCTCGGATTTTTGATTCTGCTCGTCGCCGCCTATCGCCTGTACGGCAACTGGATCGCGCGCCAGTTCGTGCTCGACGACGCGCGCCCCACACCCGCGAACACCGTCAATGACGGCGTGGATTTCGTCCCCACGCGCCCCTTCTATCTCTTCGCGCAACACTTCTCGGCCATCGCCGCCGCCGGCCCCATCGCCGGCCCCATCCTCGCCTGCCAGGCGTTCGGCTGGCTGCCGTGCCTGCTGTGGATCGGTTTCGGCGTCGTCCTCATCGGCGCGGTGCACGACTTCACGAGCCTCGCCGCGAGCGTCCGCCACGGCGCAAGCTCCATCGCCGAGATCACGCGCGAACACTTAGGCCGTCGTGCGGGCGCGGCCATGATGGGCTTCATCTGGATCGCGCTCATCTACGTGATCGTCGCTTTCGCGGACATCACGGCGGGCACTTTCAAGAGCGGGACGGAAGAACTGCGGCAGGGCGGCGCGCTCGCCTTCAACGCGGGCGGCGCGGTCGCGGCGGCGAGCGTCATGTACCTGTTGCTCTCGATCCTGCTCGGCGTCGTGCAGCGTTACCTGAACCCGCCGCTCTGGCTCGTCACGGTCATCTTCGTGCCCGCCACGTTCCTGCTCTCGTGGCTCGGCACGAAAGTCTCGACCACGCTCCTGCTCGACCACAAAACGTGGGGCGTGCTGATTCTTCTCTATTGCTGCGTCGCCTCGGTCGTGCCCGTCTGGGCGCTCTTGCAGCCGCGCGGCTATCTCGGCGGTTTCATCCTCTACAGCGCGCTTGCGCTCGGCCTCGTCGGCGTCCTCTTCGGCGGTTTGTCGGGGCGCTACGAAATCCTGCAACCGGCCTTCAAGTCTTGGGACACGGGCGGACTCACCGGCACGCTCTTTCCCTTCCTCTTCGTCACGATTGCGTGCGGCGCGTGCTCCGGCTTCCACGGTCTCGTCTGTTCCGGCACGACCTCGAAGCAGGTTAATCGCGAGTCGGACATCAAGGCGGTCGGCTACGGCGCGATGCTGGCCGAGGGGTTCGTCGCGCTCATCGCGCTCGTGACGGTGATGATCGCCGCGCCCGCGGACATCCGTGGCAAAGCGCCGGGCACGATCTACGGCAACGGCATCGGCCAGTTCATGACGCTCATCATCGGCGCGGACAATCTCAGGTTCGCCGTTACCTTCGGCGCGATGGCCTTCTCCACCTTCGTCTTCGACACGCTCGACGTGTGCACGCGCCTCGGCCGCTACATCGTGCAGGAACTCTTCGGCTGGCGCGGCCGCTTCGGCGCGCTCGCCGGCACGCTCCTCACCATCGCCCTGCCCTTCTACTTCATCATCTACGCCCGCGAAGGCATGTGGACGGAATTCTGGACGCTCTTCGGCGCGTCGAACCAACTGCTCGCCGCGCTCACCCTGCTCGCCATCACCGTCTGGCTCTACCAGGCGCGGCAGCGCATCGCTTTCACGCTCTACCCGATGCTCTTCGTCCTGACCATCACGCTCTGGGCACTCTGCAAGCTCGCCTACGGAAATTTGCGCGCCTCCGCAGGCTTCGACATCAAACTCGTCAACGCCGTCGCCTCGGCCGCCCTCGTTCTGCTCGCCACCTACCTCGCCGTCACCGCCCTCGTGAAACTGCGCGGCGAGCGCAGGAGTTCGCTCGTGCCGGAGAGAGCGTGAAAGCAAGGCGAAAGGAAAAGGGCGAAACGAGAATTTTTTGATTGACAGCATCGCACACGCGGAATATCGTGCGCAGCGTACACAGTCTTCCTCGCTGGCGAGAATCTTATCCCGCCCGGCAGTCCGCACAAATACACACCAGGCCGATTGATGCGACGAAGAACCTGTGCGGCGTGTTTGGCGATCCTGTGTGAATTCGGGAACGTGCGCAACGCCGCGCTGATGAGACAGGAGAAAAAGAGATGGCGAATCGAAAGCAGAAATCTTCTCCGGATGACAAGGAGTTTGCCGGGCGCAAGCTCCAGCCGAAGCTACGCATGATCATGAACGGCAGCACGGAAGTGAACGTGATGCGCGCGGAGTTTGCCTCTTCGGTTGCCGTCAGGAAGGGTGCGAAGTGCCTGAAGGCTATGAAGCCGCAACGCGACACGATTCTGGGAAAAGGTGAGGCGACGAAGAAGTGGCCGAATCGCCCCACCGGCGGTAAATCTAAGCCGCTCCCGCCTTCCAAAGAGATCAAAGTCAACGTCTTCATCGAGACGATTGACGCAGACGACAACACCGTCAGCATCACGGGGCGCGGCGGCGACGGCAAGCCGCCCGCCACCTCGCGGCAGGCGGCGGGCAAGGGCAAGTTGAAGGTGGAGGGCGAGACCATGCGTAAGACGAACATTGCCGCCGCCACCGTCACGCTTTCCGACCTCAAGCGGCTCGCCGAACGCCCCGACGTGGCTTACATCGAACTCGGTGAACCGCTCATCGACCCTACGCCCGTCAAATCCCCACGGCGCATCGACAAGCAACCGGAGCCCCGCCGGATCAAACACCCGCACCTCCACCAGTACGGCCAGAACGTGCTCATCGGCATCATCGACGTGCAGGGGTTCGACTTTGCCCATGAAGATTTCTTAGACGCTCAAGGCGGGACGCGCTTCATACGCATCTGGGATCAAGGCGGCGACCCCGAAAATCAGCCGAGCCCGTCGAACAAACCGCCCTTCGACTACGGCTCGGAGTTCAACCAAAAAGACCTCAACCGCGCGCTCAAGGCCGCGCCCAGGATCGGCGTGCCGCCGCACGAACTGGCGCGACAGTCAGAGATGGTCGAAGGCTCGCACGGCACACATGTCGCGAGCATCGCGGCGGGCAAGTATGCGGGGCTGTGCCCGAAGGCCGAGATCGCCGCCGTGCTCGTCTCGCTGCCGCGCAAGAAGTCGGATGATAGTCAGTTGTTCGATGATCGCCAGTCGTTCTACGATTCGACGCGCGTTGTCCACGCCGTCGAATATTTGCTCGCGCTGGCAAAAGAGCGTCGTCTCCCCATCTCGATCAACATCAGCCTCGGCACGAACGGCCATGCGCACGACGCGACGAGCGCGGTCAACCGCTGGATTGACGCGGCGATGGCTTTGCCCGGTCGTTGCGTCACGGTGGCGGCGGGCAACGCCGGGCAGGAGAAGCCCGCCTTTGAAGGCGACCGCAGCTACTTCATGGGGCGCATCCACACGAGCGGCACCGTCCCGTCGCGCGGGCTGGACGCCGACATCGAGTGGCTGGTCGTCGGCAACACCATCGCCGACGTGTCCGAGAACGAACTCGAAATCTGGTACAACCCGCAGGATCGTTTCGGCGTCTCGGTGCGCCCGCCGGGCGGCGGCTGGATCGGCCCGGTCGCGCCGCGCGAGTTCTGCGAGAATCTGCAATTCGAAGACGGCACCTTCGTCAGCATCTACAACGAGCTTTATCATCCGGCCAACGGCGCAAACTACATCGCCATTTACCTCAGCCCGTTTCTTTCGCGGCGCGGGACGCGCGGCGTGCGCGCCGGCCAGTGGACGGTGCGGCTGCACGGCGAGGAGGTGCGCGACGGTCGCTATCATGGCTGGATCGAGCGCGACGACCCGCGCCCCATCGGGCGGCGCGTCGGCGATCAGGAGGGGTGGAGTTTCCCCTCCTTCTTCTCCGCGCGCTCGAACGTCGACAACTCTTCGGTCGGCTCGCTCGCCTGCGGGCATCGCGTCATCACGGTCGCGAATCTCGATCTGGACGCCGAGCGCATCAACATCACCAGCAGCCAGGGGCCGACGCGCGACGACCGCAACAAGCCGGACGTGGCCGCGCCCGGCACGAACATCGTCGCCGCTAAAGGCTTCGCGGGTGCCGACGAACGCTGGATCGAGATGACCGGGACGAGCATGGCGAGTCCTTACGTGGCGGGCGTCGTGGGGCTGATGCTCTCGACGCAGAAGAACCTCACCGCCGCGCAGATCGAGGGCATCATCAAACGCACCGCGCGCCCGCTCCCCGGCGCGAGCTACGTGTGGCTGAACGACGCAGGTTTCGGTCAGATCGATCCTGCCGCCTGCATCCTCGAAGCGTCGAAGGTGAATACCCGAAAGGAGTTGAAGAAATGAGGCTCACAGTTTTCCAATCCGCTGAGGGCGACTGCCTGCTACTGACGGGCGCGGATCGCAAGCGCATGCTCATCGACGGCGGCATGAACCCCTCTTACCGCGAACACGTCGCCGAGACGCTCAGCGCCTTGAAGAAGCTGGATTTGGTTTACGTCTCCCACATCGATGCCGATCACATCTCCGGCATCTTGCGTATGATGGACGATCTGGTCGAGTGGCGCGTCCACGATTACGAGACGAAAAAGGACGGCGGCAAGAAGAAGGCCAGGAAACCGCCCGCCTTCCCGCGCCCGCCGGAGATCGCACACATCTGGCACAACGCCTTCCACGAGCAGATCGGCGAAAACGCCGGAGAGATCGAGAACATGCTGGCCGCAAACGCCGTCATCCTCTCGGCCAACAACACTGACCGTAAGGCAGTCGTCTCCGAGAGGCAGGAAATCAGTAACGCGGTCGTGCGCGTGCATCAGAACCTCGTCACGAGTGAGGCGCAGGCGCTCGAACTCGCGCGCCGCGTCGGGACGAAACAGTTGAACATTCCCGTCAACCAGTTGGAATTGAACAAACCCGTCAAAAAGCCCGTCGAGCGCAAGCTCCTGCTCGTGCGCGAGAAGACGAAGACGCCGATCAAACTGGGAGGCATGTCCATCTACATCATCGGCCCCTTCAAGCAAGACCTCGAAGACCTGCGCGAACAGTGGAACAAGTGGCTCAAGAATAATCGCGACCGCCTCGGCGACATCCAGCGCCGCGCCAAAGCCGACGAAGACTCGCTCGTCGCGAACGAAATCTCGGGCATCAAGGATTCGATGCTCGCCGAGTCGGCGAACGTTTTGGATTCCAAGATCGAAGAACTGGAAGCGGAGGCGAAGGCGCTGGGGCTGGCGGACGTGAAGAAATTGATCGGGCGGCGCGACAAGGTGACGACGGCCAATCTGGCGTCGCTCATGCTGCTCGTCGAAGAGGGCGCGGGCGCGAAGAAGAAGACGCTCCTGCTTACCGGCGACGGCCACGCCAAAGACATACTCGCAGGTCTCAATCATTACAAGAAACTCGACGCTGCGGGTCGCATGCACGTGGATGTCCTCAAAGTGCCGCATCACGGCGCGGAGTTCAACACAGACCAAACGTTCTGCGACGCGGTCACGGCAGACCACTACGTCTTCTGCGGCAACGGCGCGCACGCCAACCCAGACCTCGACATCATTCAGATGTACTTCGACGCGCGTATGAAACCGGGCGACAAGCGCAAGTTCAAATTCTGGTTTAACAGCAACTCGGGCGCGTCCAAGAAGGCCACAGACCGCGCGCACATGAAGAAGATCGAAAAGCTGATCCCCAACCTCGAAGCCAGGAGCGGCGGGCGCATGTCGTCGGAGTTCCTCGCGGATCATAGTTTCGAATTCAAAATCTGAACCGGACGCGCTACCGTGCGCAAGCCACGCCGTGTCGCGCCTGTTTCGTTCCGCCGGATAGTTAGCCGTCCGGCCAGAGTTTCCACAAGACAAACGAAAGCTGCGGGCGTGCGGCGCACACACGCTTTGTCCTCGCGGGCGGAGCGTGTATGCGCCGTCCGGTGGACAGTTCGGGCGAAAATCCGCAATAATGGCGGTTTCTTGGCGCGACTTGCTGATGGCAGTGGGACACGGGACGCGCTTCCTGTGTGCCGCCGTCCGCTCAGGCTCAGAGTGCGCGCCGGGCGACACGGAAATTTTCCGCCCCACACCACAACGAACAACAGGAAGGAATCACTCAATCGTGGAACTACTGCCGCACGCCGGAAACGGCCTGCTCCTGCTCGCCATCACCGACATCGCCTACTTCGCTCTCTGGGCCGGACTTCTCGGCCTCGTCCTCGCCGTGCTCACCTATTTTTCGGTGCGCCGCCAGCCCGAAGGTAACAGCACCATGAGCGCCATCGCCGAGCAGATTCATGCCGGGTCGATGGCATTCCTTAAACGCGAGTACACGGTGGTCATCCCGTTCCTGCTCGTCGTCGCGGCTTTGCTGTTCTGGGCTATCGGCGCCTACACCGCGCTCTCCTACATCGGCGGCGGGCTTTGTTCGATCATCGCCGGGCTGGCCGGGATGGAAGCGGCGACGCGCGCCAACGTCCGCACGAGCGAGGCGGCGCGCAGCAAGGGGCAGGGCATGGCGCTGCGCGTGGCCTTCAACGGCGGTGCCGTGATGGGCTTGAGCGTGGCGAGCCTCGGCCTCGTCGGCATCGGCGCGATCTTCACCCTGCTGGCGTCGCGCGTAATGACCGACGCGTCGTGGCGCGAATTCTCCGAGATCATTTCGGGCTTTGCGATGGGGGCTAGCTCCATCGCACTCTTCGCGCGCGTCGGCGGCGGCATCTACACGAAGGCGGCGGACGTGGGCGCAGACCTCGTCGGCAAGGTCGAGGCCGGCATCCCCGAGGACGACCCGCGCAACCCTGCGACCATCGCCGATAACGTCGGCGACAACGTCGGCGACGTGGCGGGCATGGGCGCGGACATCTTCGAGTCTTACGTCGGCGCGATCATCGCGACCATCGCCATCGCCGCCACCAGCCCGCTCATCACCAACAACTTCAACGCCGTCAGCCTGCCCATCGGCTACACGGTCGCCGGCCTCGTCGCCTCCGTCATCGGCATCGGCTTCATGCGCCTGCTGGAGCGCAGCAACCCGGCGACGGCGCTGCGCGGCACGACCTTCATCGCGGCCGGGCTGTTCCTCGTCTTCGCCTACATCCTGACGGGACTGCTCCCTATCGATCAGCGCATGGCCGGCGGCGGCACCTACGGCACCTACGGCCCCTTCTGGGCGGTCGTGGCCGGGACGCTCTCCGGCATCCTGATCGGCCTCATCACCGAGTATTACACTTCGTCCAAGCCCGTCCGTCGCATCGCACAAGCTTCGGAGACCGGCGCGGCCACCAACATCATCGCGGGTCTCGCCGTCGGCATGCAGAGCTGCATCTACCCGATCCTCGTCATCTGCGCGGCCATCTACGCGGCCTACTCCTTCGCGGGACTCTACGGCATCGGCATCGCGGCGGTCGGCATGCTGGCGACCGTCGGCGTGACGATGTCCGTTGACGCCTACGGCCCCATCGCCGACAACGCGGGCGGCATCACGGAGATGTCGCACCTCGGCCCCGAAGTGCGCAAGATCACCGACGGCCTCGACGCGCTCGGCAACACCACCGCCGCCATCGGCAAAGGTTTCGCCATCGGCTCGGCCGCGCTCACGGCGCTCGCGCTCTTTTCGGCCTACTCCTCGGCCGTCGGCCTCGGCACGACCGGGCTTGACCTCATCAACCCGCTGGTCGTCATCGGACTCTTCCTCGGCGGCGTGATGCCGTTCTTCATCGGCGCGAGCACGATGACGGCGGTCGGCCGCGCGGCGCAGGGGATGGTCGAGGAGGTGCGCCGCCAGTTCCGCGACATCCCCGGCTTGCGCGAGGGACTGCCGGGCGTCGTCCCCGACTCGGCGCGCTGCGTGGACATCTCGACGCGCGCGGCGCTGCGCGAGATGATCGTGCCGGGCGTGAGCGCGGTGGCCGTGCCGATCATCGTCGGCAAGCTGATCGGCGTCGAGGCGCTCGGCGGGCTGCTCGCGGGCGCGACCGTGACCGGCGTGATGCTCGCGCTGTTCATGGCGAACGCGGGCGGCGCGTGGGACAACGCCAAGAAGTACATCGAAGGCGGCGCGCACGGCGGCAAGGGCTCCGACCCGCACAAGGCGGCGGTCGTCGGCGACACGGTGGGCGATCCGTTCAAAGACACTTCGGGGCCGTCGCTCAACATCCTGATCAAGTTGATGTCGGTCGTCAGCCTCGTGCTGGCTCCGTGGTTTATTCGATAAAAATTGTCAGTTGTCGGCAATCGGTTATCCGTCGCACATAATTCTCACGTTGCGCCCGCGTCTCATCTTCAAACGATGAGACGCGGGCGCACGTCTAGCGACGGACGGCGATTGAACAGAAAGGAATTTTGTAAACGTGGATTTTCAAACGATACTGATGTTTGCGCTCAGCCTGGCCGCGCTCGGCTGCACTGCCGCTCTCATTCACAAACTTTTTAAGGGTGGTGACTGGACGGCGCGGGGGCGCGCATTGTCGCTGGCGGCGGCGAGCGTGGTCGCCATCGGCATCCTGGCATCAGCGACGCCGGCGCAGTCGCACGCCGCGCCGCCGGAGTCGCGCGGCACGGGCGCATCCGCGCAGGCCGTCGCGCCGCAGCACCGTGGGGGCGGCGAGGCCAACCTCGTCCTGCCCGACCTCTCGCGCGTCGAATTCCTGGGCGGCATTGACGGCCACACGCTCCTGCTGCTCGGCCTCGTCGTCTGCGCGCTCGGCCTGCTGTTCGGCCTCGTCATCTACAAGCAGTTGAAGAATCTGCCCGTCCACAAGTCCATGCGGGAGATTTCCGAACTCATCTACGCGACCTGTCAAACTTATCTGGGCACGCAGGGCAAGTTCATCATGATCCTGTGGCTCTTCATCGGAGCCATCACCGCCATCTATTTCGGATTCCTCGCCACGACGGTTGACGCCGCGACAGGCGCACTCGAACACGGACTCCCCGCCTTCAAGGTAATGGTCATCCTGTTCTTCAGCCTCGTCGGCATCGCCGGTAGTTACGGTGTCGCGTGGTTCGGCATCCGCGTCAACACGTTTGCCAATTCGCGCACCGCGTTCGCGTCGCTCGAAGGCCGCCCCTACCCGATCTACGCCATCCCGCTCAAAGCGGGCATGTCCATCGGCATGATGCTCATCTCGGTCGAACTGCTGATCATGCTCTGCATCCTGCTCTTCATCCCGCGCGATTACGCCGGGGTCTGCTTCATCGGTTTCGCCATCGGCGAATCTCTCGGCGCGGCCGCGCTCCGCATCGCGGGCGGCATCTTCACCAAGATCGCCGACATCGGCGCGGACTTGATGAAGATCGCTTTCAAGATCAAGGAAGACGACGCGCGCAACCCCGGCGTCATCGCCGACTGCACGGGCGACAACGCGGGCGACTCGGTTGGCCCCTCGGCCGACGGCTTCGAGACCTACGGCGTGACGGGCGTCGCGCTCATCACCTTTATTCTGCTGGCCGTGCCCGATGCGACCGTGCAGGTGCAACTCCTGGTGTGGATTTTCGTCATGCGCGTGATGATGATCGTCGCCAGCGCGCTCTCCTACTTCATCAACGAAGCAATCGCCAAATCGCGTTACGGCACGGCCGACCGGATGAACTTCGAGGCTCCGCTCACGTCGCTCGTCTGGATCACCTCGATCATCTCGGTCGTGCTCACCTTCGTCGTCTCCTACCTGATCGTCCCCGTCCTCGGCCCGGCGGCCGACAACACGCTCTGGTGGAAACTGGGGGCGATCATCTCCTGCGGCACGCTCGCGGGCGCGGTCATCCCCGAACTCGTCAAGGTCTTCACCTCGACCGAATCGGGGCACGTCAAGGAAGTCGTCACGTCGTCGCGCGAGGGCGGCGCGTCGCTGAACATCCTGTCCGGCCTCGTGGCGGGCAACTTCTCCGGCTACTGGCTCGGCATCAGCATCGTCGCCTTGATGTCCATCGCCTACTACTTCAGCCTGATGGGACTCGGCGCGCTGATGGTCGCCCCGGCGGTCTTCGCCTTCGGCCTCGTCGCCTTCGGCTTCCTCGGCATGGGACCCGTCACCATCGCGGTCGATTCCTACGGCCCCGTCACGGACAACGCGCAGTCGGTCTACGAACTCTCGCTCATCGAAACGGAGCCGAACATCGAAGCAAACCTCAAACGCGACTTCGGCGTTAACGTCAACTTCGAGCGCGCCAAGCACCTGCTGGAAGAGAACGACGGCGCGGGCAACACCTTCAAGGCGACCGCGAAGCCGGTTTTGATCGGCACGGCCGTCGTCGGCGCGACGACGATGATCTTCTCGATCATCATCGCGCTCACCGCCGGGTTGACCACGAACGTCCAGAACCTCTCGCTCCTGCACGCTCCCTTCGTGCTCGGCCTGATCACGGGCGGCGCGATCATCTACTGGTTCACGGGCGCGTCGATTCAGGCCGTGACGACGGGCGCGTATCGCGCGGTCGAATTCATCAAGGCCAACATCCGGCTCGAAGGCGTCACGAAGGCGTCGGCCGAGGACAGCAAGAAGGTCGTGGAAATCTGCACGAAGTACGCGCAGAAGGGCATGTTCAACATCTTCCTGACGGTCTTCTTCTCGACGCTCGCCTTCGCCTTCGTCGAGCCGTTCTTCTTCATCGGCTATCTCATGTCCATCGCCGTCTTCGGTCTCTATCAGGCCATCTTCATGGCGAACGCCGGCGGCGCGTGGGACAACGCCAAGAAGATCATCGAGGTCGAACTCAAGGCCAAGGGCACGCCCCTGCACGATGCGGCGGTCGTGGGCGACACGGTCGGCGATCCGTTCAAGGATACTTCGTCGGTCGCGCTCAACCCCGTCATCAAGTTCACCACGCTGTTCGGGCTGCTCGCGGTTGAACTGGCGGTTTCGCTCGCCGACCGGAACGGCCGGCTCGGCGAAAACGGCGCGATGGTCACGCACGTTTTGGCCGCCGTCTTCTTCATCATCTCGAT
>DASQLU010000072.1:0-19609 GCA_035645855.1 Pyrinomonadaceae bacterium
TCGCGCCCGTGATGATGTCCTGCAAATAAGGTCTCACGTCCAGCAGCGACATGCCGTTGTCCAGACTCGCCATAAAGAGCGCGCCGAGGCACGCGCCGAAGACCGTCCCGCGCCCGCCCATCAAACTAGTCCCGCCGATAACGCAGGCGGCGATGGCGTCGAGTTCGAGCAAATTTCCCGCGTCCGGCGACGCGCTCCCGACGCGCGCCGTGTAGATGAGCGAGGCCACGCCCGCCAGCGCGCCCATGATGCAGAAGACCGCCCAGACGTGATTGCGCACGTTGATGCCGGAGAGGCGCGCGGCGTCCGGGTTGCCGCCGATGGCGTAGAGGTAGCGGCCGAAAGTCGTGTTCTGCGTGAGGAACGCGCCCGCGAGCGCGACGACGATCAATATGACGACCGGGATCGGCATTCCCTCGGAAGCGTTCATGTATCCGATGAACAGCAGCACGATGATTGACGGCAGCACGATGCGGAGCACGAGATTCAACCTGCTCGCCCCTCCCAACCCGTAACGCTGGCGCACGCGGTGACGCCTGATGTTCATCCACACGATGACCGCGACGGCGACGAGCGCGAGCGTCCAGCCGGCCGGGCGTGTGACGAACTGCTGCCCGATGGCCTTGAAGCCCGTCAGCGTGATCGGGATCGTCTCGCCCTTCGTCATCCCCAGCACGACGCCCCGCCATGCCAGCAACCCGCCGAGCGTGACGATGAAGGCCGGGATGTTCGCGTAAGCGACGAGCGCGCCCTGCGCCTGCGCCACGCCGACGGCAACGACGAGCGCGGCCGCGACGGTCGCCGCAATTTCCCAACCCTCCGCGCCCTGCGCACGCGCCGCCACGCCGCCGATAAAGCCGACGAGCGAACCGACCGACAGGTCGATATTCCCCGTCACGATGACCATCAACATCCCGACGGCGAGCACGCCCGTCACGGCCGTCTGTCGCATCAGGTTCGAGAAGTTGCGCGGGGTGAGGAATAGCCCGTAAGGGTTAGCGTCGCTCCTCGTCGCCCATTGAAAGAAGACCCAGATGGCGATGAGCGCGAAGAGCATGGTGTAGGTGCGCAAGGCGTCGGTCGGAATTTTGAAACCGCCGATGCGCGTCTGCCGCGTCAACTCTGCGCCCCCGCCCGCATCCGGCGTCATGTCGGCGTTGACCGGCGGGCGATCAACCGCCGGCTCATTTGCTTGTTGGCTCATAGGAAACCTCTTAGAAAATGATGAAGGCGGAACGATGAACGATGAACAAAAACATCAACTTCAAATACTACTTTAATCATTTCCCTCGTTTAGCGGTTTTAACGGATGAGACCAGAATAGCCAT
This sequence comes from Pyrinomonadaceae bacterium, assembly GCA_035645855.1. Taxonomy (GTDB): domain Bacteria; phylum Acidobacteriota; class Blastocatellia; order Pyrinomonadales; family Pyrinomonadaceae; genus JAIVJZ01. Next base: position 1,329 of record DASQLU010000072.1, read on the forward strand.
CAACTCATCGGCCTCATGATGTAAATTCTCCAGCCGCTGTGGCGAAACGATCCCGCCATCACTTAGTAATTCCAGCCAATAAATTGTTTCCTCAAGCTCTTGCAGCCCTCCTTCAACTTTGCTTATAAACTCTGCGGTTGATCGCGCGCGTCGGGCTTCCCGGTAGTGTGCGCCAACCGAAGTGCCACTCCTTAAAACCTGCTTGCCGATAACTTGGGCTTCAGTTGTTTTAGGCAACGATGTGTACAAACGAATAACGCGAAGGGCGAACTTCCTGGTGCGAATCCGTAAATCGTGTTCGCTTTCTTCGTTCATCGTTCATCGTTCCGCCTTCATCGTTGTTTGTACGTGGCCGGTCGCGCAGGCCATGACCGTTTCCGGCGTCGCGCCGCCGCGCGTGAACTCGCCCGTCACTCGCCCTTCGTGCAGGACGAGCACGCGGTCGGAGAGGCCGAGCACTTCCGGCAACTCCGAGGAGACGAGCACGATGGCGAGGCCGGACTTCGCCATCGCGTTGATCTGCGCGTAGATTTCCTGCTTCGCGCCGACGTCGATGCCGCGCGTCGGCTCGTCCAGAAAAAGCACGCGCGGGTTCGTCAACAACCACTTGGCGAGCACGACCTTCTGCTGATTGCCGCCCGAGAGCGTGCCCGCGACGGTGAAGACCGAGTTGGCCTTGACGCGCAGCTCTCTCATCGCGCGCTTGCCTTCGGCCGCCTCGCGGTCGACGTTCGTGACGAAACGGCCGGAGATGCGCGCCAGCCCGGCGAGCGTCATGTTGTTCAGGATCGTCTGGTCGAGCACGAGGCCGAAGCGTTTGCGGTCTTCCGTGACGAAGCCGAGGCCGTGCCGGATGGCGTCCGCGGGGCTTTCGATTTGGACGCGCCGCCCCTCCACGCGCACCTCGCCCGACGTGCGCCCGGCGTGCGCGCCGAAGATCGCCATCAGCAGATCGCTGCGCCCCGCGCCCATCAAACCCGCCACGCCCAGCACCTCGCCGCGCCGCACCGAGAAGCTCACGCCGTCAACCAGCAGCTTCCCTGAAACGTGCGGGTCTGCGACCGTGATGCCCTTCGCCTCGAACATCACGTCGCCCCCGGGCGCGTGCTCCGGCACGGGGAAAATTTCTCCCACCTCGCGCCCGACCATGCGCGCGATGACGCCGCGCTCATCGAGCGTGCCGGCCGCCGCAGTCCCGACCGTGCGGCCGTCGCGCAGCACCGTGATGCGGTCGCTCAGGCGAAACACCTCGCCCAGTTTGTGCGAGATGTAGATCATGCCGACGCCGCGCGTGCGCCGGAGATCGTCGAGTATGCGGAAGAGTATTTCGACCTCCGCCTCGGTGAGCGCGGCCGTTGGCTCGTCGAGGACGAGCAGGCGCGCTTCGTGCGAGAGGGCTTTGGCGATTTCCACGAGTTGCTGCTGGCCGATGCCGAGGTTGCGGATGGGCGTGCGCGGGTCGAGCGGGAGGCGCAGGTCTGCCAGCAGACGGCGCGCGCGGGCGTAGAGTTCGTCCCAGCGAATGATGCCGAAGCGGCGCGGCTCCCGCCCCAGAAAGATGTTCTCGCCGATGGTCATCTCTTTGACGAGCGAGAGTTCCTGGTAGATGACGGCAATGCCCGCGGCCTCCGCGTCGCGCACGCCGCCGAACCGCCGGGTCGCGCCTTCAATGCGAATTTCGCCGCCGTATTCCGGGTAAGGATAGACGCCGCCGAGTATCTTCATCAGCGTGGACTTGCCCGCGCCGTTTTCGCCGACGAGCGCGTGAAACTCTCCGCGCCTGAGATCGAACGTCACGCCGTCGAGCGCGCGCACGCCGGGGAAGGTCTTCGTGATGTCGCGCATCTCCAGGAAGGGCGCGGCGCGAGCTTCGTCGGGGTGCGTCGTGTTCGTCATCTCTTTCGCATCAGTCGCGGCGTGCGGGCGCGTCCCCGTTCCAGATGTCGGCGTGCAGTTTCCACGTATCGCCCTCCAGTTTCCAGAGCACGATGTACTTGCCGGTCTGCGTCGCGCGCTCGCCGCCCGGCGGCGCATCCATCTCAAGCGTGAACCGCCCCATCTCCGCCGCGAGCGTGCCGCCGCTCGTCTCCACCTCTATCGTTTCGAGCGTCGCCCCCGTCACGCCGTGGTTCATGGCGCCCCGCCAGAAAGCCTCTATCGCCTCCGTGCCGCGCATCAGCGGGACGCCCGGCGGCATCAGGCTCGCGTCCGGCGTGTAGAGCGCGGCCACGCCCGCCGCGTCGCCGCGTTTGAACAGTTCGGCAAACTTCAGATTGGTGCGCCTGATCGCCTCGCGAATTTCTTCCATCAAGTTCAGCCTCCACACCTGGTTTCGCCATCCGCCTCGCCGTGTTATTTGCGCGCCGCCCGTAACTCTCGCATCCGGGCTGTTGGCGATGGCGGTGGCCGCGCCGCGTTTGCGCGCGCGTCCGCCTTCCGCTCACGGGGCGCTTAAGGGTTTACTACTGCCCGACCGCGCCCGTCGTCTCCATTTTCGGGCACTGGTCGGCGGGCATCTTCTCGCAGATTTTTTCGCGCGACTGGTAGCCGTCCCTGACGATAATGCCGATGTTGTTTTTGTCCACCGCGAGCGGCTCGTAGAGCATCGAGGGCACTTTCTTGCGGCCGTTATCAACCGTGTCGTTCGTCTGCACGGTTTCGCCGCGCGCGAGTTTCAGCGCGGCGTCAACCGCGCCGTAGGCGAGCGGCTGGAGCGGCTTGTAGATGGTCATGGTCTGCTTGCCCTCGACGATGAGTTGGAGCGAGGCGAGGTCTGCATCCTGACCGGAGACGAGAACTTTGCCCGCGAGCCGCTGCCCGTCGAGCGCCTGGATCGCGCCGCGCGCCGTGCCGTCGTTGGCGGCGACGACGGCGACGACATCGTTATTGACCTGCGTCAGCGCGTTCTCCACGATGTCCAGGGCTGCGCTCGCCAGCCACTCCCGCGCCGGTTGATCCACGACGACACGGATGTCGCCGCGTTCGACGGCGGGTTTCAGGACGTTCATTTGCCCCTCGTGCAGCAGGCGCGCGTTGTTGTCCGTGGCCGAGCCTTGCACGATGATGTAATTGCCCTTCGGGGCGCGCTTGAGGATGTAGTCGGCCTGCAACTCGCCGATCTTGACGACCTGATGCGAGACGTAGTGATCCACGTCGGCGTTCCTGATCAGGCGGTCGTAGCTGATGACGGGCACGCCCTCGCGGTGCGCCATTTCGACGATGGTCGCGGCGATCTCGCCGTTGTGCGGCACGACGATAAGCACGTCCACGTTTTGCGAGAGCAAATTCTCGGCCTGTTTGATCTGCAGATTGTCGTCGCCGTTCGCCACCTGCACGGAGAGTTGCGCCCCGACTTCCTGCGCGCGCCGCTCCACCAAATCCTTGTCGCGCTGCCAGCGTTCCTCCTTGAGCGTGTCCATCAAAAAGCCGATGAAGATTTTGTCGTTCGGCCCTTTCTTCCGGCGCGCCTCCGCGCGCCCGCCGCCCGCGCTCCCGGCGTTGCCTCCGCCGCCCGTGCCGCCGCCTTCGCTCGTGCACGCGGCGGCCAGCAACAACACGATCCCGAGCAACATGAAAAGTTTGCGTCTCTGCATCAATCAAGCTCCTTCTTTTGTGAACGCGCCGCGGCCGGAAGAATTGAAGCGCGCGGGCGCGATATAGAGGTGATAAGACGGGCGGAGGCGTCGAGACCGCAAAACGCGGTTTCTCGCCGTCCGACGGATCAGTAAAAATAAAACTGTCTGATCGATGACCTTAGCTTAGCAAGGCGGGGCGAAGATTTCCATTGAATTTTTCCCGCGCCGGTGATGCTTTCCGCCGGCCGGATAGCTCCCCCGTTTTCGTCAGCCGTCGCTCGCCGCACTGCGCGCCATGCGTCTCGCCGGTCTTCGTCTCCAACGGTAAAGGCCGGCGTCAACCGCAGGCGGCAAGAACCGGGCGGGCAATCGCGGGCGGCAAGAGGCTGGCCGTCAATCCCTGACGGCAGGAGCCTGACTGTCAATCCCTGACGGCAGGAGGCCGGCGGTTAATCTCCGCCGGCCTCGCACACCAGACAAAAATGCGCCCGCACTACTTCGTCGCGCGCCGGAAGATGCGATAGCCCCAGGCGTCGAGCGCGAGCGCCGGGAGGCCGACGGTGCGCGCGCGCGGTCTGTGTTCGGGCGCGGGCGCATCGGGCGGGAGCGGCGGCGCGAGGTCGGGCGTTACGTCCGCGAACGCCGCGCCGAACGCAAATTCAACCGTGCCCGCGAAGGGGCGGTTCGAGAAGTTGATCGCAATGAGCATCTCCTCTTCGCCCGCGCGGCGCAGGTAGGTGACGACGCGCGCCTCGTCGGAGTTGCGCAGCCACTCAAGCGCGCCGCGCCTGAGCGCGAGGCTCCCGCGCCTGAGTTCGATGATCTGTTTGTAGAAGCGCGGAAACTCCGGTCGCCGCTCGGCGATCCGCCAGAAAATCGGCAGCCGCTCGAACAGCGCGGGCGCGCCCGATTCGGTGGTGTCGCCCACTTCCATGCCGTTGTAGACGAGCGGCAGGCCGTCCAGAGTGAACATCAGTGCGGAGGCGGCGAGGGCGGCGCGTTCGCCGAAGCGCGCGATGGCGCGTCGCTCGTCGTGGTTATCGGAGAAGCGCAGGTGCAGAGCGCCCCGCGGCCACTTCGCTCGCTCCTCTTCCCAGGCGGCGCGCACGCGCGTCGCGGGCTGAGTGCCCATGAGCACGTCCGACATGGCGTGGTGCAGCGGCCACGAGTAGTCCGCGTCGAAGGCTTTAATCAACAACTCCGGTTCGTGCCATTCGGCGAGCAGGAAGATGTCCGGCTTGACGCGCTCAAGCTCGGCGCGCGCCGCTTCCCAGAAATCCGTGGGCACCATCCCGGCCACGTCGCAGCGAAAGCCGTCGAGGTCGTATTCGCGCAGCCAGAACTTGAGCACGTCGGTCATGTAGGCGCGCAACGTGGGGTTGTCGTAGTTGAGATCGGCCACGTCCGCCCAGTCGGCGACGGGCGGGATGATCTTGCCCGCCGCGTCGCGCGTGTAAAAATCAGGCTTACCGATCAACACGCTGTCCCAGGAGGTGTGGTTCGCCACGATGTCTATGATCACTTTGAGGCCGCGCCGGTGCGCTTCCGAGACGAGACGTTTGAAGTCGGCGGGCGTGCCGTAATCGGGGTTGACGGCGTAATAATCGCGCACCGCGTAGGGGCTGCCGATGGTGCCTTTCGCGCGCTCGCGCCCCGTAGGGTGAATCGGCATCAGCCAGAGGATGTCGACGCCGAGTTGTTTCAGGCGGTCGAGTTCGGCGGTCACGCCGTCGAAATTCCCCTGCGGCGAAAAGTTACGCGGGAAGATTTCATAGACCACGCCGTCCCGCACCCAGGCGGGCGTGCGGCGCGCCGTCTCTTTCGAGAAGTCACGCGGCGTTGAAGATGCCTGCCGCGCGCGTGCGACCAATTCCGGTTCGATCAGTGAACTCACGTTGATTAACCCACAGGCGACGACGATGCTTAACGTTTATCCTCCTCACAGCTTCTCCAGGCACTCCACGGCGGCGACGACAATCAGCGTTAGTGTTCGTCCGGCTTCGGAGCGCCGGCTTCGACTTTCAGGTTGCGCCCGTAGAGTTCGGTTAAGGCCTTGAGGCGTTCGCGCAGGTCGCCGTCGAGCGCGCCGGGCGCGTAGCGCCAAGACCAGTTGCCGCTCGTGCTGTTGGGGAGATTCATGCGCGCGTCGTTGCCGAGGCCGAGGATGTCCTGGAGCGGGATGATGGCGATGTTGCCGACGGAGGCGAGGACGGCGCGGATGAAGTCCCAGTGAATCTCGCGGCCGTCCGCGTTGAGATAGTCGAGACAGAATTTGCGCTCGCGTTCGATCTCGGCGGGCGTGCGGGTCGAATTCATCCCCGGCGGTGAGGTGAACCAGCCGACGGTCGTGTCGTTGTCGTGCGTGCCGGTATAGACGGCGACGTCGCGGTGGTAGTTGTGCGGCAGGTCTGTGTTCCTAGTGTCGCCGCCGAAGGCGAACTGGAGGATGCGCATGCCGGGAAAGTTGAAGTCGTCGCGCAAAGCTTCCACGTCGGGCGTGATGACGCCGAGGTCTTCGGCGAGGATGGGGAGCGTGCCGAGGGCGCGCTTGATGGCCTCGAAGAGTTCGCGCCCCGGCGCGTCGACCCATTGGCCGCGCTCGGCGGTCGTGTCGCCGCCCGGTATTTCCCAACTCGCGGCGAATCCGCGGAAGTGATCGATGCGCAGGATGTCCACCATGCGCAGCATCGCGCTGACGCGCGCGATCCACCAGCGGAAATCTTCTGCGCCGAGCCGCTCCCAATCATAGAGCGGGTTGCCCCAGAGTTGGCCGGTCGCGCTGAAGTAATCGGGCGGCACGCCAGCCACGACGCGCGGGCTGCCGTCCTCCTTCAACTTGAAGAGGTGCGGGTGCGTCCACACGTCGGCCGAATCGTGCGCGACGAAGATCGGGATGTCGCCGATGACGGAGACGCCCCGCTCGTTCGCGTAACGCTTGAGCGCGTGCCACTGTTTGAAGAAGAGGAATTGATAGAACTTCTGCGCGCTCACCTGTTCGGCGAGGCCTTCGCGCGCGGCGGCGAGGGCTTGCGGGTCGCGCCTGACCATCGGCGGCTCCCAACGGTTCCACGCCACACCACTGCGCGCGTCTTTCATCGCGCGGTAGAGCGCATAGTCGTCGAGCCAGGCGGCTTCGCGGCGGCTGAAATCCTCGAACGCGCCGCGCAGGGACGTGTCGGTCGCACGGCGAAAATTTTCAAACGCCCGGCGGAGCAGTTTGTTTTTGAACTCGATGGCCGCGCCGAAGTCTACGCGCTCGGGAGAAAATGCGGGCGGGTCGGCGAGGTCGTGCGCGTCGAGCAAACCTTCGGAGACGAGGCGGTCGGGGCTGACGAGCAGTGTGTTGCCGGCGAAGGCCGAGAAGGACTGGTAAGGTGAATCGCCGTAGCCCGTGGGGCCGAGCGGGAGAACCTGCCAGAGCGTCTGCCCGCTCGCGGCGAGAAAATCTATGAAGCGCTGAGCCTCTTCGCCCAGGTCGCCGACGCCGTAACGCCCCGGCAGGCTGGTCGGATGCAGCAGGACGCCGCTCGAACGTGAAAAACTCACAGACGAATTCCTCAACTGTGGAGATGGACAGAGCTATTTCCCGATGTCTCGCTTGACACTACTTTTACAACAGAGGCCGCTTTATCATCAAGCGTAATGAACCGGCTATTCGTGGGTATCGACAGTCGTGAGCGTCTGCACTTTGAAGGCGACCGCCGTCCGCGCCGGCACTGCAAAAGTGATCATTCCCACGGCATTTTCCCTGACCGCGCCCGGGCGCGACGCGCGCACCGTGCAAATTCGCGCCGCGCACGAGCAGAGGCGCACGGGGTTGATCGTGTGCGCCGCCCACCACGAAGGCGGTTCGACTTTCGAGACGGAGGGAGCGGGAGCCTTTTGCGCGTGCGCGGCGGCGGCCAGAAACGAGAGCGCGACGAGGGCGAGGGCGAAACGGCGTGGCGAAAACGGTGCGGACTTTGTGTGCGGCATGTTGCCGGCCTCGTGCTTCGAAACGTCGGAGAGGGCTGGTGTCGATTACTTGCCTTTGAACGTGCGCACGTAAGCGGCGAGCGCGGCGATCTCTTTTTTGGAGAGGTTCTGGCCGAAGGGCGGCATGTCCTCGCGGCCGTCGCGGATGGAAGCGGTCAGGCGTTTGTCGGAAGGCCGCTCTCGCTTCCACCAGTTGGCATCGGTGAAATTCGTCGCGGCGAAGGCCTTGCCCATCGGCGTCTCGGCGCGCCCGTCCGCACCGTGGCAGCGCGTGCAATTTTGCGTGTACAAAACTTTCGCGGCCGCCGGTTCGCCGCCCGCCGGTTTCTTCTGCGCGCCGCCGCTCGCTTCCGCGCGCATGAGGCGGCTACCGCCGACGCCCGTTGCTCCGACGGCGAGCAGCGCCAGGAGCAACACCGACAATTTTCCCGTGCTTCCCATAACAACTCCCTGACATTTGATTTTAGACGCGGCGTAAAAATCGACCGCGCGACATGTATGCGTGCTCCCAATGCTTAATGGCGGGCGGCGCGACCATACGCGCGACGCGCGTCGGACGCCGCACGCAAAAGCCGCGCAGCGACGCCGGACGGGGGCGTTTAAGTCCTATCAGACCTCTTCTAAGACCTCTTCGCGCCCGACGGAATCCAGCCCGCGCTTCGACTCTTCGATCAACTCGTTGTTCGTCTCGTAGGAGAGCGGCGCGTCCTCTCCGGCCGCTCTCTCGGGGCGGGTTGGCGGGTAGACGTGCGCCGAGTAGACGGGATAAGCCTCCGTGCGCAGGTGCGCGAGCATGTGGTGGCCGCGGCGCGCGGCGCGTTCGTGCCGGAGCGCGGAGATGTCCACGGGCGCGACGACGATGCGCTCGCCAGGCCCCGGCGAGGCCTGTGCCAGCAGCCGCCCGTCGAAATCAACCACCTGACTGCCGCCCGGCCATGAATACGGCGGGTAGTGCCTGAGACTCGCGCCCTGATTGGCGGCCACGACGTAGGCCGTGTTCTCCAGTGCGCGGCAGCGGTTGATGATCGTCCACCAGTCCAACGGCTCGGTCGCGCCCCACGGATCCATGTAAGCGGAGACGCGCAGCAAAACTTCCGCGCCGTTCATGGCGAGCTGGCGGATGGCTTCGGGAAACAGCCAGTCGTAACAGATGGCGCAGCCGATGCGGCCGATCTCCGTGTCGGCCACGGGAAAGAGCGGTTCGTCGTAATCGGCGAGGTCGTGCGGGCTGGTGTGTACCTCGTAAGGAATCCACGTGTTCACCTTGCGGTATTTGTAGAGGATGCCTTCAGGCCCGATGAGACAGGTCGTGTTGAAGACGGCCGCAGGCCACTTCGGATCGACTTCGAGCATGGAGCCGCTCTGGATGTAGATGTTGTGCTCGCGCGCCTTTTGCGTCAACAGTTCGGTGTGCTCGTTCGGGATGGGCACGGCGAGTTTCCGGCGCAGTTCTTCGAGCGTCGGGAAGACCGGCGCGGCGTGCGCAAACTCCGGGAAGACAACGAGCCGCACCGGCAGAAACGGAGCCGCGCCCGCCACGGCCGAATCCACGAGCGACAACATCCGCTCGGTGTTGCGCCGCATCTCGCGCCGCTCTGTAGGGTTCGGCTGATCCGTCTGGCAGGCGGCCACGGAATAACGTATGTGATTCATAAAAGCATTTGGGTAAAGGGGAAGGGGCAAAGGGTAAAGGAAAGAAAGTACGCCCTTCGGCATCTCTTTACCTTTCCCCCTGCCCCCTTTCCCTTTCCCCTATCAGTTGAGGTAGCGGCGCACTGACGATGCGCGTGTTGTAGCGTTCGAGATAGTCGAGATGCGCGGGCGTTTGCGGATACGCTTCCGGCCACTTGTAAGGGTATTCGCTCATGCGCCGGAAGGGGAGCGGCGCGACCTGTTCGGGGCTGGCCGAGTTGATGTCCATCTCCTTGCTGTAACCGTCGGTGTAGAGCAGGAAGGTGCGCGTCCAGCCGTGCGGCAGGGGCGCGAGAGCGTCCGCGTCGAAAGAGAGCGTCAACTCGTCGCCGGGGCGCGAGATGACGAACATGTCGTCAGCCCCGCGCACCAACTCGCGCACGTCGCCCTCGCGCGTGTATCGACCCATGAAGACTTTCCACGGCGACACGGTCGCCACGCGCGTGTAATCGTAGAGGTAAGGCTCGCGCCCGTCGGGCGACGTTTGCGCCGAGAAGCCGCGCCAGCGCAAATCCGCGCGCGTGGCATCGAGCCGCGTCAGTTGCGTGGGCGCGGGCGGCGCGGGCGAAGTTTCAAACAGAATTTGATCCCAGTAGATGCGCATGTTCGTGACGATGCGCACTTCGCGCCGGCGCGAGAGAAATTTCCCCGTGAGATCGACGACGATTGTCTGCGGGCGGCCGACGGGCACGCCGATATTTTCGACGATTGTGCGCCAGCGGCCGCGCGCGTCTCTCACTTGCAGCGCGGGCGGGCGCAGGCTCTGGCCGCGCTGCGCGGCGGCCACGTTGTCGCTCGAAAAAGCGTAATCCGTCCAACCCGTGAGCAGGAGCGTCGTGCGCTCTCGCCCCGCAGCCGTGGCCGCAGCCGTGGCCGCAGCCTTCGTCTCTCTATTGGTCTCCGGCGCGCTTCCCTTCCGTGCGCTCAGTGGCGCGCGTTCGCCCGCGCCGAGATCGAGCGTCAGCGTGTGCTCGGCGGCGTAGCCGCGAACGGAGGCGAGCGAGAAGTCGTCGGGGTAAGTGCGGTCGAGTCGTGCGATGCGCGCGCCTACGTCATGGCCGTGTTCATCGAAGGCGCGCGCGGGAGGACGCGCCGCGCGCGTGGCGAACAATTGAAACTTCGAGGCGAGCGGGCTGCCGAGTCCCTCGCCGGGATAAATTTCCGCGCCTTCCGGGTGCGCGACGGCGACGAGTTGCAGCTTGTCCAGGAACAGCACTTCTTCGAGTTCGTTCGTCACGCGCAACTCGTAACGCCCGTCGCGCGGCTTCAACTGGTCGCCGCGGATACGCACGTATTCATCCGGGTCGGGCGCGGCGCGCACGCCCGGCGCGATCCAGTAGCCGAGTTCGCCGCCGCCCATGAAGTCCGTGATGAACTCGAAACGCTCGCCGTTCCAGGCGAACAGGTACGGGCACGAAGAGGGCTTGCGGTCAAGCTCCGTCACCGTCAAGGCCGCGTTCGCGGCGGCCGCCGCCCCGGCGCGTGGCTCGCCCTTCGGCCTTTCACCCACGATGCCCGCCGACGCCACCGGAAACTCCGTCTCCGATTGCACCGTGCCCGAAGGCCACAGCACGCGCACCGCGTCTGCGCGCTCGCGCCGCCCCAGGCCGAAAACGATGTCGGCGGGCGCGGGCGCGGGGGTGGCCGCGTAAACTTCCAACTTCTGCCACAGGCTGCCCGCGCGCATTTCAACCTTCGACTCCACGCCGCCGCGGTTGCTCACGCGCCCCGCCAGCCGCACGGCGAGCGAGCGATTGCGATTGCCGCCCTCGTTGCGCCCGAAGCGCAAGCGTCCCGTCGCGTCTCTGATGATGAAATCCGTGTCGCCGTCGCCGTCGATGTCTCCTGAAACGAGGACGCGCGAGCCGTGCAACGCGACAATCGAATTGTCGGATCGCAGCGCCTGCGCCAGCGCGTGCTCGCTCACGTCCGCCCAACTCACGCCCACATTGCGGCAGATGCGTAAGCCGTCGCGCGTCAACGTCAAGAGGTCGAGCAACCCGTCGTTGTCATAATCGAGAAACTGCGCGGCGACGGCCTCTCTCGTGACGTTCGGCGCGGGCGTGGTTTTGAAGCGCCCCTTCCCATCGCTCATCACCAGCAGTCCCGGTTTTTGCGACTGCCCGAAAAAGAAGTCTGTGAAGCCGTCCTTGTTCACGTCCCCGGCCGCCGCCGAGATGAAGACGCCCGGCACGTTCATCCCCACTTCGCCCGCGACATCACGGAACGAGCCGTCGCGGAGATTACGGAAAAGGTTAGGACTCTTACTCTCGTCAACGCCGTCGCTCTCGTTCACAACGAGCAGATCGACGTCGCGGCGGTTGTCATAATCGGTCGGCACAACCGCCGTCGCAATCAGCCCTCCGCCCGCCACTTTCGCCGCCGCCGTGATGTCCGTGAATTTACCGTTCCCGTTGTTGCGTAACAGGACGTTGCGCGCGACCTGAGATGGCTGGCCGGGGCGTCCAGCGCCCGCGATGAAGATGTCGAGGTCGCCGTCGTGATCCACGTCCGCGAAGGCCGCCGAGAAGCTGACAACATTTGAAGCCGGAATTTCCGCGGCCTTCGTTGCGTCGGAGAATCTCCCGCCGCCGTCGTTGTGATAAAGTCGGTGTCGCCCGTCGCCACGCAGGACGAATAGATCACTCCGCGTATCGTTGTCGTAGTCGCCCGCCACCGCGCCGGTCGCCGCGCTGTCCGCGGGCGCGACGAGTTCACCGGCGCGCGCCGTCACGTCTACGAATTTGCCGCCGTCGTTGCGGTAGAGATGCGCGCCGCTCGGTGAGGCATCGTAGAGATCGAGATCGCCGTCATTGTCATAGTCGAACGGCGCGACCGGCGCCATCATCGCCTCAGCCTGGGTCGCCTGTTCCGCCAATTTTTTTTCATCCCGGCCGCGCCCGACCCTGCTCGGCGCACGCTTCCCTTTGATTCCCGCGCGCCCGCGCGCCCCGGCCGGGGCGGCCGGCAGCACGCCTGCCGTCGCATCTTTGAAAATCACGTCGGGCGTTTTGCGTTCGACAAGTCCGGCCTCCGCGCCCGTCGAAGTGACGGCTTCGGCGTAGCGTCCCTGTTCGAGATAGTTCGTGCCGATGCTCGTGCCCGCGCCGCTCTGGCGCAGAGCTTGAAACTGCTGCAACAGGCGTTGGCCTTCTTCGCGCCGGTCGGAACGCAGGAGGACGTTGGCGAGTCCGTAGAGCGCGGTTGTGTTGTAAGGCTCGGCTTCGAGCGCGGCGCGGAAGGCGCGTTCGGCGTCCGCGTAGTTGCGTTGCTGCGCGTGGAGTTGGCCGAGGTTGACGTTTGCGGCGGTGTCCTGCGGGTCAATTCGGAGCACGCGGCGAAAGGCGTCGATGGCCTCGTCCGTCTGATTGCGCGCGCGCGCGAGGAGGGCTTGCAGGTAGAGCGGCTGCGGCGCGTCGGGCGCGAGGAGGTGGGCGCGTGCGGCGGCGCGTGCGGCGGCGTCCGCGTCGGGCACGTTGTAGAGCGCGACGGCCAGGTTGATCTGCGCGAGCGCGAGTTGCGGGTCGAGTTCGAGCGCGCGCCTGAACTGCTCCGCGCCCTCGGCGTGCTTAAACTGTTCGAGCAGGGCGACGCCCAGATTGTTGGCGCGATAGGCGGCCTCGCGCGCGTCAGGCGCACTCTGCCGCCCTTCTTCCTCCGGCGCGGCTGCGACTGCCGAGCGCTGTGCGGAATGCCGCCCGTACGGAGGCGCGACGAGCGACAACGCGGCGAACGCGACGAGGATGGCGATACGGAGTCGACGTTTTATCACGGATGATGTTTATTCGGGGCGCATGGCGAAACGGTTGAGCGCAAGGCACGTTTAAGCGCGCTCGCGCGCGCGCCGGTCAACGCGAAAGAGGCGCAAAGCGGAACGCGGAGGACGCGGAAGAACATCTCAAGCTTCCGCGCCCTCCGCGTCTTCGCCCCAGCGCACCAGGCGTTAAAAACTTACCGCTCAATTCTCCACCTGAAAACTTCCTGCCCGACTTTCCAACTAAAAACTTACTGCCTGACTTCCTGACTAAAAACTTACCGTTCGATTCTCTACCCGGCCGCCCGGGCGTTGCGGCGAACTCGCTACCTCAAAGTGATCGTCACGTAACGCCGTCCGCTATAGAGCCGCACGCCGCCCGCGCCGCGCGCCATCATCAGCGGGCGCGGCCGTCGCAGGTTCCGGTCGGGTTCGGTGTTGACGGTGAAAAGCTGCGTGCCGCCCACGTCGGAGATAGTGAAGCGGTTGTTTTCCACGAAGCCGAAGCCGTATGCGCCGGTGGCGAGTTCCTGCCCGCCGACGATCATCGGCGTGTCGATGATGAAGAAGCCTTCATAGCGGGAGCGCACGTCGGCCGAGTAGCCGGAGGTGTCAACCATTCCGGCCACGATGTGCTGCTTCGCGCCGAAGCGCGCGGCGGCCGCGTTGCGCATCTGCGTGGGCGCGCTCTGCCCCTCGAAGAAGAACCCCGCGGGCACGATGCGCGCCAGTTGCGCGCCGCTCAGAACGACGGGCGCTTGCGCCGAAGCGACCGTCGGCAGCGCGGCGACGAGCGCAAAGAGCATGAAGGAAACTGCCAGGCGTTTGGGTCTCATTTTACTCATACGTTCTCCTTATTAAATTTCACACACCTTGCGAAAAGCCTTAGACCTTAGCCCGCGCGTGCGACGAAGATGTCAGCGACGATTCGCGCGCGGACGCATCTTCTTCCCTGCGGGTTTGGCCGCGCCGCCCTTGTTGTCGCCGCTGCCGTTGCCGCCGCCGCCTTTGCTTTCACCGGCGAGTTCGCTGAAACGCCTGCGCGTCTCGGCAGACCAGCCCGGAATAATCTCTGCGATGATGCCCCGCTCGTCCACGAGTATCGACATCGGCACGGAGAGCTCGTCGGTCGCATAGAGTTGCTCAATCGCCGTCACGCCGCCGAGGTAATTCGGATACTGCACGCGATGCGCCTTGAGGAAGCCGCTCACGTCGGCCGCCGGGTCGCTGTCCACGTTCAAGCCCATCAGGTAAATGCCCTGGCGTGCGAGACCCGGACGCAGTTTTTCGAGTTCCGGCATCTCCGCGGCGCACGGCGTGCACCACGTCGCCCAGACGTTGATGAGCGTGCGCGGACTGTGGCGTATCCCCTTCGGCGCAGCGCCCACGCGCTTCGCGGAAGGGTCGCCCGGGAACCGCTGCCCGACCTTGATCTTCAACCCCTGCGCGAACGCCTCCGCGCGCGTCACCGGGTCGGGCAGATTGGCGCGCGGCGGCGCGAGCAATTCCGCGCGCCCCGTGCCTTCGCGCAGCAACAGCGTCGTGCCCGCTCTGGCCTCGGCCGCGAACCGCTCGACTTTGCCGTGCGGCCACGTCACTTCGATCCACTCGGCGCGCTCGTCACGCCCCAGCCCAAACAGCAGGCGCGGGTCGTGCTGCGAGATGAAACCCGCGCCGCCGTCCTTGATCTTCGTGAGCGTGCCCTGAGAAGTCTTGACGCGGACGACGGCGCTGAAAGCGTCGCGCCCCGTGCGCTCGCTGCCTTCGAGCGCGACGCGCAGCCAGTTGTTTTCCTGCCCGACGTTGTTGCGAAAGAGCAGGTGTGCCTGACCCTGAATCGTGGTCGAGAACACGTCGAGGTCGCCGTCGTTGTCGAAGTCCGCGAAGACGCCCGCGCGGCCGTCCGTGATCGAGTCGATGCCGGAGACGCCGGAGATGTCCATGAACTTCTTCGTGCCGAGATTGAGATAGAGCGGATCGCGCTCGTAGCCGCTGAAGGAAAAGCCTTCGCCGAACATCAACTGCGTCTGATCCGTGCGCAGCGCGCCGGACTCTTCCTTACCGTCATTTTTTTGCGTCACGACCTGACGCCAGAAGTGGCTTCAAGTGTCCTTCATGGACTTGCCGGAGATGAAGCCGTTCGGCGTGTAGATGTCTTCCCAGCCGTCGTTGTCGAAATCTATGAAGCCGCCGCCCCACGCCCAGCCACCGCCGAAGCCGCCGACCTCCGAAGTCACGTCCTTAAACTTCCCGCCGCCCTGATTCTCGAAGAGGTTGTTGCCCGCCGCGAGTTTCTTCAAGACGTTATCCTTCGCGCTCTGGTTCGGGAAGAGACGCGAGAGGATGCGGTTGCCCGCCGTCGAAGACATGTTCGAGGCGTGGACATCGAGGAGGCCGTCGTTGTTGTAGTCGCCGAAGGAGACGCCCATGCCGTTGCCGGGGTCGAGCACGCCGCGCTCGCGCGCTTCGTCCGCGAACTTGTCGCCCCGGTTGATGAACATCGCCTTCTCGCCGAAATCGTTGGCGACGTAGAGATCAACTCGGCCGTCATTATTAACATCGGCGAAGGCCGCCGCGTAGCTCCAGCGGCCGTCGTCCACGCCCCACGCTCGCGCCTCTTCCCTGAACGTGCCGTCGGGCTGATTGACGAGCAGCAGGTTCGGCGTGCCGTTCGCGGCGCGAAACCAGGAATCGGGTGTGACCTGCCCGTAGCGATTGTAGGAGGTGACGTAGATGTCCTGCCGGCCGTCGTTGTTCACGTCGCCCGCGATTGCCGAGAAGCCGATGGCCGAAACATTGCCGACGCCCGACTCCTGCGACACGTCGCGAAACTCCAGCTTGCCGTCGGGCACGAGACGATTCTCGAACAACACCTGCGCGCCGACGTTCGAGACGAACACGTCCCCGTCGCCGTCGTTGTCATAATCGAAGACGAGCGGGGCGACGCCGGTCGCCAGCAGTTTCACGCCCGCTGCGTCGGATGCGTCCCTGAAGCGTCCCCGGCCGTCGTTGAGATAGAGAAAGTTGCGCGCGGGCGCGGTGACGAAGAGGTCTATCGAGCCGTCGCGGTTGAAATCGGAGGCCGCCGCGCCGTGCCAGATGAAGCCGCCGTTGCCGGCCGACCCGAAGGCCGGCAGGCTCGCGCCGACGCCCGCAGGGATCGCCACCTCCGAGAAGAGATCGCTCATCGCCACCATCGAATCGAGACTCGCGAGCGCGAACGTATCGAACTGCCAGCGCTTCGAGGCATCGTAACGCACGTTGACATTCACGACGCCGCGCGCCCACTCGCGTCTGCCTTCGCGGTCGCGCCCGATGACGTAGAAGGCCACGCGCGCCCTGCCCGTCGCGCCGACGACGGCCGTCGGTTCTTTCGCGCCCGCGACGGCCTGCGCGTCCTCGTCGAAGCCGGCCTCCTTGACTTTGAAGCGCGCGTCTTCGATCTCGGAGAAGTGCGCGAGAAACTGCGCCCAGTCGGCGAGAAATTCCTCCCTGCCCATCCGGCGCAGAGTCTTATTCGCGCCCGCGTTGGCGCTCTCCGCCGCGCCCGTCGCCCAGTCGTGCGTCTTCACCCACTTGACGGCATCCTTGAGCGGGAGCGGGCGCACGGGGTAGGGCGCGCTGTTGAGTTTGGCGGGAAAGAAGGCGGCCGTGCGCGCGAGGTCGCGGTCGCGCGTGGCGATTGACAGTTCGAGCAGATCGTTGGCGAGCGATTCGGACAAGTCCTCTATGACTTCGAGCCGCGTGCGTTCCGGCGCGGCGGCGGTCGCGGCCTTCTGCGCGTGTGCCCGGTGAGGGGCGAGACAAACGAGCGCGAGCACCAGAGACAGGCCGCACGTCGCGTAGAATCTCACCTTCGGAAGAGGCGCGGGGGGGGATTTCAAAAGTCTCATTATTCTTTCGGGGTGGAGGTTTAGACAGACTTCGTAAGCCTAGCGCGCGTAACTGTACTATGTCGCCCTTTGCCTGTAAAGTTAGCCCACGGCCGGGGTCGCAGTTCGTTTCAAACTCGAATTTATGAAATAAGCGGACGGGCGGCGTGGCGGCAAATAACCTTTCACTTCCGGCTCTCTACAATCCCCCTCGCGTCTGCTAGACTTTCCCCCATGACCGACGAAGAACGACAGCGACAAATGGACTTTATCCTCGACACTCTTGCCCGGCTCACTGTCACGACAAGTCAGTTGGCCGAGTTGCAGCAGCGCGATCACACGCGCGTCTCCGAACTCCAACAGTCATATCTTCTCCTGATACGGTTAGTGGAGAACCACAGCGAACGGCTTGAGGGCGTTGCAGGGGCGGTGGCGGAATTGAAGCGGTTGACGGGCGGCAACGGTCTAAGTCAGGGAACGTAAGAAAGCCGAAAAGAAATAACCTCACCCACGCCCGGCGTCGTCGGCCGCGCTCCGGGGCGATTCCACACACCCGGTTTAAGAATCAACGATTGCGCTCGAAGTTTCAGATGAACGCCATTTCAAGTCGCCGCGCACGCCGCTTCCCGTTGCCCGTCTCGCTCGCGCTTACGCTCGCGCTCTCCCTCTCGCTTAACTTCGCGCCCCCCGCGCACGCACAACAAACTGCGCCCGCGCCGCAGCCGACGCCGCAACGCACGGGCCGTTCCTACGGCGGCGGCGGCGATTCCTCGAAGCCGCCCCCGCCGCCCGCGCCGCAGACGCCTTCCCCCGTCACTTTCACCGACATCACGGCCGCCTCGCGCATCACCTTCCGCCACGCCGCGTCGCCCACCTCGCGCAAGTATTTGTTGGAATCGATGGGCGCGGGCGTCGCCCTCTTTGATTACGACAACGACGGGCGGCTCGACCTCTACTTCACGAACGGCGCAGGGCTTGCAGACCCGATGCCCGCCCCCAACGCCCGCCCCGACAAGTCGGACGCGCGTTTCCGCAATCGCCTCTACCGGCAGCGGGCCGACGGCACGTTCGAGGACACGACCGAGCGCGCGGGCGTCGGCGGCGTCGGCTACGACATGGGCGCGGCCGCCGGAGACTTCGACTCAGATGGCCACACAGACCTCTACCTGACCGCCTACGGCGCGAACGTTCTTTATCGCAATCGCGGCGACGGCACGTTTGAGGACGTGTCGAAGAAACTGAACGTGGCGGGTGGCGGCTGGTCAACGAGCGCGGGCTGGCTCGACTATAACAACGACGGGCGGCTCGACCTCTTCGTCGCGCGCTACATGGATTGGGATTTCGCGCGCGGCGACATCTATTGCGGCGAACCGCCACCCGGCCCGCGCGCCTACTGCCACCCCGACAACTTCA
>DASQLU010000073.1:0-44042 GCA_035645855.1 Pyrinomonadaceae bacterium
ATCCCGCTCGACATCCTGCAACGCTACATCAACTTCTGGTTCTCCTACTCGCTCGATCTCTTCGGCGGCGAGATCAGTTCCAACTCCGCGGACTTCTTCGCCGCCGGTCTCAAAGGCCGCTACAAGGAGCAGGACAACTACACGGAACACACGGCCGCGAACGAGAATTTCATGCTGACGGTCGTCGAAGACGGCAGGCTCGCGCAGCGCGAAGTGCCCTTGCGCAACGCGCTCAACGAGGTGTTACGCGGCGAGTACGTCCGCGACTGCGAACGCGCGCTCGCGCGCTGGAACAAATTTCTCCGCGACGAGGGCGTCGCGGCCGAACTCTACCTGCCGAGCACGCGCTTCCACCGCCACGTCGGCGAGTTTGCCGGTCACGCCTTCGACGTGCGCGGCGAACTCGTCACGGCGGAAGAGTTCGAGCGACGCCGCGCCGAATGGCTGCCCTCGATTCAGGATCGAGAGTTTGTCCGCAGCCTCATGCACCCCGTTACCGAACCCGGCAAGATCGCCAACTGGATCGCGCCGCCGGCCGCCGGCATCAAGGGCAAGCCGTTCGAGTTCGAGTACGTCAGACTTTAAAACAAAGTAGGAATGATGAACGATGAACGATGAATGAAAGCACGAGGCTTTAGTCTTCAGTTCATCGTTCATCGTTCCTACTTCATCATTTCTTTTATGGCCGCCGACATTTCAACAGATTTCTCCCGTTACGATCAAAAGCTGGAGTTCATCCTGCGCACCTCGGCGCGCATCTTCGCCGAGAAAGGCTATCACCGGACATCCATGCGCGACATCTCGCGCGCCACCGAAGTGAGCCTCGCGGGGCTTTACTACTACTGCAAGTCGAAAGAAGAACTGCTCTTTCTTATTCAGGACAACTGTTTCGGGCGCGTCCACGAACGCCTGCGCGAACGCCTGCGCGAGACAAGCGATCCGGTCGCCAAGCTTCGGCTCGTCATCGAAAACCACCTCTCCTTCTTCGCCGCCAACATGGCCGAGATGAAGGTGCTCTCGCACGAGGCCGAATCGCTCGCGGGCGAGATGCGCGCGCACGTCACGGGTCGCAAGCAGCAATACACGCGGCTCGTCCGCCGTATCCTCTCCGAAGTGCAACAGGCGGAGCGCGCGCGCTCCGGGCACGACGCCGGCGCGCCGCGCCCAGACCTCACCGTCTCCACTTACGCCCTCTTCGGCATGATGAACTGGATTTACAACTGGTACGACCCGCGCGGGCATCTCTCCGTCTCAGACCTCGTCGACAACCTCGCGCGCCTCTTCCTCTCCGGCTTCCTTGCCGGACAGGCCAGCGACGAACTACAGTTTCCTCCCAAGACGGCCAACACGGAACGCCTCAGCGTCTGGCGCGCACCGCAAACGTAAAGTTGATGCTTAACACTTCTTTCGGTAATCGAAGGCGTTGAGGTTAATGCGTGCCCGAGATTTCAGGGTGATATAATCGCACGCCGGATGATTAGAGAGATTCGCGAGAAGTTCGCGGCCGGACAGTTCGAATTTTCCAGGCACGCGGTTGACCAGAGCATTCTGCGTCGCATCTCTGTGCGAGAACTGCGGGAGGCGATGGTTGCGCCGGAGGTTATTGAAAATTATCCCGACGATAAATACGGGCCGAGTTGCCTGTTGCTCGGCCACACGCTGGCTCGCAGGCCGTTACACGTTCAATGCAGCCATCCCTCGCGACCCGTGCTCAAAGTGATAACTCTTTATGAACCGGACACAAACTTGTGGATTGACTTGAAAGTGAGGAGAAGTTGAGATGAGCGTCGATGCCGGGAAAGAAACGCTGGTCGAGCGCACAGTCACTTACGCGTTGCAGGTTGACGGTAAATTCCTCGTCATCGAAAACGTACCGGCGCGGGTGTGCGAAGAAACCGGCGAGCAATTTTTCTCCCCGGAGACGGTCGAGCGCTTGCAGCAAATTATTTGGGAAGAGCAGGAGCCTAAGAGGGTCATTGAAACTCCTGTGTATGAATTCGCGGCGTGATTTTCAAAACATCAACTAATCGCGGGGAGAATAATCGAAATGGCGGAAGCGGAAGCGAAAGTTCAGGAGACGGAAGCGGACGGTAAACTCGTCCTGTATCGCGCGGCCGAAGGAGTTGCCGTGTTGACGCTGAATGATCCCCCGGCGAACACGTACAGCTACGAGATGATGGGCGAACTCGACCGCGCCATCCTCGCGGCGCGCATGGACGAAAGCGTCCACGTCATCGTCATCACGGGGAGCGGCGAGAAGTTTTTCTGCGCGGGCGCGGACATCGGGATGCTCCAGAGCGTGACGCCCACGTTCAAATATTACTTCTGCCTCCACGCGAACGAGACCCTGTCGCGTTTGGAGCAGACGCCGAAACTCGTCATCGCGGCCATCAACGGCCACTGCGTCGGCGGCGGCCTCGAAGTGGCGATGGCGGCCGACATCCGCGTCGCGCGCCGCAACGCGGGCAAGATGGGCTTGCCGGAAGTTTCCCTGGGCGTCCTGCCGGGCACCGGCGGCACGCAAAGACTCGTGCGGATGGTCGGCAAATCGCGCGCCATTGAGTTGATGACGACGGGCGAGCTTTTCGACTTCGAGACGGGACGTGAACTCGGCCTCATAGATCGCCTCTACGTCGCCGACACGGGCGAGTCGTTCATAGAACAGGTATTGACCTACGCGCGGCAGTTCACGCCTCCGCACAAGGCCGCGCACGCCGTCGGGCGCATCAAGCGCGCCGTGCAGACCGGCGCGGAGATTCCCTTCGAGTCCGCGCTCGCGCTCGAACGCGAACTCCAGCAACAGCTCTTCCAATCCGAAGACGCGCGCGAAGGACTCGACGCCTACGTCGGCAAACGCAAGCCGCAGTTCAAGGGGAAATAAGTTTCAGGTTTCAGGTTTCAAGTTTCAGGACTGAGGTTCTACGGTTCTTTAACTTGAAACTTGAAACCTGAAACCTGAAACTCTCATGGAGCAATTCATCAAAGTCCAAGAGCGCGAAGGCATCCTGACGATCACGCTGGATCGCGCCGACAAGTTGAACGCTTTCGCGGGACACATGCGGCGCGATCTGGGCGAGGCTTTGGAGCGCGCGGGGAGCGACGACAACGTGCGCGTGGTGGTCATCACGGGCGCGGGGCGTGCCTTCTGCGCGGGCGGCGACGTGGCGGCGATGGACGAGTTGATGGGGCGCGAGGACGCGGACGAGTTCGCGCGGATGCTCGGCGCGGGGCGGCGCGTAGTGACGACGATTCGCGAGATGCTGAAACCCGTGATCGCCTCGATCAACGGCACGGCGGCGGGCGCGGGCTTCAACCTCGCGCTCGCCTGCGACCTGCGCATCGCGGCCGAGTCGGCGAAGTTCAGCCAGTCGTTCGTGAAACTGGGGCTGCACCCGGACTGGGGCGGGACGTATTTCCTGCCGCGCATCGTGCCGTCGAACATCGCCTGCGAGATGTTCTTCCTCGGCGAGGCGTTTGACTCGACGCGCGCGCTCGCGCTCGGACTCGTTAATCGCGTCGTGCCCGACGCGGAACTCGCGGCCGAGACGCAGAGCCTCGCCGAACGCCTGCGCGACGCGCCGCCCGAATCCGTCGCCGCCGCCAAGCACGCCGTCTATCTGAGCCACCACGCCGAACTCGGAGAGATGCTGCAATACGAGACCGAAGCGCAACTGCGCTGCTTCCAGACGGCCGAGGCGCGCGAGCGCGTCCGCGCCTTCGTGGAGAAACGCGCCCCGCGCCTTCAACGATAAAGAGTTTCAAGTTTCAGGTTTCAGGTTTCAAGTTAAAGAACGAAGAACCTCAGTCCTGAAACTTGAAACCTGAAACCTGAAACCTGAAACCTGAAGCCCATGCGCCTTGAAGGCAGAATCGCACTTATCACGGGCGGCGGTCGCGGCATCGGCCGCGCCGTGGCTTTCGCGTTCGCGCGAGAGGGCGCGAGCGTCGCGGTGGTGGCGCGCACGGTCGCTGAGGTGGAACGCGTCGCCGCGCAGTTGCAGGGCGAGTGCGGCGTGCGGGCGTTGCACGCGACGTGCGACGTGTCCGATGCCGAGAGCGTGGCGCGCGCCTTCGCCGTCGTCGCAGAGACGTTCGGGCGCGGCGCGGACATTCTCGTCAATAACGCCGGCATCGCCGAGAGCGCGCCCGTCACGCGCACCGACGACGCGCACTGGCGCAGACACCTCGCGGTCAACCTCGACGGCACTTTCTACTGCACGCGCGCCGCGCTGCCCTCGATGATCGAGCGCGGTTGGGGGCGCATCATCAACGTCGCCTCCATCGCGGGCAAGACGGGCGCGCCCTACATCGCGGCCTACGCCGCGTCGAAGCACGGCGTGCTCGGCCTCACGCGCTCCGTCGCGCTCGAAACGGCCGCGAAGGGGGTGACGGTCAACGCCATCTGCCCCGGTTACGTCGACACGGACATGACGACGCACGCCGTCGAACAGATCGAAGCCAAGACCGGCCGCACCGCCGCCGATGCCCTCGATGCCATCCGGCGCATGAGTCCGCAAAATCGACTCGTCACGCCCGAAGAGGTGGCCGCGCTCGCGCTCCTGCTGGCCTCCGAAGACGGGCGCGGCATCAACGGGCAGGCCATCAATGTGGACGGCGGCAGCGTGTTGTTTTGAAAAGCTGTTAGCTGTTAGCTATTAGCTGTTAGCTATTAGCTGCTAGCTATCAGCAAAGACAGGAATTAACGGACGACGGCTGGAGTTGTGATAGGTGGAGACTTCATTGTTCCGGCTAATTGCTAACAGCTAACAGCTAACAGCTATGCTCAAATTCATCAACCCCGAATCGCTCGGACGCCCGCACGGCTACGCAAACGGCGTGCTTGCCCCCGCAGGCGGCGCGCTGCTGTTCATCGCCGGGCAGATCGGCTGGGACGAGGAGCAACAAATCGTCGGCGCGGATTTCGTCGCGCAATTCGAGCGTGCGCTCCTGAACGTCCTCACGGTCGTCGGCGAGGCGGGCGGCACGCCCGAACAGATCGCGCGCCTCGTCGTCTACGTCACGGACAGAGAGGAATATCGCACGCGCCTCGGCGAGATCGGCGCGTGCTGGCGCAGGCACATGGGGCGACACTTCCCCGCGATGGCGCTCATCGAAGTCAAAGCCCTGCTCGAAGACGGCGCCAAAGTGGAGATTGAAGGCATCGCCGTCATACCGGTGACGAGTGACAGGTAACAAGTGACAGGTGACAGGTAACAGGTGACAAGTTAAAATCCGCTTCGTTCTTGTCACTTGTCACCTGTCACCTGTCACTCTCTTATGATTTCTCCAAAAAGTTTTCTCTACGAAGTGAGCGACGAGGGCGTCGCGACGGTCACGCTGAACCGGCCGGAGCGTCTGAACGCGCTCACGTTTGAAGTCTATCGCGAGTTGACCGATGCGTTCGCCGCGTTGCAGGACGAGCGCGAGGTGCGCGTCGTCGTCGTCACGGGCGCGGGGCGGGCTTTCTGTTCGGGCGGCGACGTGCGCGACATCATCGCCGATCTTCAGACGCTCGACATCGGCGGACATCTGGAATTCACGCGGCTCACCTGCGCACTCATCCGCAACATGCGGAATTTGCGCAAGCCCGTCATCGCGTGTTTGAACGGCACGGCGGCGGGCGCGGGGGCGGTCATCGCGCTTGCCGCCGACCTGCGCATCGCGTCGGAAGAGGCGCGCATCGCGTTTCTCTTCGTGCGCGTCGGGCTGTCGGGCGCGGACATGGGCGCGGCGTACCTTTTGCCCCGCTACGTGGGTCTGGCGAAGGCGACCGAGTTGCTCTACACGGGCGATTTCCTCTCGGCGCGCGAGGCCGAACGCATCGGACTCTATAACCGCGTCGTCGCGGCCGGGGAACTCGAAGCGGAGACGCACGCCCTCGCCCTCAGACTCGCGCGCGGCCCCTCGTTCGCGCTCGGCATGACCAAAGAGATGCTCAACCGCGAGATGCACGTCGACCTCGACACCGCGCTCGAATGGGAAGCGCAGGCGCAGTCCGTCTGCATGCAACATCCGGACTTCCGCGAAGCCTACGAAGCCATCAACGCGAAGCGCGAGCCGGTGTTCAAAAAGTGAGCAGTGAGCAGTGAGCAGTGAGCAGTAAAGACGACTGCCCATCGCTTACGGTTCATCATCCCAACGCTGCTTACTCTCACTGTTTACGGCTCACTGCTCACTGCTCACTGCTCACTTTTTATGGATCGCTTTACCGAAGAGACGCCGTTTTTTACCGGCGAGCATTTGCGGCTCGCGGCGAGTGTCGCCAGTTTCGTGTGGCGCGAGATCGAACCGCGCGCCGTCGCGGGCGAGGATGAGCCGGAACAGGGCGTATCCGACGAGCGCTTCCGCGAGTTGGTCGCGCTCCTGGCGCAGGCCGAACTGCTGCGCTACGCCGTGGCGCGGCCGGACGCCGCCGGGTTCGACGTGCGCGCGCTCTGCCTGATTCGTGAGGAGTTGTCTTACTCGTCGCCGCTGGCCGACCTGGCCTTCGTCATGCAGGGCTTGGGCACGCACGCCATCAGCCTCGCCGCGCCCGCGCACGTGCGCGACTTCTGGCTGGCGCGCGCCACACAGGGCAAAGCCGTCGCCGCCTTCGCCCTGACCGAGCCGGAAGTCGGCTCGGACGTGTCCGCCATTCAAACCACCGCGCGGCGCGACGGCGACGGCTACCTGCTCGACGGCCGCAAGCGTTTCATCTCCAACGCGGGGCTGGCCGATTTCTACACCGTCTTCGCGCGCACGGGCACGCGCGCGGACGGACGCGCGGAGATTTCCGCCTTCGTCGTCGGCGCGCGGATGCAGGGTTTCAGCGTGCGCGAACGCACGCGCCTCATCTCGCCGCACCCGATTGGAGAGATCGAGTTTGAGAATTTACGCGTGCCCGCCGAGGATCGCGTCGGGGCTGAGGGGCAGGGATTCGGCCTCGCGATGCAAACGCTCGGCACGTTTCGCGCGTCGGTCGGCGCGGCCGCCTGCGGCATGGCGCGCCGCGCGCTCGACGAGGCCGTCACCTACGCCAAACGCCGCCGGCAGTTCGGCCGGCCGCTCGCCGCGCACCAGTTGATTCAGGAGAAACTCGCGGACATGTCCACGGAACTCGACGCCGCGCGCCTGCTCGTCTATCGCGCCGCCTACCTGCGCGACACCTACGGCGCGGACGAGTCATACGCCCCCACACTCACGCGCGCCTCCAGCACCGCCAAGCTCTACGCCACCGAAGCCGCGCAGCGCATCATCGATCAGGCGCTCCAGATTCACGGCGGCGCGGGACTCGTTCACGGCCACCTCATCGAACGCCTCTACCGCGACATCCGCGCGCTGCGCATCTACGAAGGCACGTCGGAGATTCAAAAGCTGGTGATCACCAGAGAACTGTTGAAAGAGTAGAGGAGCGCGCAAGCCGCCTTCACAGCCTGACACTCATTTTTTATCACCCGTATCCCTTCACCGGAATGAGAGGCTCGTCAATGAAGTTTAAAAGTGACTTGAATGCGGCCGGAGTAGTCATTCGCGATGCATGGCTGTGGGTTAAGGAGATACGGCCTATCCACTGGGTTGCCGAAAGATTGCACGGAAGATACACAGAGACGCCCCGGGAAGACTGGCCACCGACAGTCAAAGGTAAAGATAAGGCGTTCGAGAACAGGTGGTGGTCTCCGCTGGATTGGTTCATACGCATTCCGAGCCAGCTTACCTTTTACGAATGGTGGGAGATAAACTTAAGCCGACAACACTTACTGCTCAAGCCCTCACCGCCCGACGGTGCCGTTTCGCACGACATATGCGGCATCAATATGGGGCTGCTCAGGGAGCAGTACAAAATGCAGATCAGGCTTTATGAGAGATACCTCGACCTGCTCATCAGGTTCAACTTTCTCAACTTTGCCATCACGGGCGCGGCACTGTCTTTCTCCCTGCAATACATCAAGCTGGATATCATCAGATGGTCATTCACGGTTCCCTGTGTCATGAATTTCTTCTTCGCGATCCTGCTCCTGCTGGCGTTCCGGTCGCTCAAAGTAATCAACCGCGAGGTCATTTACATGTCGGCGTTTCTGGGCTTTCAGCCGCCCGGCATTCGCACCTTGCGACACGCGCTGCTATGCAGCTTTACGGTGCTCATGATTATGGCGTCGGTGCTGCTTCCCACCACCGTGAACGATCACCTCTACCCTTTCGGACACCTCAACGTGAATGAGCGGATGAAGGCAGCGCCGTCTCCGACCCCGGATGCCAGAAGCGCGCCTCCGCCGGAGACTTCGCCCTCCCCTGCGCCGTCATCATCTCCTTCGCTGTCCCCCTCCCCTTCGCCGTCGCCATCATCAACGCCCGCACCGTCGCCCGAGGCGAAAGCGGGGGCTTGGTCGCTCGCGTCTCCGCTTGTCAACCCGCGCGCAGACGCTACAATGGCGTGAGTCTTAACCTACAGCGGATGAACGTGTACGAGCCATGAAAATTGTCATCATCGGCGGCGGCCCCGCCGGTTTGTACTTCGCGCTCCTGTTGAAGAAGCATGAGCCGTCGCACGAGGTCGTGGTGTGGGAACGCAACGCGCCGGGCGACACGTTCGGGTGGGGCGTGGTCTTTTCGGACAAGACGCTCTCGTACCTGCGCGACACGGACGAGGAGACTTACAGCGACATCACGCGCAGCTTCGCGACGTGGGACAACGTGGACGTGGTGCATCGAGACGAGCGCGTCACGATTCGCGGCAACAAGTTTTCCGGCATCGCGCGTCTCAAGTTGCTGAACATCCTGCAGGAGCGTTGCCGCGCCGTCGGCGTCGAGTTGCGCTTCCGTGCGGAGGTGTCGCAGCTCGCGGAGTTCGCCGGTTATGATTTGATCGTGGGCGCGGACGGCGTGAACAGCACCGTGCGCGAGCGTTTCCGCGAGGCGTTCGAGCCGTCGCTCGGCACGGGCAACAACAAGTATATCTGGTACGGCACGCGCCAGCTTTTCCACGGCCTGACGCTCACCTTCCGCGAATCCGCGGCCGGCGTCTTCGCCGCGCATTCCTACAAGTTCGACGCGGAGACGAGCACCTTCATCGTCGAGTGCGACCCGGAGACGTGGGCGAGCGCGGGCTTCGCCGGAATGTCCGACGAGGCGACGCGTGCGTATCTCGGCGAGGTCTTCGGGAGAGATTTGGGCGGGCACGAATTGTTGTCGAACAATTCGAAGTGGATCAATTTCCTGCTGGTGAAGAACCGGCGCTGGTATCACGAGAATGTCGTGCTGCTCGGCGACGCTTTGCACACCGCGCACTTCTCCATCGGGTCGGGCACGAAGCTCGCCCTCGAAGACGCCATCGCGCTCTATCGTTGTTTCATCGCGGCCGGCAGCGTGGCCGACGCGCTCGCGGAGTTTGAGCGCGTGCGCCGCCCGGTCATCGAAGAATATCAGGAGGCCGCGCGCGAAAGCCTCGTCTGGTTCGAGCGCGCGCGCGACCTGATGCACCTCGCGCCCCTCCCCTTCGCCTACAGCCTCATGACGCGCAGCAAGAAGATCGACTACGAGAACCTCAAGCGACGCGATCCGGCCTTCATCGCAGCTTATGATGCGGCGGTAAAGTCGTAGTCCAATTGCAGCCAATCAGGAGCAGCATAATTTACAGCCCCGTCAGGGCGGCATATATGTAGCCCACGGCGCAAGCCGTGGGAATGGCATCGCTCCAAGCTCGACAAAGCCCCTGTAAGGGGCGAAAGACACCGGAAGTTGAAAGTCTTTCGCCCCTTACAGGGGCTTCTTAACTTTATTTACCACCCGACCCACGGCTTGCGCCGTGGGCTACGAATATATCGCCCCTCATGGGGCTAAGGCAGACGTGCCTTTCCCCTTTCCCCCTTACCCCTTACCCTTTACCCTTCTTCCATCCCTTCCCTATCTTCCATCCCTCCCGCATTCCAAACGGGCGGCAACAGCCTGCGGCGGCCGTCGTGGCTGAGCGAGAGATTTTCGTCGTCGAGTTGCACGCGATCCCAGAGTTTACAGGTCACCTGTTTGTGCGATTGGTCTAAGCCCTCGCAATAGTTCGTGTAGGTGCAGCGGCGCACTTCCGCTCCGCGTCCCGTCTTCACTTTCAAAAACCAGTCGGGGTCGGCGAGGGTCTGGCGCGCCGCGCCGATGATGTCGGCATCGTTGCGACGCAGAATCTCTTCGGCCTGCTCGAAGGTGCAGATGCCCCCGGCCGTAACGACGGGCGTGTCGAACCCTCGCTCGCCGAGCGCGCGCTTGACGGCCGACGCCAGCGAGACGTTGCGGCCGAAGGGGCCGCGCTCGTCCGAGCGCACGGTCGGCATACATTCGTAGCCGCTCTCGCCCGTGTAAGGATAGACGGCCTGGCCGACCTTCGGCTGCGCCGCATCTTCAAACTTGCCGCCCTTCGAGAGCGAG
Organism: Pyrinomonadaceae bacterium; assembly: GCA_035645855.1. Taxonomy (GTDB): domain Bacteria; phylum Acidobacteriota; class Blastocatellia; order Pyrinomonadales; family Pyrinomonadaceae; genus JAIVJZ01. Next base: position 10,393 of record DASQLU010000073.1, read on the forward strand.
AGAAAATCGAAGCCCGCCCGCGCGAACTCTCCCGCGAAATAGATCGCGTCGGCGAGACGACTGCCGCCCGCCACCACTTCGTCGCCGAGGAAGCGCGCGCCGATTGTGTAGTCAGCCCCGACGCGCTCGCGCACCGCGCGATAAACTTCCAGCGGCAGGCGCACGCGCGATTCGCGCGCGCCGCCGTAGCCGTCCGCGCGCGTGTTGAGCGCGGAGAGAAAGGAGGCCATCGTGTAGGCGTGCGCGTAGTGGAGTTCGACGCCGTCGAAACCGGCCTCTCGCGCGCGCGCCGCCGCGTCAGCGAAGATGCCGGGCAGCACGCGCGGCAACTCTTCGACGTGCGCGAGGTGCGTATCGGTGATGCGCTCGCGGTAGCCCTTGCGTAGCGTCTCCAGTTCGCGCTCGTCCAGCACACGCTCGATCAATTCGGCGGGCGCGTCCGCGAGAAAGGCGCGCACGATTGCCTCTTCGCGCGCGAGCCAAACATCGTCGCCGGTCGCGCGTGCGAGCGCGCGGCGGTGGCGTTCATCGAGGCGCAGGAAGCGTGCGAAGTATTTCGCCGGTTCGGGACGACGCTTGACGGAGAGGAAATCTATGATCTGGATGAACAGGCGCGTGTGGCCGCCGCTCGCGCGGCGGACGGTCTCCACGAGTTCGGAGAGGCCGGGCAGAAAGCGTTCGTGGCCGATGCGCAGCAGCGGCCCCGAAGGAATGTCGCGCACACCCGTCGCCTCGACGACGATTGCGCCCGGCCGCCCCTCCGCGAAACGCCCGTACCATTCGAGGTTCTCGCGCGTGACGAAACCGTCAACGGTCGCGCGCCACGGAACCATCGCCGGAACCCACGTTCGCTGTTCGAGCGTGAGCGAGCCGACGCGGATCGGTTGAAAGAGGAGCGACGCGTCGGCCTCTGTGCGGGTCGGCCAGCGCGTCTCCGGGATCGTGTGCCGGATCGAATTTGCGGGATGCCAGGTCATCGTCGTGGGTCTCTGCCGCTCAGTGTAACAGTTCCCGGCGAGCCGGAGGAAACACGCCGCCGCGCGCCGCACGCGGGAACGCGGCAACGCTTGACGCGCGAGCACGCCAACGCCTGACGCGCGAATACGCGAACGCTTTACCCGTGAACGCGCGAACGCTAGACGTGGAAACGCGCCGACGCTAGATGTGTGAACGCATCGGCGTTAGACGTGTGAACGGGCCAACACTTGCCGCGGGAACGCACCGGCGCGCTAGACGTTGGCACGTCCGGCGCATATCATTGTCCGCATGGGGGAGGAAACACACGTTTGACTGACGAGCTATTGAAATGGCGCGCCGAATTTCCGATTCTGGATAAGACCACTTATCTGATCTCGCACAGCCTCGGCGCGATGCCGCGCGCGACTTTCGACAACCTGCAAACTTACGCCGAGATGTGGGCGACGCGCGGCGTGCGCGCGTGGGGCGAGGGTTGGTGGGAGATGCCGCTCGCGGTGGGCGACGAGGTGGCGCGGATCATCGGCGCGCCGCCCGCGACGGTCGCCATGCACCAGAACGTCTCCGTCTGCCAGTCGCTCATCCTCTCCTGTTTCGAGCCTGTGGGGCGGCGCAATAAGATCGTCTATTCCGATCTCGAATTTCCCTCCGTGATGTACGTCTACGAGGCGCACGCGCGCTCTGGTGCTTTCCGCGTCGAGCGCGTCCCGACGGACGACGGGATGACCGTCTCGCTCGAACGCATGCTCGCCGCCATCGACGAGGAGACGCTCATTGTCCCCATCTCGCACGTTCTCTTCAAGAGCGCGTTCCTGCAAGATGCGCGCGCCATCACCGAGCGCGCGCACGAGGTCGGCGCGCTCGTCGTGCTGGACACATACCAGTCCGCGGGCACCGTCCCCTTCTCCGTCACAGACCTCGACGTGGACTTCTGCACGGGCGGTTCGGTCAAGTGGCTCTGCGGCGGCCCCGGCGCGGGCTACCTCTACGTCCACCCGCGCCTGCACGCCTCGCTCCAGCCCAAAGTTACCGGCTGGATGGCGCACGAGCACCCCTTCGCCTTCGAGAGCGGCATGACTTACGCGCCCTCCATCGCGCGCTTCCTGCACGGCTCGCCCGCCATCCCCGCGCTCTACGCGGCGCGCGGCGGTTATGAAATCATCAACCGGGTGGGCGTCGAGCAGATTCGCGCCAAGAGCATACGGCAGACGACGAAGCTCATCGAGATCGCAGAGGCCGCGGGCTTCAACGTCACCAGCCCGCGCGAAGCCGAACGGCGCGGCGGCACCGTCGCCGTCAACGTCGAACACGCCCCGGCCGTCACGCGCGAGCTCATCCGCCGCGAGATCATTGTGGACTTCCGCCCCGGCGCAGGCATACGCATCTCCCCGCACTTCTACACGAAGGACGAAGAACTCGACATCGTGATTCGAGAGATGCGCCGCATCATCGACACCCGCGCCTACGAAGCGCACGAAGCGACCGGCGCGGCATACTAAGAAATGATGAACGATGAACGATGAACGATGAATGAAAAGTTTTAATTCATCGTTCATCGTTCCTACTTCATCGTTCACCGTTCCTACTTCATCGTTCACCGTTTTCTTATGTCAAAAAACTACGGCGACAACCCGCCGCTCTCATATAACAAATACTTGCGCGTCGCCGATTTGATCGCCTTGCAGGACTGTCTCTCCGACCCGGCGCACCACGACGAACTCCTGTTCATCACCATCCACCAGACATACGAACTCTGGTTCAAACAGATACTCCACGAGATCGACGCCGGCGTCGCTTTGATGAACGAGGATCGCGCCTTCATCGCGGCGCGCGCGCTGGCGCGGGTGGTCGAAATCGAGAAGGTGCTCGTCGGCCAGATTCACATTCTGGAGACCATGACGCCGATCAACTTTCTCGGCTTCCGCGACGAGCTCAACCCCGCGAGCGGCTTTCAGTCCATGCAGTTTCGCGAGATCGAGTTCGCCTCCGGTCTCAAAGACCCCGCGACGCTCGACAACTTCCGCGAAGACGAGTTTGCGCACGCGCGCCTGCTCGCGCGCTTTCAAACCCCGACGCTCGCGGACGCTTTCTACGCGCTGCTGCGCCGCCGCAACCTCGACGCGCCCGAGGATTCCGTCGCGCTCGACGAGGCCGAGCGAGCGCGCCGCTATCAGGCGCGCACACGCGCCGTGCTCGAAGTGCTCACGCATTTCGAGCAGCGGCCGGAAGAGTTCGCGCTGTCCGACATGCTCATCGCGCACGATGAATATTTCTCCCTGTGGCGTGCGCACCACGTCAAGATGGTGGAGCGCATGGTGGGAACGAAACGCGGCACGGGCGGCTCGGAGGGCGTCGGCTACCTGCGCACCACGCTCGACCTGCGCTTCTTCCCCGAACTCTGGGAAGCGCGCACGCACCTCGACACGAAACACGGCGGTTCGGGCTGTCCCTTCGCCGGGCACCGCTAAAGAGACGATGGACGAATTTCTGGAGAACAACCGCTCGCTCTGGAACGGCTGGACGCGCCTGCACAAAGGCTCGCGCTTCTACGACGTGGCATCGTTCAGGGCTGGCAGGTCTACGCTGAAACCGCTTGAGCTCGAAGAGGTGGGCGACGTGGCCGGCAAGACGCTCCTCCACCTCCAATGTCGCTTTGGCATGGACACGCTCTCGTGGGCGCGGCGCGGCGCGCGCGTCACGGGCGCGGACTTCTCCGAGGAAGCGATCAACTACGCCCGCTTGCTCGCCGCAGAGCTTGAGCTCACCGCCGGGTTCATCCACGCCAACGTCTACGATCTGCCCGCCGTGCTCGAAGATCGATTCGACATCGTCTACACCTCTTACGGCGTCCTCTCGTGGCTGCCCGAACTCGATTCGTGGGCGGCGGTCATCGCACACTTTCTCAAGCCCGGCGGTTTCTTCTACATCGCCGAGTATCATCCTTTCGTCTTCATGCTCGGCGAAGACAACCGCACCTTCGAGTATCCCTATTTTCACATGCCCGAACCGATCAAATCGCACTCGACCGGCTCATACGCGGAACCGAACGTGCCGGGCTTCTCGCACACCGAATACAACTGGTCGCACAGCCTGGCCGACGTGGTTAACGCCGTCATCCGCGCTGGGCTGCGTCTTGAGTTCCTGCACGAGTTTCCCCGACAGCCTTCCGACCTCTTCCCCACGGAAAAGTTCGAGCCGGAAACAGCTTCGGCGGGCGGCCGGCAAGTCGAACTCCCGCACGTGTTCTCGCTGCGCGCGGTGCGCGACGACGAATAGTTGAAAAGTAACGAATAGTTGAAAAGTTTTGAATGATGATGCCGCCCGTTATATTTTGCATCTATAATTTGCCATCTCAAATCGAGGTTTGACCCCGCCGCCTATGAACATCGAATTTCCCGAACGCTTCAACATGGCCGACTACTTCCTCTATCACAACGTGGAGGCGGCGGGGCGCGAAGGCAAGGTGTGTCTCTATTTCGAGGACGAGCGTTACACCTATGCGGACGCGGTGCGACTGTCGAATCGCGCGGGCAACGCGCTCGTCAGGGAAGGCGGCGTGCGGGTGGAAGACCGCGTGCTCATCGTGCTGCCGGACTGCCCGGAGTTTGCGTGGGTCTGGTTCGGCGCGAGCCGCGCGGGCGCGGTTATCACGATGGTCAACCCGCTCCTGCCCGCCGCCGATTACGTCTATTACCTCGAATACACGCGGGCGCGCGTGGCCGTCATCCACGAGTCGCTCGTGGAGACTTTCGCCGAAGCGGCGCGCGGCGCGAAACATCTGCGGAAAGTTTTTGTCGTCGGGCGCGAGCACGGCGAGTTTGCATCGTTCGCGGAAGCGACGGCGGCGATGCCCGTCGAACTCGCGCCCGCCGACACGCACCGCGACGACATCGCGATCTGGTTGTTCACTTCCGGCTCGACCGGCCACCCGAAGGGGGCGGTGCATTTGCACCACGATTTGCCCTTCAACACGGAGTGCTACGCCAAGCGCGTGCTCGGCATCAACGAAGATGATCTGACGGTCTCAGTGCCGAAATTGTTCTTCGGCTACGCGACGGGGACGAACCTTTTGTTCCCCTTCGCCGTGGGCGGCGCGACCGCGCTCTTTCGCGAGCGTTCGACGCCGGAGAAGTTGTTCGACGTGATCGAACGCTTCCGCCCCACGGTGCTGACGAGCGTGCCCACGATGATCAACGGCATGCTCAACCTCGAAGGCGCGTCCGAGCGCGATCTCTCATCCCTGCGCTTCTGTCTCTCGGCGGGCGAGGCTTTGCCCGTCGAATTATACGAACGCTGGGTGAAGACCTTCGGCGTGGAGATTCTGGACGGCATCGGCTCGGCCGAGATGTTCCACATCTACATCACGAACCGCCCCGGCGACGTTAAGCCGGGCAGCCTGGGGCGCATCGTCGAGGGCTACGAGGCGCAGGTGATCGACGCGGAGAGGCGCGAGGTGGCGACGGGCGAGATGGGCACGCTGCGCGTGCGCGGCGACTCGGCCGCCCTGTGCTACTGGCAGGCGCACGAGAAATCGAAAGAGACTTTCGCGGGCGACTATTGCACCACCGGCGACCAGTTTCACGTGGACGAGGAGGGCTACTACTGGTATCACGGGCGCACGGACGACATGTTGAAAGTGTCGGGCGTCTACGTTGCGCCCGTCGAGATCGAGGGCTGCCTGCTGCAACACGAGGCGGTCTTGGAATGCGCCGTCATCGGCCACGATGCGGGCGACCGCCTCATCAAGCCGAAAGCCTTCATCGTGCCGCGCGAGAATTTCGCGCCGACCGACGAGTTGGCCGCTTCAATCAAAGAGTTCGTCAAGACGCACCTCGCGCTCTACAAGTACCCGCGCTGGATCGAATTCGTCGCCTCGCTGCCGAAAAATGATCGCGGCAAAATTGATCGCCGGAAACTCAAGGACGGATAGGATTTCCTGCACGCCCCCCGGAAGAGATCACCTCGCGCGCCGTTGCCTTCAAGGAGACACAGGCCGCTTTAATTCATCGTTCATCATCCGTCGTTCATCACTCCGCACTTTCCCTTATGCCATTTTCCACACGCATCACGGTGCGCTTCGGCGACACAGACCCGGCCGGGCTGGTCTATTACCCGAACATCTTCCATTATTTTCACATCGCCCTCGAAGAGTTCTTCGGCGCGCGCTGTGGGATCGGCTACGAACGTCTGATGGCCGTCGAGCGCATCGGCTTTCCCACCGTCAAGACCGAGGCGGAGTTCTTCGCCCCGCTCGTCTACGGCGACGAGGTGGAGTTGGAAATCCACGTCTCGCACACGGGCAACAGTTCCGCCACCTTTGAATACGCCGCGCGCCGCGCGAGCGATGGAACACTGTGCGCTCGTTCCACGCAAGTTCACGTGGCGATGAATCTGGACACGCGCCGCCCCGTCCGCATCCCCGACACATACCGCGACGCCTTCGCCGCCAGCGCGAGTTGAATCGCCTCTGCCGCGCATCGAGCAGAGACGCTCTCCGTCTCAGTCAACGACGAAGACCATCCCCGCGCACGCGCGTTTTGCGCCGCGCACAATTTTATGGAAAGCATGGCCGACTCGGCATTTACTCTGGATGCGACGGAGAAACAGTAAGGCTTAAAGATTCGACGGCTCAACCGGGGTTATCTCTCCTGTACCCGTAGTCTCTCTTGCACCCGAAGTCTCTCCTGTATTCGCCGTCTCTCTTGCACCCGAAAGTCTCTCCTGTGTCCGCCGTCTCTCTTGCACCCGAAGTCTCTCTTACTCTCCCCATTTGCCACGGCGCGGATTGGATAATTCCAGTCCGCGCCGTGGCTTTTCGCGCGCATGCGCCGCGGGGTCTTTCGCCCGCGCGCTTTTGACCTTACCCTTCGACTGCCCTAAGATTCATTAGTGCGAACCCGGTCTATGCGCCCGAGTCCGTTACCTGTCAGCCCGCACAAGTCGTTTGCGGGCGGTTGCTCTCGCGAAAGGATTCTGCCGCCGTGCGTTTTTCTCAAGTCACACGTCTCGCCTGCGCCTCCGCGCTCGTCTTCTCTACACTCGCTCCGCTGCATGCGGCGGGCTTCGGCGACGACACGCGCCCCGCTGCGCTGCGCGCGCCTCTTCCGCATGACCCGCCGGAGCGGCAGGTTGAGTTGACGGCGGAAGCCGCGAAGGCGGACGAGCCGGAAGGCGCGACCGCTGCCGGGCAGCAAGCCGCGACAACGACGGCGGCCGCGAAGAAACGCCCGAATTTGTTCGTCCGCATCATCTCCGCGCCCTTTCGCGGCCTCGCCAAACTTTTCGGCGGCGGCGACGAAAAAGCCGATGAGACCGCGCGCGCGGAAGCGAAAGAGAACAAAAAGAAGAAGGCGCAAATTGCCGCCGCTGCTAACCAGTTACCGGGCGGACGAACGGACGCGCCGCGCGTCGAACCGACGCCCGCAGCAGTAGTAGTGATAGGAGGAGGAGCGGGAGGAGCGGCAGCGTCGCAGCCCGACGCGCTGGCCGAAGCCGCCGCGCGTTCCGTGCGCGCGGGCGAGCGTGTGTTGAGCGTGCCGCCGACCTTCGCCGCATCGACGCCCGTCACCACACCGTCGGACATCCCCGCGCCGCCGCCTCCGGCCGACGCGAAGGCGAAAGAGTCTTTCGATTACGAACCGCGCCCGTTCACGCCGTTCATCGAAGGCGTCGCGGGCGACCCGCTCTCGCAGGGGCGCGCGCTGCTGGCGAACGGCTACACGAACGAGGCCGTCGCGGAGTTGTCCGTGGCCGCCGTCACCGGCCCCGACCTTGTCGAGGCGAACAACCTGCTCGGCCTCGCCTACGACCGGCGCGGGCAGCACCGGCAGGCGCGCGAGTTTTACGAACGCGCCCTCTCCGTCGCGCCGCAGAACGCGCAGGTGTTGAATAACCTCGGCCACTCGCTCTACCTCGACGACCGCTACGCGGACGCGCTCGCGCGTCTCAAAAATGCCGCGCGGCTCGCTCCCGAAGATACGCGCGTCGCGGGCAATCTCGCGCTCGTCTACGGCCGCCTGCGGAAGTACGACGAGGCCTTCAAACAATTCAAGCGCGCGGGCGGCGAATTTTACGCGCACACCAGCACCGCCGCGCTCCTCGCCACGGCCGGGCGCGACCGCGAAGCCATCAAACACTACGAGGCCGCGCGCAAACTCAACCCCGCCGCGCCGGACGTGTTGCGCCAACTGATCACGCTCTACGTCCGCACAGGCCAGCGCGATAAGGCCGAAGCCGCCGAGCGCGCGCTCGACGGGGTTCCGGTCAAAGCGGGCGCCTCCGCCAGCAGCTAAAACAGATCATCCGCCGTAGACGAAGAGAAGCCGCGAATGGTCGCGGCTTCTCTTCGTCTCGGCTGCTTTGTCAGGCTAACTGCGTCTCGTCAAATTGTAATCGCGCAGGCGGCGGTAGAGCGTGGAGGGCGAGATGCCGAGGATTTCGGCGGTCTTGCCGCGATGCCAGTTGGTCTGTTCGAGCGCGGAGACGATCTGTTGACGCTCCACCTCTCTGAGCGGCGGTTGCACGACGGCGTTTCCGCCTTCGACCGGCGCACTTCCTCCCGTCGAAGCCGACACCAACGCGCCCGCCGCGTAGGCCGGCGCGAACGCCGTCGCCGTCAACGCGGGGTTGACGATTTCGGGCGGCAGTTCGCTCGTCGTGATGCGCCCGTCGTTGGCGAGCAGGACGGCGCGCTCCAGGCAGTTGCGCAACTGGCGCACGTTGCCCGGCCACGGGTAGGCTGCGAGCGCGGCGAGCGCCTCGGGAGTGATCTCCGGCGGGTTCAGGCCGCCGAGTTGACGCACGAGGTGCTGCGTCAGCGGCTCGATGTCTTCGGGGCGTTCGCGCAGAGGCGCGAGGTTGATCTGGAATCCGTTGATGCGATAGAGGAGGTCTGCGCGGAAACTGCCGTCGGAGACGGCCTGCGTCATGTCTCGATTGGTCGCCGCGATGATGCGCACGTTGACCTGAACTTTGCGCACCGCGCCGACGCGGTAGAAGGTTTGCGTTTCGATGGCGCGCAGCAGTTTCGATTGCAGGGGCGCGGGCAGTTCCGTCACTTCGTCGAGAAAGAGCGTGCCGTTGTCGGCGAGTTCGAAGAGGCCGAGCTTGCGTCCCTTCGCGCCGGAGAACGCGCCCGCCTCGTAGCCGAAGAGTTCCGATTCGAGGAGCGATTCCTGAAAGGCGGCGCAGTTGAGATCGATGAACGAGGCATCCTTGCGCTGCGACAGGCGGTGGATGGCGTGCGCGACGAGTTCCTTGCCCGTGCCGGACTCGCCCGTAATCAGGACGGAGGCGTCCGACGGCGCGACGCGCTCGACGAGACGCAGAGCCTCGCGCATCGCGTCCGAGACGTGGACGATTTCGGGCATCCCCGTCTGCCGCGCCAGTTGCGCGCGCAAACGCTGGTTGTCCACGCGCAGTCGCCGCTTCTCGGCCGCGCGTTTGACGAGCGTGTCGAGTTCGTTGATGTGATAGGGCTTGGAGAGGTAATCGTACGCGCCGAGTTTCATCGCCTCGATGGCCGTCTCGACGGTGGCATGGCCGGTCAACATGATCACTTCGGGCGGGTTCGGCCGCTGGTGTACGCGGCGCAACAGTTCGAGTCCGTCCATGCGCGGCATGTTGATGTCGCACAACAGCACGTCCACGTTGCTCTCTTCGAGAAGACGCAACGCGGCCTCGCCGTCGGGCGCGACGCGCACGTCGTGACCCTGCCTTTGAAGTTCCTTTTGCAAGACCAGCCGGAGGTTCGCTTCATCCTCCGCCACCAGAATTTTGCTCGGCTGCTCGTTACTCAACTCGCTCGGCCTCCGTCCAATCGCTCCTCGTTCAGTGAGGGCAAGACAAGGGTGAAAGTCGTTCCGCGCCCGACCACCGAATCCACCGTGACGCGCCCCCCGTGCTCCGTCACAATACCATAACAGACGGCCAGCCCAAGACCCGTTCCCTGTCCGACCTCCTTCGTCGTGAAAAAGGGATCGAAGATGCGCGCCAGGTTCTCCTGCGGAATCCCGACGCCCGTATCGCAGACCTCGACGCGCACGCCCGCCCCCTCGTTCCGCGCGCGCAACAGGAGCGTGCCACCCTGCGGCATCGCGTCAATCGCGTTTTCGGCGAGGATGATCACGGCCTGCTGCAACTGCCCCGCGTCGCCCGCCACCTGCGCCACGTCCACAGCAGCGTCAACCTCGATCTCGACGTTGCGGCTGCGCTTCTGGTGACGCAGCAGGCGCGCGGCCGCTTCCAGCAATTCGCCCAATTCGACCGGCGCATGTTGCCCCGCGCGGTTGCGACTGAAATCCAGCAGCCCGTTCGTGATCGTCTTGCAGCGAAAAGCCTCGCTGCGAATGAGCGCCAGATATTCACGCAAATCTTCGGCTTCCGCCGACTGTCCGAACGCGCCCTCGGCGACGCGCGTCTCCAGCGCCTCGGCGCACGCCGCGATGGTGGCGAGCGGGTTGTTGATCTCGTGTACGACGCCGGCCGCGAGTCGCCCGACGGCCGCGAGCTTTTCCGTGCGCGCGACTGCGCGGTTCGCCTCCACGCGCGCCGTGATGTCTTCGCCGACCGTGATGACGTGCGACACCTCTTCGCCCCCGACGCGCATCGGCACTTTGCTGACGAGCCAGTGTTTCGCCGTACCGTCCTCGGCAATTGATTCCTGCTCGATGCGCTCGATGCGGCCGGTCTCGAAGGCGCGTGTAAATTCGCGTTCCAGAAGTTCGCGCCGTTGGCGCGTCAGCACGTCGAAGATGTTGCGCCCGAGAGCCTCGCCGCGCGGGATGCCCTGCCCGCCGAGTTCGCGGTTGCGATTCCAGGCCACGATGCGGTGATCTCGATCCACGGCGTAGAGCGAAACGGGCAGCGTGTCGATGATGGCTTCGGTGAAACGCCGCTGCGCCTCGGCTTCGGCCGTGCGGCGTTCGACCTCTTTCGCCAGGCTGGCGGAAGAGGCGCGCGCCGCCTCGTAGAGCGACGAAATGCGCGCCGCGAGCGCGGCCTGCTGCGCCGCCGCGTCTATCAAACGGCTCTCGGTTTCGCCGCAATCCTCCGCGCGGTCGAAGGCGACGACGAGCGCGCCGAGCGCATGTCCCTCGAAGCGCAGGGGCGCGACGTACTCGATGCGGTGCCCGTCGTCGCGCAGGAAAAACTTCGCGCGGTCTTCCAGCCTGACGGAAGTCGCCGGGTCAGTGGCGAGCCAACGCCTGAGCTTCGCCCGTTCGATCAGCGCGCCTTCTTCCGCGCTGCCTTCGCGGTCGAAGACGCAGGCCGCCGATTCGTTGATGGCCGCGCCGCCCTCGCCGCGCGCCTCATGCGCGCCGTCGGCGGATTTGCGCGGTTCCAGCATGGCCGCGCAGAGCGTTGCGTTGGCGGCTTCGTAGGTTGCGCCCGCCACGCGGCGCACGACCTGCACTGGTTCGAGAGCGACGAGCAGTCCGCGCCCGAGGTCTGCCAGAAACCCGAGTTCGCGGTTGCTGCCGACGAGCGCGCGCTCGCGCTGCGCCGCCTCGATCTGCGTGCCGACGCGCGACAGCAGTTCGCGGCGCGTCGCCGGTTTGACGATGAAGTCGTCAGCCCCGGCGGCAAACGCGCCCACTTTGCGTTCCTCGTCGTCGTGCGCCGAGATGACGATGATCGGCAGGCGTCGCGTAGCCTCCTGCGCGCGCAGCAGGCGGCACAGGGCGAGACCGTCAACGCCGGGCAGTTCGATGTCGAGGAGAATCAGGTCGCAAGGCTCGCGGTGCAGCATCCGCAACGCCGTCGGCGCGTCGGCCGCGACTTTAACCTGGTGCTGCGCGCTCTCGAACGCGCTCTGCAAAAAGGCGCGCGCCCGCTCGTCGTCGTCAACGATGAGCAGGGTGAAATTTGTCGCTGCCTGGGTGGAAGAAACCGACATGCTTTCCTAAGGGGCGCGCCGAACTTTCGGCGTCTCGCGGGTAACTGTCGAAGAAGCGGCGGACAAGCGCGCCGGCCGCTCCGGGCGTGCGCTCACAAGCGCAGACTCTGCGACGAAGCGCATCCGAGCCGGCGACGCTTGCCGCAAGCCCTGAGCCTCTTTTAATGATTGAAAGCGATGACGGGCGGGTATGTCAAGAAGGTAGTCCATCGTCAGTAGTCCGTCGTCAGTTGTTCGCGCCAATCACGTATGTCGCTAAAGATTGGATTGAACAACTGACTACGGACTACTGACTACTGACGTTTTTAGTTTATCGCCGTGGTGGCGAGTTCGCCGGTGGGAGTTTCGACGATTGAGGGGATCGCGTCAGGGTTCGGGCGGCGGCGTTGTTTGTGGTGGGATTTGACGGAATACATGGCCTGGTCGGCGGCGATAAGCAGTTGGTTGAGCGTCTCGCCGTCCACGCCGAAACGCGCCGTGCCGACGCTGATGCCGACGCGCGCACGTTTGTCGGGCGGCACGCGCAGCGAGAGTTGGGCGATGGCTCGCTCGATGCGCTCGCAGAGGTCGTCGGCCGGTGCGTGGGGAAGGTCTTGCACGACGGCGACGAACTCGTCGCCTGCGTAGCGCGCAAGGAAATCATACTCGCGCAGTTGCGCGTTCAGCACACGCGCCACCTCGCGCAGCATTTGATCGCCGATGCTGTGGCCGAAAGTATCGTTGACGTATTTGAACTCGTCGAGGTCGAGCATGACGACCTGGAAGGACGTGCCGCTGCGGCGCGCGCGGGCTTCCTCTTCCATGAAGCGCATCTGGAGGGCGCGCGCGTTCGGCAAATTCGTGAGCGCGTCGGTGAGCGCGTGCGATTCGGCCTCGGCGTGCTGGAGGGCGTTGGAGAAGGCGTCCGAGGCGAGGCGCGTGATGGTGTCGAGCAGGTGCAGGTGGTCGTCCGTGTAATGATCCGGTTTGAGCGAATAGACGGCGAGCACGCCGAGCAGGCGTTCGTCTTTGACGAGCGGCAGCGCGATCATGGAGCGATAGTGTTGCGCCTCGGGCAGCGCGAAGGCGGCGAAATCCAGCATCGGGTCGAACCCGGCGGCGGGGCGGCGGTTGGCGACGACGAAGCCGGTTACGCCCTCGCCCGGCGCGACGCAGTGGCCGCGCAGTTGTTCGGCGTTCAGCCCGCTGACATGCGCCACGGTCGCGTAGTTCTTCAACTCGTCGAAGAGATAGACGGCGCAGGTGTCGAACGGGATCATGTGGCCGACTTTGTTGACGAGAATCTGGCTGAGGTCTTCGATCTCCAGCGACGCGCCGAAAGTGCTGGCGATTTCGTAGAGCGCGTAAACCTCGCGGTGCGCGCTCTTGATCTGTTCGAGGTAGGCGGGCGCGATGAAGTGTTTCGGATTGAAGGGTTGGGCGTTCGCGCCGCTCGCATCGACGAGGCCGCGCGGCTCCGCTTCGCGGCTCGTGAAGCCGTGCTGGTCGAGGCCGAGTTCGGCGACTTCGGCCTCGAACTGCGGCAGGCGTTTGAGGAATAGTTCGACGACTTTCGGGTCGAAGTGCGTGCCCGCGCCGCGCAGGAGCATCGCGCTCGCCTCGTCGCAGGTGAGCCCGCGCCGGTACGGGCGATCTTCGCGCACCGAGTCGAAGCAATCGACCACGGCGAAGATGCGCGCCGTCCAGGGTATCTCTTCGCCGCGCAGGCCGTCCGGGTAGCCGAGGCCGTCCCAGCGCTCGTGATGCGAGCGCACGATGGGAATGATCGGGTAAGGGTAATCGATGCGTTCCAGAATGCTCGCGCCGACGATGGTGTGAACCTTCATGCGCTCGAACTCGGCGGTCGTGAGTTTGCCCGGCTTGTTCAGGATGTGATCGGGCACGGCGAGTTTGCCGATGTCGTGCAGCATCGCGCCCGCGCGCAACGCCTCGATCTCGCTGTGCGAGAGGTTGAACATTTCGCCGAGTCGCGCCGCGTAGAGCTGCACGCGCCGGACGTGGCAATGGGTCGTCTGATCTTTGGCGTCGATGGCCGTGGCGAGCGCTTCGACGGTGGCGAGGTGGAGGCGCGCCAGTTCCGCGTTAGCGCGCGACTTCTCGTTGATGCGCTCGAAATAGATTTTGTAAGTGGCGAACGTCGCGCCGATGACGGGCACGCTGAGGAGCACGTAGATGAGGCCGAGATTCTGGATCGCCTGGTAGAGCAGCGCGGTGACGATGGCGGCGGCGAAGAAAGTGCACGAAGTCCAGAGATAGCCCTCGCGCCAGAACTTCCAGATCGAATTGCCACCTTTCAGGGCGTGCAGGGCGGCGCTGAGCATACCGTTGAAGAAGTATTGCAGGAGCGCCATCGCGACGAGCGGCACGAGCAGTTGGTCGAACGTCAGGTGCGACATGCCGATTGGCTGGCGCGCGACGCCGGCGTAAAACTCCAGCAGGAAATAAAAGGCCGTGGCCGAGACGAGCACCGTCAGCGACATGGTGGCGGTCGCGGCCAGCCAGCTCGCCGCGCTCCGCGTGGTGCGCATCGCACTGACGAGCGCGCCGGCCGCGCCGAGCACGAGCGCGGCGGGCACGTCGAGCAGGATCGCGCCGAGGAAGATGAAGGCATCGCCCGCCGTGATGCTGGCCGAGGTGTTGGGGATGCGGATGGGGAGAGAACTGGCGAGCACGACGAAACTGGCGAGCGCGAGGAACTGCAACCCTTCGGCCGGGGTGAACGACAGACACTCCGAGAGCGCCCACGCGACGATCAGCCCGCCCGCCGAGACGAGCGCGATCCAGTAAGCTTTCGCCGCCCGGCTGTAATCAGACATGTCAATCATTCTCAGCCCGTCCTCCGCCCGCAAAATTTTCGCCGTCGCTGCCGATCTACAGGCTTCGCGATTCGCCACCCCGACCCTGCGCGCCGGTCGCGCTCGAAAGTCCGTCGCTGAAGACGTTCGACGGGAGCAAATCGTCTTATCGTCTTCAGCGACGGCTCGGGCAAACGGCGAGTGCGTGGCACTCACTCGCCGCGTCAGGGGTGAGAATCCGAAGTTCGCGAGTTCCGTCCGTCGTCGCGCTTCGGCGAGTTGTCGAATCTTTCGCGACGAAACCCGCGAAACGCGACTGCGTCCGGTTATCAAAATTGGTGCGGCCGTTCGGACTCCGTGCGGTGAGTCCGAAGAAGCGGGTTAACGCTTCCAGCCGCACGCGTCTCTTAAACAAGCCGCGTGCCGCGCGACACGACGCGCCGATCACCGCGCAAAACTCGCCAAACCGCGCTGCCCGGAAGCTCTGCGAAAAACCGGAAGTTGATCTTGCGCCCCTAGCCGTCAACCTGACACGTCATGCTGACTTCACGAGCGCGCCCTGACCGAAGCTTCGCCCGGCGCAAAACGGACGGCCGGGCACTTCCAGTTTTTTCCGCCCCCCGTGCCTTCCGCGCGTTGACAAGCTCCGACTCGCTGGCGCACTCTCGAAAAACAGTGACAGGTGACAGGTGACAAGTTGAAAACCGGAGACTCGTTCCGGCTCGTCACCTGTCACCTGTCACCCGTCACCTGTCACTAATCTTTATGTCCGTCGGCTATCTCGAATTGCTGCGCGAGAATCGCGGCTTCCGGCAATTATGGCTCGGCCAGGTGGTAAGCCAGCTCGGCGATTGGTTCGACACCATCGCCGTGATGACGCTCGTCCTGAACCTGACGGGTTCGGGGCGCGACGTGGGGCTGATCATGGTGGCGCGTTTTCTGCCGAGCGTCGTCGTCGGGCCGCTCTCCGGCGTCGTCGCCGACAGGTTCAACCGCCGCACGATCATGATCGTGTCCGACGTGCTGCGCGCCGTCGTCGTGCTCGGTTTTCTCTTCGTGCGACGGCCGGATCAAATCTGGCTGGTCTACGCGCTGACCGTCCTGCAACTCACCTTCTCGACCTTCTTCGAACCGGCCAAGTCGGCCGCCATCCCCTCCATCGTCGCGGAGCGCGAACTCGTCTCGGCCAACGCCATCGCGTCGGTCACGTGGTCGGCCATGCTCACGCTCGGCGCGGTGGCGGGGGGACTGGTGACGGGCTGGTTCGGCACGGACGTCGCCTTCGTCGTGGACTCGGCCACCTATCTCGTCTCCGCCGCCCTCATCTGGAGAGTGCGCTTCCCCGCCCGCCCGGCGCGCGAGAAGACGCCGCTCACGCTCCGGAAAGCCCTCGGCATCACCGACACGCTCGAAGGCATACGCTACGTGCGGACGCGGCCGCGCGTGCTCGCGCTGATGGCGGTGAAGCCCGCCTGGGGACTGGGCGGCGGCAGCCTCGTGCTGCTCGCGGTCTTCGGCGAGAAAATTTTCCCCGTCGGGCGCGACGCGGCCGCAGGGATCGGCGTGCTCTACGCGGCGCGCGGCATCGGCACGGCCATCGGCCCCGTCTTCGCGCGTCGTCTAGCGCGCGACTCGCGCCCGGCGATGCAGACCATCATCGGCCTCTCGTTCATCGTCGGCGGAGTCTTCTACGCGGCCTTCGGCGGCGCGACCAATTACGCCGTCGCGCTCCTCATGCTGCTCATCGCGCACATGGGCGGCAGCATCCTCTGGGTCTTCTCCACGGTGCTCCTGCAAACCGCCGTCGAGGACAACTTTCGCGGTCGCGTCTTCGCGGCCGAACTCGCGCTGCTCACGCTGACGATGGCCGCTTCCAACTACGTCACGGGCGAACTGCTCGACCGCTTCGGCTATTCGCCGCGCGCCGTCACCATCGGCATCGGCATCCTCTTCCTGCTACCCGCGCTGATCTGGTTCGCCACCGCGCGCTGGTGGAACAGGGAGAGCACCGTGTCGCCGCCCGCCCCGACAGGCACGGCCGAACCTTCCGCGTTGAACGACGGCGCGCTGCGCGAAGCGGCCGCGAAGATTCACCTCTCAGGCGATTAACAAGCGGGCGGGCGTCAACTATCATCGCGGCGGATGGAGGTTTGAACGATGGACTTAGGATTGAACGGGCGCGTCGCGCTTGTCGCGGCGGCGAGCAAGGGGATCGGCTTTGCCGCGGCGCGCGAACTGGCGCGCGAAGGCGCGCGCGTCTTTTTGTGTTCGCGTGACGAGGCGCGGGCGCGCGAGGCCGCGCGGCAAATCGCCGAAGAGACGGGGACGGAGTGCGAAGGCGTGCGCGCCGACGTGACGATTGAAGCGGACGCGCGTGCGTTCGTCGAACTGGCGCGCGAGCGCGCGGGGCGCGTGGACATCCTCGTCACGAACGCGGGCGGTTCGCCCGCCGCGACGTTCGAGAGCGCGGATTTGGAGATGTATCGCCGCGCGTTTGAACTGAACGCGCTCTCGGCGGTGCGGCTGGCGCAGCTCGTTGTGCCCGCGATGCGCGCGGCGAATTGGGGGCGCGTCGTCAACGTCACTTCGATCTCGGTCAAACAGCCGATTGAGGGCTTGCTGCTGTCGAACACTGTGCGCGCCGGTTTGACCGGATGGGCGAAGACGCTCTCGGCCGAGGTCGCCGCAGAGGGCGTGACGGTCAACAACGTCGCCCCCGGCTACACTTTGACGGAGCGGCAGGACGAACTCGCCGCCGCGCGCGCGGGAAAGAGCGGCAAGTCGAAGGAAGAGTTGATCGCGATGTGGGGGGAGCAAGTGCCGATGCGACGGCTCGCGGCGGCGGAAGAGATCGCGGCGGCCATCGCCTTCCTCGCCTCGGAGCGCGCGTCGTACATTACGGGCGTGACCCTGCAGGTGGACGGCGGCTGGGTGCGCGGCCTGTTTTAGGGGCGCGCGAGCGGGATGATGAACGAGGAACAGAACATCGTCGCGGCGAGACGCGCGCGCGCGACTGTCAACATCGCCGAACTCGACGCGGAAGAGTGGGCGCGCGCTCGTCCCGTCAGGCTCGCGCACTATTGGTCGGGCGCGGCCGCGCCCCACGCGCGCCGGGCGGAAGCGCGCCTCCTGTGGGACGAAGAGGCGTTGTCGGTGCGCTTCGTCTGCGAGCAGCGCGAACCGCTCGTCGCGAGCGCGAGTCCGCGTTGTGAGCGGAAAACCGTGGGGCTATGGGATCGAGACGTGTGCGAGATGTTCCTCGCGCCGGGTGAAAGCGACCCTGCGCGCTACTTTGAATTCGAGGCCGCCCCGACGGGCGAATGGCTCGACCTCGCCCTGCGCGTCACGAATGAAGGGCGCGAGACCGACTGGGACTTTGATTCGGGAATGGCGGCGGCGGGGCGCATCTCGGCCGCGTCGGTGACGGTGGCGATGCGCGTGCCGTGGGGTGCGTTCGGCCTGGCGTCTGTGCCCCCGCGCGTGGGCGAGCGTTGGCGCATCAATTTGTTTCGCTGCGTGGGCGCGGGCGAGACGCGCGGTTACATCGCCTGGCAACCGACACACACGCCCGAACCGAACTTCCACGTGCCGGAGAAGTTCGGCCGTCTACACTTCGCTGACTAAGGCAACTCACGGCACATCTCGCGGCGCATCTCAACCCTCGCCGCCGCGCCCTTCAATGTAGCGTTCGACCAATGCCTCCAGACGATCAAGCCGCTCATTCGTGTGAGAGACAGCGGCGCGAAGCGATGCATTGATCTCTCCCTGCGCTTCGATGTGACGCGTTACGATCTGGATGAACTCGCTCTGCGTCTCCGCTTGAAGTTGCACGACCCGGCCGGTCTCCGCGACCTGCCTGTTCGTGGCAGCGATTTGCGTGGTCAGTTCATCCAGCCGCACTTGATGGTTGGCCTGACCCTGCAAGAGAAACGCTATTGCGCGTTCCATTTCCTCGCTCGTCATAATTCATCATCCTTATTCATTATTCCCTAATCGTCTCTCAGGTGGGCTGCCATGTGAGTAACGTAAAGTAACGGAGCGAGGCGAGTCAAGACAGTTGGCGGAGGTAGTCTTCGAAGCGCGCGCGGTCGGCGTCGCTCATCGCGGCGATGCGGACGCCGACGAGGTAGCCGGCGGCCGTGGCAGTGCGTTCAAGTTGCTCGTAACGCACGGGCGCGACGCGCAGTTCGACCCGCGCGTCAGGGAGTTCGAGCATGACGTGGAGCATCTGATCGGGCGCGGTCAGGTAGCGGTCGTCGATGCGAATGGCGGGCACTATCAGGCCGAGGCCGGTGAGACTAAGGTCGCTCGTCGCGCCTTCGAGATAGGGCGCGTGTTCGAGTTGCTCGCGGCTCAGTTTCGGGTCGTAGATCGAGACGTTGAAATGTATGCTCCGGCGGTAACGCCGCGCGCGGCGGCGGTTGCCGATGTACACGCGCATGCGCGCGACCATGGAACGCATCAGTTCCGGCATAAGTTTTCGTGAAGGGGATAAAGGGAAAGGAAAAGTTTAAACCGGCGCGCTTCCGCTGTTACCTTTTACCTTTACCCCTCCCACTTTCCCCTTTGAATCACTTTTTCGCCTGCGAGTTGAGCGGCTTGCCGCCCGTGTCTTTCTTCTGAATGCCCGTCTGATCCATATAGTAGGAGAGCAGGCCGGTGCGCCCGTAGCGGACGGGTTCGGCGTTGACGCGATAGGTCTTCCCGTCGCGGCCGACGGTGATCTGGAAAGTGTAGCCGAGGGTGCGCGCGCTCTCGATATCTTCGCCGAGCGCGGGTTTGCCGGCGACGAGCGCGGGCATCTCCGCGAACCGCCCGCCGTTTAAGGCACTGTAGCCGGCCTGCGCGTTCGCCAGCTTGAGGAGCACGGCCTCCACCTCCGCGTGGTGCGTCTCGATGCGCCGCCGGGGAAAGAACTCCTTGCCCTCTTTCTTCACCAACTCACGATTCTCGGCGTCGCCCATGATCCACCCGCCGCGCTCGCCGCGGATCAGCGTGATCGCTTCCAACTGCGAGTTTTCGCCGCCGACGCGCGCGAAGACCGTCGCCGTGTCGCCGCTGATCTGTTCGCCGCCGAAATCAATCTTCTCCGGCACGGCCGCGGCCATTTTCTCAAACTCCGGCTGCAACTCTGCATAGTCGTCCGCGCTCAGGCCTTCGAGCGCGGGCTGATAGATCGAGAGCGCAAAGGCTTCGCGGAAGCGCCGCTCGCGCAACGCCTTGTAAAATTCGCTGACGGTCTGGATGGGCGTGCGCGCCTGCGCAGTGGTGCCGGCCGTGGCGGTCGTCGTGGCGGCGGTGGATTGCGCCCGCGCCGTCGAACTCGCGTCGTGACCGAGGGCGGACAGGAGCAACAATGCCGCGACGGACAACCGGGCGGAACGCGCGCGCATGCGGCGAGGCATGGACTCTTGCATGTCGGATATTTCCTTCGGATGGATGAAATGTGTGCGACGCATCCGTGCGACGTAGCAATCGCGGGGAGCGCGTCACACTAGATAGAGGATAGAACAGCGCGAAACGTTGCCGCAACCAAAACTATTGTGGATTGCGGATCGCGGGTTGAAAGAGGCTCCCTTCTTCAACCCGCAATCGCGCCGCCCGCGATATAACCGGAAGCCAGCAGCACGCCGGGACTCTTATCGCCCTCGGCAACGAGTTCGTCTTCCGACATGTTATGCCCCGCGAGTTCGCGGCGCAGGTAACGATCAACTCCGTAGCGCACCAGTCCGCCGACGAAGATCGGCGACGAAGACGAGAGCGGCAGGAAGACCCCGACGGCGAAGGCGAGCGACGGGATGCCGGCCATCTCCAGCACCACCGCGATCATCACGCCGAGCAGCACGAGTCCCCACGGCCACTCTCGATTGAGGATGCCCTTGATGATGTATGACATCAGCGTCGCCTTCGGCGCGGCGAACTTATCCACCTCGATGCCGTTCGCGCGCCCTTTGAACGTGCCGTTGATGCCGGGGTCGGCGAAATAGACCGGCGTGCGCGCGTCGTCAACCAGATACTTGCCCGCGCGCGCGCCGCGCTCGTCTATCTTGTGCCAGACGCGGTAAGAGTTTGTATCGCTGATGCCCTGATCGGCCGGCATCGTCTCGCGCTCCGTCGGCGTATTGGGATCGATGCGCACGTCCGCGGGCAGTTGCAACCGGGCAACATGGTTCCCGCCGCGATGTATAGCCGTTTTCAGTTGAGTGCGTGTCTGGTGGGCATTAACCGCGGGGACGCGGAGACACGGCTGGTTGAGTAATGCACTTCAAGTCGTGTCCCCGTATCGCCTGAGAGCCGTAAAAGGAGCAGGGACGGCGGAGACGGTTCCGCCGTCCCTGCTCCTTTCGGCCTACGCGACCCGCCGGGCGACGCGGTAGAGCCAGACGGCGAAGAAGAGCATGGCGAGGATGCCGAGCAGGCTCGCCACAGTCTCGAAGCCCGCGGGCGCGATGGCTAAAACGTCCGTGCTCTGCGCCGCCGCGAACGGGATCGCGAGGATGATGCCGACCAGCGCCTCGCCCGTAATCAAGCCCGAGGCGAAGAGCAGCCCGCGCCGCTCCGACTCGACGCGAACCTGCCCATAGTTCGTTCCCAGATCGGGCTCGCGCCGGCGCAGGTAACGGCCCGCGAGGTGCGCGACGAGGCCGCCGACGAAGATCGGCACCGAGAGTCCGATGGGCAGGTAGATGCCGACGGCGACCGCCAGCACCGGCGTGCGGAACTCACTGCCGCGCGCCTTCAATATCTGGTCGAGAGTGATGATCACGACGGCGATGACAGCCCCGATGGCGATCATGTTCCATTCCAGGTTACGCGCGAAGACGCCCTGCGCGACCGACTGCATGAGGGTCGCCTGCGGCGCGGCGAGCTGCTGCGTCGGGTCCATCCCGGCGCGCGGGAAGCGGCCGCCGAGCCCGTATGCCTCGTAGAGCAGGCTGAGGATGGGCGCGACCGACAGCGCGCCCGCGACCGTCCCGACCATCTGCATGATCTGCTGCTTGTAGGGCGTCGCGCCGACGATCTGGCCGGCCTTCAAGTCCTGCATGTTGTCGCCCGCGATGGCCGCCGCGCAGCAGACCACGGCCCCGACCATGATGGCGGTCGCCGCCGCCACGACGGCGCGCGGCGCGTCGGTCGCGAAGTTGATCTGCGTGCCGAGCAGGAAGAGCAGGATGAGCGAGACCGACAGGATCGTCGCGATGGTGACGCCGGAGATGGGGTTGTTCGACGAGCCGACGAGGCCGGCCATGTAGCCCGCCACGGCCGCGAAGACGAAGCCGGCGGTGAGCGCGAAGAGGACGGCGAAGGTGATGGTCGTCCAGTAGAGGCCGGTCGAGATTCTGAGCTGCTCCTGGTCGACGACGTGGTTGAAAACGAAGAAGAGCGGCACCGCCATCAAGACCAGCATGATGATGAGGTAGTTAATCGGCGTGTCGCGCTCGGTGCGCGGAACCGCCCCGCCCTCGCCCGAGCGCGCCGCGCGCATGGCCGCGAACGAAGACTTCACGCCGCTGACGATGGGGCCGATCAGCGAGATCAAAGCCCAGACGCCGCCGACCACCATCGCCCCGACGCCCATGTAACGAATCTTCGTGCTCCAGATGCGCTGCGCCGCGTCGAATCCGGTGAGCGTCGCGCCGTCCGCGCCGGCCGGAGCGCCGTAGAGTGCCGTATAAATGGGGATGCCGAAGAGCCAGGAGATGAGTCCGCCCGCGAAGACCAGGATGGCGATGTTCAGGCCGACGATGTAGCCGACGGCGAGCAGCGCGGGCGAGAGGTCGCTGCCGATGCCGAAGATCGAGCGCCCCGCCGTGACGGAGCCGTGCGCCGAGTCGGCGACGACCTTGAAGCCCGTCTGGAACAGTTTCATGAGGGCCGCCGCGACCGCCGCGATGCCGATGGCGCGCACGCCCTGCCCGCCCTCGGTGCCGGCCTTCAAGACCTCGCCCGTCGCCACGCCTTCCGGGAACTTCAGCTTGCCCTCGACGATCAGCGCGCGTCGCAGGGGGATCGTGAACAGCACGCCGAGGATGCCGCCGAAAGACGCGATGGCCGCGATGTCGACGAACTGGAAGTTCCCCCAGTAGCCCAGCAGGATGAGCGCCGGCAGCGTGAAGATGACGCCCGCCGCGACCGACTCTCCGGCCGAGGCCGCCGTCTGCACGATGTTGTTTTCGAGGATGTTCGAGCGCCTGAAGAACCTGAGGACGGCCATCGAGATGACCGCCGCCGGAATCGAGGCCGAGACCGTGAGGCCGACTTTCAGTCCCAGGTAGGCGTTCGCGCCGGAAAGGATCGCCGATAGAAGTATTCCGAGGATGACGGCCTTGACCGTCAACTCCGGCAGAGACTCTGTGGCTGGGATGTAGGGCTGGACTTCGCCGCCCCCGGCCGTCTCTTGTCTGTTTAGAGCCATGTTCATCCTCCCGAAAAAATAAGCAGAACGTATCCGGCCTCCGCGTCTCGCGGGGGCGCGCGGTTAAAGGCCATTCGCCGTGGATCGGTCGGCGAGCATGATGGCATTGAAAATCAGTGGATAGGTAGCGAGCGATTGCGCGCGGTACTGCGGGCGGAAGCCGAAGAGGTAGACGCGCCCCTCGCCCAACCCCACCTCGACGAGCGCGGCCCTGCCGCGGATGCGCTCCGCGCCGAGCAGCCAGCCCGAGAGGAGCGGCGTGCCCGAGTCGGGGTAGCGCGCGACGATTTTGACCCGCACGAGCGCCAGCGGGTCGCTCTTGATCCGCGAATTCATATACTAGGGGTGAAACACGGCGAGATAAGGGTTATCTGGCTTCGCCGCGACCCTGTCGGGATATTCGTTCGTCGCCGCGATGCCGGGTCGCGGAGCAACATCTTCAGTCGCCATTCTGGATGACCTCCGAATTATTTTACCGTCATTACAGGGGAGCGCGTTGTGGTTCTTTCGGCCGCTACTTTACTCCGCACGGCCGGCCGGGGCAAGCCTTAAGACAAGGATCAATCAATGGTTGCCGCCCTTTGTCCGCAGTCTCGCGCCCTTATGCTAAACTCGGCGGCGCGCGAACATTGCCGCCGATTTTTCAGCAGAACTTCAACAGCCGGAGTTGTAACACGACATGCGCTCTCGCCTCTTCGCCCCCGCGCTCATCTGCACCCTTTTTGCCGCCGCGTCCCTGTTTCCTTTTCCCGCCCGCGCGCAAACGCGCCCGCCCAGCGCCGGCGCGCTCGCTGTGCCCGCGCCCGAAGAGGTCATCGGCTTTCGCGTCGGCGACGACCGGCGGCTCGCGAGCTGGGCGAGCATCGTCGAATACTTTCGCCGTCTCGACGCGGCGAGCAGCCGCGTGAAGTTTGAAGAGCTGGGCAAGACGACGCTCGGCGCGCCCTTCGTCATGGCGACGATCAGCACGCCGGAAAATCTCGCGCGGCTCGCGGAGTTCAAAGAGATTCAACGCAAGCTCGCCGACCCGCGCACAATCAGCAAAGGCGGTATGGGCGGAGACGCTCGCGCGCGCGAACTCATCGCGCGCGGCAAAACCATCGTCCTCATCACCTGCGGCATCCACTCGACGGAAGTCGGCTCGACGCTCTCCAGCATGCTCATCGCGCACCGCCTCGCGTCGTCGGACGACCCCGCCGTGCGCCGGATTCTGGATAACACCATCGTGCTGCTCGTGCCGTCGCTAAACCCGGACGGCGTGGACATCGTCAAGAACTGGTACGACCGCACGCTCGGCACGCCCTACGAGGGGACGAACCCGCCCACGCTCTATCACAAGTACGTCGGCCACGATAACAACCGCGACTGGTACGCCTTCACGCAAATCGAGACGCAACTGACCGTAGACCTGATTCACAATGCGTGGCATCCGCAGATCGTCCACGATATACACCAGCAGGGCGAATACGGCGCGCGCCTCTTCCTGCCGCCCTACATGCAGCCCGTCGAGCCGAACGTGCCGCGCAAAATCATCGAAGGCTACACCGAACTCGGCAACGCGATGGCCGCCGAGATGCGCGCCGCCGGATTCCAGGGCATCACGACCAATTCCACCTACGACGCCTGGACGCCGGCGCGCGCCTACTCGCATTACCACGGCGGCGTCCGCATCCTTTCCGAAACCGCTTCCGCAAAAATGGCGACGCCGCTCACGGTGGATTTCAAACAACTGCGCTCGCGCGAGGGCTTTGACCCGCAGAAAGAGTCCGCCAACTTCGGCCCCGTCTGGCGCGGCGGCGAGTGGCGTCTGCGAGACATCACGAACTACATGACGGCGGGCGCGTTCGCGCTCCTCAACCACGCCGCCGCGAACCGCGAACGCTGGCTCACGCGCTTCTACGAAATCGGGAAGGAAGCGGTACGTCCGAGGAAAAAAGGCGAGTTGTTCGGATTCAAAATATTTGCATCATCCAACAGTCAACAACTGGAAGAAATTTTGCAGCGCGCGGGCGTCGAGGTTGTTACGATTAAAGCCAAAATGGTTGACGGAACGCCTCACCCTGAAGTGGCTTTTGTGCGAATGGATCAACCTTACGGGAACTTTGCTAAAGCGCTCTTAGAGGTACAACGTTATCCTGACTTACGCGATTCGTCCGGTCTCCCGATCTCGCCCTACGATGTTACGGCACACACTCTGCCGCTGCTCATGGGGGTTCAAGTTGAGCCCGTCTATGCCCCTTTCAGATATACCAAGACCAGTGTCATTCCGGCCGTTCCTTCCGGCTGCCAGATTCTGCTCGAAAAGCCTCCTGCTATTTACAAGTCGCATGTTCCTTCAATGGATGAAGGCTGGACTCGTTTTGTGTTTGAGCAAGACGCGTTCGCCGGTCTTGCCAGAAATCAGTTTGTGACGATTGAGGACGGTGATTTCCGCCTGCGCAACTTTCGCGCTCGAACTACACTAGGGAAAACATATACGCTGGACACCATCATTTTCCCCGATCATTCGCCGCGCGCGATCCTCGAAGGCTACCGCAAGGGCACGATGCCCGAAGAGTTGACGGGGGGACTGGGCGTCGAAGGCGTGCGCGCTCTGCGTGAGTTTGTCGAAGCGGGCGGCACGCTCATCTTCCTCAATCGCGCCTCCGACTTCGCCATCACCCAACTCAAACTCCCCGTGCGCGACGTGACCGAAGGACTCAAGGAGACGGAGTTTTACGTGCCCGGCTCGATCCTGCGCACCGAACTCGACACCGCGCACCCGGTCGCCAAAGGGATGCCGCGCGAGTCAATCGCGTGGGTGGAAGACTCGCCCGTCTTCGAGTTGGCGGACGCGGCGGAAGCGGCGCGCGTCCGCGTCATCGCACGCTACCCTGCGACGGCCAACCCGCTGCTTTCCGGCTGGCTGCTCGGCGCGGAGCGGATTCGTGGCAAGGCCGCGCTCGTCGAAATCACACAGGGCAAAGGGCGCATCTATCTCTTCGGCTTCCGCCCGCAATACCGCGCGCAGTCGTTCGCCACCTACCCGCTCCTGTTCAACGCCATTCGCCGGGCGAACTGATTTGACGCCGCTTGCCGCCGGAGAGACACCGGGCAAGGCGCGATAACGAAGACCCCGGCACGCAAACAGGCGGGCGACGTGTTACTAACGTCGCCCGCCTGATTTTTTTCGCCCGATGGCGCGCCCTGTTTTTAACCGACGCGCGCTATCTTTGCAGACGCGCCTTATTTTTCCAGATACGACTTGGCGGCCATCTTCGCCAGCTTCCACATCTTGCCCCATTCGATGCGCCCGTCCGGGCTTTCGCGCCCCATGAATTTGTCGAGGATCAATTTGCGAAACTGTTTGCCCTCGCGCCTGAGCATGAACTCTTTGGCATAAGGCTTCGCCGTCTCGAAGAAACTGAAGCCGGGGTCTGTGACGAGGCCGATGCCTTCGAGCGTCATCAGCGCGCGCATGATGTAGGTGAAGTTCGACGGCAGGCGAAACGGGTACTCGTACATCACTTCCGCCAACTCGTAAGTCAACTCCTTGAAGTTCACTTCGCCGAGCCGCAGGTTGAGATAGTGCTCGAAGAGTCCCTCGACGACGGGGCGGACGAGTTCGGGGTCAACGCCCGGTTTGAGAAAGTTGAGATTGATCAAATCCCCTGCGAGTCCGGAAACGTCGCGCGCGACGACGTGGAAGAAAGCGTCGATCATCTGCGATTGCAGGCGCGGCGTGATGCGGCCGGTCATGCCGAAGTCGAAGAAGGCGAGCCGCCCGTCGTCCATCACGAGCAGATTGCCGGGATGCGGGTCGGCGTGAAAGAAGCCGTCTTCGAGAAGTTGTTTGAGATAGGTGCGAATCAGCAGGCGGTTGACCTTGACGGGCGAGATGCGGCGCGCGCGCAACGCTTCGATGTCCACCACCTTCGTGCCCCGGATGAATTCCATCGTCAGGACGCGCCCCGTGGAATGCGTGAAGTGGATGCGCGGGACGTGGATGGCGCGCCAGTCTTTGAAGTTCTCGCGGAAGCGTTCGGCGTTCCGCGCCTCATGCGCGTAGGCCATCTCCTCGTGGATCGTGTCGTCGAACTCGTCGAGCATCCCCTGCCAGTCGGCGTTCTCGTTGAAGGCGGGATAACGCGCGAGGCGCGCGACGATGCGGCGCAGCACGGCGATGTCGAGGCTCACGGTCTCGGCGAGCGCGGGGCGTTGCACCTTGACGGCGACCTCTTCGCCCGTGTGCAGCCGCGCGCGATAAACCTGTCCGAGCGAAGCGGCGGCCACGGGCGCGGCGTCGATCTCTGCGTAAGCCTCGCGGAGCGTGCGGCCGAGTTCGGCCTCGATGCGCGCGTAGGCTTCGGTCGTCGGGAAGGGCGGCACTTGATCCTGCAGAAGCGACAGTTCCTTGACGTAGGCGAGCGGCAGCAGATCGCCGCGCGTGCCGAGCGACTGCCCGATCTTGATGAAGGTGGGGCCGAGTTTGATCAGGCGCGTCTTCAACCACACGGCCTGCTCGCCGAGGCGCGCCTCCTTGGCGGCGGATTCATCCGCCCCGCGAAAGACGATGTGACGCACGAAGCGTATGAAGCGATCCAGCGCGCGGCCGAACACGTCCCGCACACGCGCGCGCCGCAGCAAGGCGGGACGCCCGCTCGCGCGCGCCTCTTCCAGGCGGCGCTCGCTCATGCGCCGGTTATACTTCGCACGCGCCTCGTAGTTTTCCAGAAACAGGTAGAAGCCGAGCGTGCCGAGTACGCGCGCGACTTGCAGCGTGCGCCACCAACCGCGCCAGCCGCCGGCCAGCCGCGCGGCGTCAGCACGCGTCTTCGCTTCGTCGGCGGCGTGCGCGACGGCCTCTCCGGCGTGGCCGCCGTCGGACCGCGGCTCGGCCGCGCGCGCGGGGGGGACAAGACTCAGTGCGGACGAGGCGCGCACGTCGCCGTTGTTGCGGCGCGCGCCGCCGTTCGAGCCGTGTTCGTTGCCGTTCGGCGGAACTAAAGAGTTCGTGCTTTTCTCAGTCGTTGCCATAATTCGCTTCGATGATAGAGGACACTTGTCGCAATCCTGTGACAGTCAGGTTCATTCCTTGTACGCCGTGCGACGAAGTTTAGATGCGTCTCAAATTCGTTCCGCACGCCGCGCGCCTGTCCGGCGCGAAACACGCCTCTCTGTGGAAGTTTGCGGGGTGAAACGGGGAGGGAAACTGCCCGGCGTGTGGCAGGCCAACGTGCGCGCGTGTCGCCGTATCCACGTGCGCGCAAATCCACGTGCGCGCGAGTCGCCGGTCGGTGCGCGCGTGTGTCGTCGGCCGGTGCGCACGCGTGTCGCCATATCACGTGGCACGTGTCGCCGGACGGCGCGCGCACGCTTCAAATAATGGCGAGCGAACTTTGCACGCCCCTGTGCGAGAAATAGCGCGCGGCGCGCGCGACATCCCTGTCGATCTGCGCTTTCAGGTCTTCGACTCCGGCGAATTTCCGCTCGTCGCGCAGGCGATGCAGGAAGCGCACGCGCACCACGTCGCCGTAGAGGTCTCCGCTCCAGTTCAATACGTAGGTCTCGACGGAAGGCGCGGCCTCGCGCGTCGCCGCAAAGGTCGGGCGCGTGCCGACGTTCGTGATGCTCTGCCGCCACGCGCCGCCGATCAGCGTGGCCGTCACGTAGACGCCGCCGCGCGGGATGACGCGATTTTGCGGGTGCAGGTTGGCCGTCGGGAAGCCGAGCGTGCGCCCGCGCGCGTCGCCCCGGACGACGCGCCCCTCTACGCCGTAAGGCCGCCCCAGCATGCGCCGCGCCAAATTCACGCGCCCCGCCGCCAGCAACTCGCGTATCCGGCTCGAACTGATCCTCGCGCCCCGCAAGCGCACTTCCGCCACCTCGTCGGCGTGGAATCCGAGGCGACCGCTCGCCGCCCTGAGCAACTCTATGTTCCCCTCGCGCCCGCGCCCGAAGGCGAAGCCCCGGCCGAGATACACTTCTCTCGCCTGCAGTCGCTCCCTCACCACGTCGCGCAAAAACTCCTCGGCGCGCCGACGCGCGAACTCCTCGTCGAAACGGATGACAATGGCCTGCTCGATGCCGAGCACGCCGAAGGCTTCGATCTTCTGGTCGAAGGTCTGCAACAGGGGCGGCGCGGATTCCGGGTGCAGCACGGCGCGCGGGTGCGGGTCGAAAGTGATGACGGTCGGCACGCACCCGGTCGCGCGCGCGCGCGCGACCACCGTGCGCATGATCAACTGGTGGCCGAGGTGCAGGCCGTCGAACACGCCGAGCGTCAGCACGGTGGGGCGGGCGATCTCCGCATTGTCGGTTCCGTGAAAGAGGCGCATAAGAAAAAGTATGAACGCGGAACGATGAACGATGAATGAAAGCATTCATCCGAGTTAATGCTTTCATTCATCGTTCATTGTTCCGCGTTTATCGTTCATCACTGATCTCCAGGCCGTCGTAGCCGAACTCTACGCCGCGCGGCAGGAGCGCGGAGTCGCGCGCGTGCTTGATGTCGTGCGCGATGTGGGTCAGGTAAGCGCGGCGCGGTTTGAGTTCTTCGATGTAGGCCAGAGAGCGTTCGAGCGAGAGATGGGTCGGGTGCGAAGTGAGCCGCAGGCAATCGAGGACGAGCACGTCGAGATCGCGCAAGGATTCGAGCGTGGCGGGCGGAATTTCGCTGAGGTCTGTGGCATAGGCGAAGTCGTTGCAGCGATAAGCGACGACGGGCAGACGCCCGTGGATGACTTCGAGCGGTGTCACCCGAAAATCCCGGCCGAGGCAGAACGGCGCGCCGTCTATGACCGTGTGCGCGATGACCTGCGGCAGGCCGCCGCCGAAGTGCGACGGCTCGAAGACGTATTGAAAGATGCGGCGGATGTCGCGCCAGGCGCGCTCGTTGGCATAGACGCCGAGCGCGCCGTGGCGAAAGTTGAGCGGGCGGATGTCGTCGAGGCCGAAGATGTGGTCGGCGTGGCAATGCGTGATGAGCACGGCGTCGAGCCGTTTCAACTTTTGCCGGAGCGCCTGCTGGCGGAAGTCCGAAGAGGTGTCGATGAGCACCGTCTGCCCGTCGTGCTCGACGAGGACGGAGACGCGCAGACGCCGGTCGCGCGGGTCGTCCGAAGTACACGTCTCGCACTCGCAGCCGATGGAGGGCACGCCCGTCGAAGTGCCTGTGCCGAGTAACGTAAACTTCATAAAGTTTCAAGTTTCAGGTTTCAAGTTTCAAGTTAAAGAATGAAGAACCCGATAGTCCTGAAACCTGAAACCTGAAACTTGAAACTATCTCCCCCCCGTGATGTCGTTGCCGGTGAAGCCGCGCGGGGGCGCGGGCGGGCGCTGCGCCGAGGTGAGCGAGATGTATTGCATACGGAGTTCGGTGAGCAGCCCTTCGATGATCTGCCCCTCCTGCGTGCCGAGGTTGCCGCGCGTCTTCTGCTGGATCGTGCCGAGCAGATCGATGCAATGCTTGGCGAGCGGCAGGTCGAGTTCGCCGGGGGCGAGGCCGGGGTGCTCGGTCATGCCCATCGCGGCCGCCGCGGGCGAGGCGATGAACATGACGAGATTGGCGAAGGGCGTCGGGTCTTCCGCCGCCGCTGTTGCCGTCGTCGCTCCTGTAGCGGCGAAGTCGGGCGCAGCGTCCGTGGCGGAGGCCGTCGGCGACTCGCTCGCGGCCTCGGCCACGGGCGACGCCGTAGGCTCAGGCCGCGCGGCTTCAGGTGCGGGGGAGGCGGAAACGTCGCCCGTTCGAGAGGCATTTGTTTCCGTCGCGGGCGCGGTGGCGGCCGGGCTGTCTGCGTTTGTGGTAGCGGCCTCGCGCTCGATGTCGCGGGGCGTGCCGTCAGGGTTGAACAGACGCCGGTCTGTAACTTTGAAACGTGGTTTTTCTTCGCTCATCTCGTCGCTCAAATCAGAGGCGGCGACCCGCGCACGGGAGCCGCGCTATCGGCCAATTAAATTTTGTGATCTTTGAGTTGCGCGAAGATGGTAGCACCGAGCGCGACGCGGCCGCAAGAAAGGCCTCGGCCGAGGGACGCCGGCGCTCGCTATATTGGCACGCTCGCTACCCGGCACGATGTCAGGCGGCCTGCTCTCTATCCGCGGAGCCGGTGTGGCGGCCCGCGCGTTCGAGCAGCGCGCGGCGCGCTTCCTCAAACCTGCGCGCGTCGGCCTCGATGCGCGCCTGTAAATCGGCCTGAAGTTTTAATTGCTGCTCCCGCTGCCGCGCCTGCGAGTTGCGGTTTTGCCGCATGGAGCTCTGCCCCTGGATGTAAGCGAGAACAAAAAACAACGACACGGAAAAGATGAGGATACCGAAGAGAATAGCTGTAACTGCCATAATGCTGCCCCACGCGATTGAATTCTTGAGGAGAATTGTCATCCATTAAACTTCACGCGTGCGCGCTTGTCCATCTCCGAGCGCAACGTGCGTCGGGAGGCGGCCGCTTCGTGTATGCGGTTTGGACGCGGCTTTGCCGGGGCGACTTGGAACATCCGGCGTTAAGTTTTAGACTTCTCACCTCAACGCCCGTGCACGCACTTTGAACTCTCGACTCTGGACTTCGGATAAATCTATGCCCGTGACATTCACCGATCTCGTCTCGCTGATGGCAACTTTGCGTTCGCCCGAAGGCTGTCCCTGGGATCGCGAGCAGAACTATGCCACGCTCGCGCCGATGCTGTTGGAGGAAGCCTACGAGGCTTTCGAGGCCGTCGAAGCGGCGCGCGAGGGTCGCCCGGAAGAGTTGCGCGGCGAACTCGGCGACCTTCTCTTTCAGATCGTCTTCTACGCGCAGGTGGCCGCCGAGCGCGGCGAGTTCACGATGGACGACGTGGTCGAGGCGATTCACACGAAGATGGTGCGCCGCCACCCGCACGTCTT
Organism: Pyrinomonadaceae bacterium; assembly: GCA_035645855.1. Lineage (GTDB taxonomy): Bacteria > Acidobacteriota > Blastocatellia > Pyrinomonadales > Pyrinomonadaceae > JAIVJZ01. The sequence goes on from DASQLU010000073.1 coordinate 42,336, forward strand.
CGCGGGCGAGAGCGCGATTGATTCAACCGAGGTCTTGCGCAACTGGGAGGCGATCAAGGCCGAGGAGAAACGCGCGGCCGGAAGCACGGAGGCCGCGCCGGAAGCCTCGCTCCTCGACGGCGTTTCAACCAAAGCGCCCGCGCTCATGGAGGCGCACCAACTGACGACGAAGGCTGCGCGCGTCGGCTTCGACTGGCAGAACGTCGAACAGATTTTCGACAAGTTGCACGAAGAGGTGGACGAACTGCGAGCCGCCATCGAAGAGCGCGCGACAGCGGGCACAGGCGACGCGGATGCTGCGACGAACGAGGCGACGCACGAGCGCGTGCGCGAAGAGTTGGGCGACCTGCTGTTCGTCGTGACGAACATCGCGCGCCACCTGAAAGTAGAACCGGAAGCGGCGTTGAAGTTGACCAACCGTAAGTTTCGCCGCCGCTTCCGCCACATCGAGCGCGGGCTGGAAGCGCGCGGCCGCTCGCTCGACGCCGCCACGCTCGACGAAATGGAGACGCTCTGGCTCGAAGCGAAAAGCAGTGACAAGTAAAATTTGAGCGAATAAAATATCCGGCGCGCGCGAGAAATACGCGTTAATGTTCGACGGTACTTTTTAATCCGCTTAAAGGCGGACGGAGGTGTTCGGCATGGCGCTGGTGCAATTCGTGAGTAATTACGACGATCTCTCGACGGATCGGGGTTATCAATTCAAGTTTCATTGCGACAAGTGCGGGAACGGTTACATGTCGCGGTTTCAGGCGTCGGCCATCGGCACGGCCGGGTCGCTGCTGCGCGCGGCGGGCGACCTCTTCGGCGGCTGGGCGAGCACGGCCGGCAACTCGGCCTATGACATTCAACGCTCCGTCGGCGGCAAAGCGCACGACGAAGCGCTCGCCCGCGCGGTCGAAGAGGGTAGAGAGCATTTTCACCAGTGCTCGCGATGCGGCCGCTGGGTCTGCCCGGAAGTGTGCTGGAACGCGAGCGCCGGACAGTGCGAGGAATGCGCGCCGGACTTTCAGGAGGAACTTGCCTCTTCGCACGCGCAGGCCAAGGCCGAAGCCGCACGCGAACAACTGCACGAACGCGCGCGGCAGACCGACTACGCCTCGAAAATCGACATGGGCGCGGACGCGCACGTCAAAGCCCCGCCGCGCACCGCCCCCGGCTCCGCGGCGCACGCGCACGCCTGCGTCTCGTGCGGCACGGACGTCGGCAAGGCCAAGTTCTGTCCCGAATGCGGCACGCCGAACACGCCGCCGCGCCCGGCTTGCCAGGGGTGCGGTCATCAACCGGAAGCCGTCACCAGGTTCTGCCCGGAGTGCGGCGCGAAGATGCCGCTCATCGATTAGCCGCGCGTGCGACGGCCGCTCATCGGTTAGCCGTGCGTGCGCTGGTCGCTCAACAGTTGACGGCGCGCGGACGGAGATGTATCAGTCGGCGGCGCACTGGATGTTCAACCGTTAGACATGAGAGTCGCACGCCGGACATCGGCGCGCAAACGAAAAGAAGGCCGGTTCGCGAGTGCGAACCGGCCTTTCCTGTTTAGAACGCTGACGAGTTTCGCCTCAGGCGCGTTAGAGCATATTTCACTTGAACAGACCACAGACAGCGAGTATGCTGCGCGCCCATGAAGCCCTACTCCCTAGATTTGCGCCGCCGCGTGCTGGACGCCTACCGTAGTGGCGAAGGCTCGCAGCGGCAACTCGCCGCCCG
>DASQLU010000074.1:0-72237 GCA_035645855.1 Pyrinomonadaceae bacterium
GTGAGTCGATACCGCGCGGCGTCGCGCGGCCGCGAAATCAGACCCCGGCCGGGCGTATATTATTCGGCTCGGCGGGCGTCTGAGAAGTTGTTGACAGCCCCGTTCCGGCCGCTGTATTTTTTTCACCGTCTCAATTCCCCGGCAAGAATCACTCGGCTTACCGGCTCCCCGAGACAACACCTTACGAACAGATAAGGATAAACCGATGAAGCAAATCTTCACCACAGTGTTGCTTCTTATCCTGACGATAGCTTTAATTCCGGTTGAGGCTACCATCGGAACTCCGCAAATTAATGCCGCCGATTCTCAGTCGCAGCATCACCTCAGGGTGAGGACGAAGGTTTCCCCGCGCGCGCCGGTGGGCATCGGCAGCGCGGCCGCCACCATGACCGACAATCAGATTGTCTTGCGGTATGCGCTCGACGAGCGGGCGGGCAAACAATTGCCGTCAGTCGAACTGCTCGCCTTCACCCTCGATGAAAGCGGCCGGGTGAAGGGCGGCGAGGGCTGGACGGCTCCCGCCGCCGCGACGGAGAACGGCCGTGAGAGTTTGCTCCGCATCCTGAAGAGCCGGCCGGAAGCCGCAGACCAATTGATGTTGACGGTGTGGCGCGTCGGCAGCGCATTTGAAGTTAATGAGACGGAGTTAAGTAACATGCTCCGCCCTCGCGCCTCGCGGGCGGAACGCGCCCTGAAGCCCCGTCTGGTTAAAGCTGCCCTGATGGAGGGCGAATACTGCCTCGACAGGCTGGCGGTCGTCAAGACATCGTGCGCGTGCGGAGTCAAAAGTTTCAGTTGCAATGCGTCGAGCGGAGAATGGTCTTTCACCTGCTACACCAAAGCTGAATCTCCCTCCCGGTGCACGCAAGCGGAAGGCGAGTCCGACTAGGGACTTTTAAACCGGGGACTTTTAAAATTGAGTGGTGAAGGCCGCCGTGAGCATATGCACACGGCGGCCTTCGCAATTTAAGGAATAGGAAACGGCGGTGGATCAGGGCGTCCCGTAGCCGAGCACGCGCGCCGTGAGACGCGCGGCGCGCGGGTCTTGCCGGAACGCGACGAAGCCTTCGCGCGTGGCGCGGCGCGGCAGGAAGGCGACGGTGAGTTCGCCGCGCGCCGATTCCTCCATTCCGCCGACGCCGCTCTCCAACAGCACTTCGACGGCGACGCCTTCGGCGGTTTCGTCGCCGTGGTTCGTGACCGTGACGGGGACGATGAAATTGTGGGCGCGCGCTTCGGGCGTGCCGAGTCGCACTTCGATGCTCGGCGGGTCGCTGCCCATCGTCGCGCCGTCGTAGATGAGGTAGCCGAGGGCGGACAGGACGAGCGCGAGACCGGCGACGAAAACCGCCCACTCAACCGGGTTTTTTTGTAGTTTCCTCATCCCTGTAACAGGAGCCTGCCGGCGGACGCGCCGAGCGTCGCGGCCAGACTGAGCACGATGGTCTGCGCGAGCGAGGTGTAGAGCGTGACGCCGTCGAAGCGGCCGAAGAACCAGAGGATCATGCCGGAGGCGACGAGCGCGACGGCGTAAGTGGCGACGCTGCCCGCGACGATTGCACCGAAATCGTCCGTGCGCACGAACTCGCGCGCTCCCCTGAATTCGCTGTAATGAAGAATGAGCGCGCCGATGAGGAGCGAGACGAAGGCCAGTCCCAGCAGGCGCATCCACGAAATCTCGACGGCGATCATGACGATCTCTTCGGTCGGCGCGACGTTGGCGGCGAACAGCGTCGCGCCGCAGAGCGCGAGCAACATCTGGCCGCCGAAATGCAGTTCCGGTTCGCCGTCGCACCCTCCGTCCGTCCTCCCCGCTTTGCCGCTCCGCTTCCGCCCCTTCGCCTGCGCGTCCTCGTCAACCTCGCTCGCGTCCGCGCCGCCTCCGCCGAGTTGCGCCGTGCCGACGGAGACGCCGATGGCGACCGTCATCGCCTCGATCACGATCTGCCCGACGATCTCGTTCAAGGCCATCCCGTGCGTGACGCGCCCCAGAAGGTAGAGCGTGACGGCCGCGATGATGAAACCCATCCCCAGCTCCTCGACGGAATCCATGACCACCTCCGTTATCCCCGCGTCGTGACGCAAGCCCGCGAAGCGGTTGTAGCCGAGCAACAGGAGAAACGTCGCCAGGATGTAGGCGGCCAGTCGCCACGGGTGCGCGTTGAGTCCCGCCCACCACACCTCCATCGTGTAGAGCAGCGGCAGGCTGAACATCAAACCGCCGGCCACGCCGCGCCCGTACTCCTGAAAAGATTCGGCCACGCTGCGGCGCGCTTCGTTGTTTTTCGTGGGCTGGCGACGAGACATGAGAAAGCTGTGACGAGTGACGAAACGGACGAGGGGAAACGGCGAGGGAAAGCGACGAGACAACCGGGGCGCGGCGCGACAACACGGAGAGCCGCGTGGGGAAACACGGGAACGGGACGTGCCGGGCGATGTGGAGTCGCGCACGCCGCGCGCATGACTGCGGACGGCGCGGACGGCACGCATGACGCGAATGACTCGAATGACGCGAATTACTTTGCGCCGGATGGTTAAGAGGCGGAAGCGGTGCGCTCTTCGTCGTCTCCGTCCTCGTCGTCGGGGGAGGAATCGTCGTTTTCCGCCGTCACCTCGTCTTCATCGACGACATCAACCTGCGGCTGTTCCTGATCGAGGTCGCGCTTGATGGCGTCGAGGATGCCGTTGATGAACTGCGTCGCCTCGTAGGTCGAGAAGCGGCGGGCGATCTCCAGCGCCTCGTTGATGGCGACGGTGCGCGGCGTCAACTCGTGGAGGAATTCGTAGACGGCCAGCCGGAGCACGTTGCGATCCACGACGGCCATGCGTTCGATGCGCCAGTGTTCGGCGCGCGAGCGGATGCGCTCGTCGAGTTCGGGGACGCGCGCGAGCGCGCCGAGCGCGAGCCGCGTGGCGAATTCGCGCGCCGGCTCGTCCATCTCCGTCTCGCCCAATTCCGCCCAGTAATGCCGCACGAGCTGGTCGGCGCGCACCTCTTCCTTCCGCGCCGCACTCATGACATCAGCCGCAAAGAGCATTTGCAAGGCGCATTCGCGCGCCTTACGTCTCGAACCCATGAATTAACACCCCAGAAAAGCGAATGCGGAATGCGGAATGCGGAATGCGGAATTGAAGCAAAGACCTGCTTGCTTTGTAATCCGCATTCCGCATTCCGCATTCGTCATTTCGCAAATGCTTCCTTGTAAAGATTGACCAACTCGACGGCCGCCATGGCGGCCTCGAACCCCTTGTTCCCGGCCTTCACGCCCGCGCGATCAATCGCCTGCTCCAGCGTGTCGGCCGTCACCACGCCATAGACCACCGGAATCCCCGACTCCATCCCGGCCTGCGCGACGCCCTTCGTCACCTCGCCCGCGATGTAGTCGAAGTGCGGCGTCTGCCCGCGTATGATCGTGCCGAGACAGATCACCGCGTCATACTTTTCCGAGTCCGCCAGCTTGCTCGCCAAGAGCGGAATCTCGAACGACCCCGGCACGCGATAATGCTCCACCGATTTCTCCGCCGCGCCCAGACGCTCCAGCGCATCGAGCGCGCCTTCGACCAGACGCGACGTGAGAAAGTCGTTCCAACGACTCGACACCAGCGCGAAGCGAAAGCCCCTGGCGTTCAACTGGCCTTGATGTGTGACGGGTTGCAAGTGTTTCCGGCGACTCCGAGTTTTTTGGAAAATTGATTCACAGGCAGTATAGGTAAACGTGTGGCGAGTGACAAGCGGAGATGAATTGCCGAATGCGGAATGCGGATTGCGGATTAAAGATCAGAGCAGTTGCTTTCCATTCCGCAATCCGCATTCAACAATCCGCATTTATTTGCCTTTGAAGACGGGGGCGCGTTTTTCGAGGAAGGCGCGCGTGCCTTCGCGCACGTCCTCGGTGGAGAAGAGGTTGGAGAAGAGTTCGGCTTCGAGGGCGAGGCCGTCCTGGAGGGGGAGGCGCGCGCCGCGTGTGACGGCATGAAGGCAGGCGCGAACGGCAAGCGGCGCGAGCCGCGAAAGCCTCGCGGCGAGCGCCTCGGCTTCGGCTGCGAGTTGTTCGGACGCGACGACGCGGTTGACGAGGCCGAAGCGCAGGGCTTCTTCCGCCGACAGGCTTTCGCCCGCGAGCATGGCGGCGAGCGCGCGGCCGTGGCCGATTGAGCGCGTGAGGCGTTGCGTGCCGCCGTAGGCGGGAATCATGCCGAGTTTGAGTTCGGGCAGCGTGAAGGTCGCGTGCGTGGCCGCGATACGGAGGTGGCAGGCGAGGGCGAGTTCGCAACCGCCGCCCGCCGCGAGGCCATTGACGGCGGCGATCACGGGCACGGCGCACAGTTCAATCGCCTCGCAGGTCTCCTGCCCGCGCCGCGCCTTCTCAAGCGCGCCCGCTTCGTCGAGGCCTTCGAGTTCCGCGATGTCCGTGCCCGCGCTGAAGGCCGACGCACCCGTGCCCGTGAGCACGACGGCGCGCAAATCCGTGCGTTCGTTGAAGGCGCGAAAAATTTCCGCGAGGCGTTCGAGCATCGCGCGCGTGAGGGCGTTCATCTTCGCGGGGCGATTCAGGCGCACATAGGCGAACCGCGCGCCGCCGCCGCTATCATCGCCGTCGCCGCCGCGCTCCTCCACGATGATGTCGGGTGTGTCCGTCATGCCGTGCGAATGCTTACGCGATCAAGATGTCGCGGGGTTAACCCTGACGGTGAACGAGACGGTCGAGACGCGCCCGTGTCTTTGAAACTGCGTCCAGATGCGATAGAGACCGGCCTCGGGAAACATCGCGCCGAACTCCACTTCGGGGCCGCCGCGCAAATTCGCGCGCTCCGTGCCCTCCGGAAGCGTCTCGGTCGGGTGCGAGTGCAGGTAGTCGGATTGATCCGCATCGAGGATGAGCGTGTGTCCCCACGCGCCGAGGTACGGCTCAAGGTCGCGCACAGGTTCGCCCGTCCGCGCGTCCGCGATGCTGTACTTGAGGCGGACGAACGCGCCGGGAACGAGCCGCGCGCCTCCCCACTCCAGGCTGATCTTCATGCCGTCGATCATCTTCGTGAAAGACTTGTCGGCGACGAGCGCGGCGGGAGCGACCGTGGCGCCGCGCGGCGCGCGATAACCGGCCGTCGTAAGTTCGTGGTGCAACACCTGCAAAGTGCCGCCGGCGGGGAAGAAGTCCGAGTGGAGTTTGTAGAGACCGGCGCGCGGCAAAATCGTCTCCACTTTGAAACTGCCGTCGGCGTCGAGTTCCGGGTGGATGTGCTGGTACACGTTCATGTCCGCGCTGACGATAAAGAGGTGAAACAACTTCTCGTGATTCAACACGAAGTCGCGCACGCGCGCGCCCGTCTCCGGGTGCGTGACGACGAAGTTCAGCCGCACGGGTTCGCCTGCCCTGGGCGCGCGCGGCGTCTGTGTGACGGCGAGTTTGTACGCGCCGAGCACCGTGGGGCGCACGGTCGAAAGCGGCATCCCGCACTTCGCGCAGACGCCCTCCTGCGCCTGCCGGACTTCCGGGTGCATCACGCAGGCGAACTCGTAACTCGGAGCCAGCCCTTCCAAAGCGCGCACGCGCGCCGCCGTGGCCGCCGCCTCCGCCTTCTCCACCTTCTGCTGCGCGCCCGGCGCGGATGGAGCGTTCGCCGTCGCCGTCGCGCCGCGCTTCCCCTGTGCGATCAACTTCATGTTGCACAGGGGACAACTGCCGGGCTTCGTCGCCGACACCCCGGCGTGCATCGGGCAGGTGTAGACGGTTGCCGCCGACGCCGCACGCCGACGCGCCCGCTGCGTCGCGCCTGCTGCGGCGTCGGCGTCGAAGTGCGCGAGGCCGAGGCAGGCGGCGACCACAAGCGACAGGCGCAGCAGCGCGCGCCACAAGTTTTGCTCACAGGAGTTTAATTTCATACGTTGACTTTTAGACGAGGCTTGCAGTTCGGATGAAAACAGGATCATGCACGACGAGACGCCGAAGAAACGATGAAGCAGGAAAGATGAATGATGAACCGAAGGCCAACTGTCTTTACTTCATCCTTCATCCTTCATCCTTCATCGTTCATCCTTCATCGTTTGCTTCCTCCTCGTCATCCGTTATGGCGGCGAGGCACGTGGCACGCGCTTCCGCCGGTCTGCCGCCGCGGCTCGCACGGTTTACGCCAGCCGGCTCGCGGGCACTTCAAAGTCGTAAGTTTCGCCGTGACTCAGGTACTTCACGCGCTCGGAGAAGCCCGCGGCCTCGACGGCTTTTTTAAAATCTTCGAGCGGCGACTGGAAAACTTCATAATCGTTGTAGTGGATCGGGATCACCTCGCGCGGGTTGATGATGCGAATGGCCTCGACGCCCTGCTCGGCGTCCATCGTCAGGAGGATGCCCATGATGCGCGTGCCGCCGAGGTGAAAGAGCGCGAGGTCGATGTCCGGGTAGCGTTTCGGTATTTCGTTGAGGTCGTCGTGGACGAGCGTGTCGCCGGTGATGTAGAGCCGCAGGGTCGTGCGCTGTCCCGCCGCGTTCCGGAATTCGAGCATGCTGCCCATGACGGGCGGGAGGAAAAAGTCGACGGCCGTCGGGCCGTGCTTGCCGGGCATCGAAGTGACGCGCACGCTCGCGCCGTTCTTCTCGGCCACCACGGAGTCCCAGGTGTCGAGCGCGACGGGCGCGGTGAAGCCTTTCTCGCGGAGATTGCCCGCCGCGTGTTCGGTGGTGATGATGGGCAAATCTTTTTGCAGCCGCTCCTCGACGATGCGGTCGAAGTGATCGCCGTGATAATGCGAGAGGACGCAGAAATCAATCGGCGGCAACTCTTCGAGTTCGATGGCGGGGTTGGTCAGGCGTTCGGCCGTTAGCCCGTAGCCGAGATGCACGTGGTCGCCCGCGTGCAGGAAGTTCGGGTCGGTCAGGATGGTGAAGCCCGCGTAACGCAGAATCACGGTCGCCGTCCCGACGAAGAAGATCGAGCCGCCCGCGAAGTCCGCGCCTGCGCCGCCCGTGTCGGTCGTGGAAGCCAGCGTCAACCTTGTCTCTTTCGTCTCTTTGCTCATCAATTTCCCCCTTTAATCGAATGCGGATTTCGGAATGCGGATTGCGGATTAGAAAACAAGTCTCTGCTTTTCAATCCGCAATCCGCATTCCGAAATCCGCAATTATCACAGCAGGTTCATCGGCACGGGATTCTTCGGGTCTGCATAGTCGTAGAAGCCGCGCCCGGATTTGCGCCCGTAGAGTCCGGCCAGCACCATGCGTTTGAGAAGCGGCGGCGACGCGAAACGCTTTTCGCGAAATTCGTTGAACATGATCTCGGCGATGTAGTAGGTGGTGTCGAGGCCGACGAAGTCGCCGAGCGTGAGCGGCCCCATCGGGTAGCCGCAGCCGAGTTTCATCGCATTGTCGATGTCCACAATCGAGCCGACGCCTTCTTCGAGCGCGCGGATGGAATCGAGCATATAGGGCACGAGCAGGCGGTTGACGATGAAGCCCGTCTTGTCGGAGGCGCGCACGGGAACTTTGCCGAGCCGCCGGCCGAAATCGACCGCCGTTTCATACACCGCGTCGTCCGTCAGGATCGTCTTGACGACTTCGACGAGTTTCATGATCGGCACGGGGTTGAAGAAGTGCAGGCCGACGAAACGCCGCTGGCGCTCCGTCGAGGTGGCGGTCATCATCTCCGTGATCGAGAGCGAGGAGGTGTTGGAGGCGAAGATGGTTTCGGGTTTACAGAGTTCGTCGAGCTGGCGATAGGTGTCGCGCTTGGTGTCCAGGTTTTCGATGATGGCTTCGATGATGATGTCGCAGTCGGCGAGAGCGGCAAATTCGGTCGTGCCCTGCAGGCGGCCGCGTATGTCGCGCTGCTGGTCTGCGCTGATCGTGCCCTTCTCGGCGAATTTGGCGAGCGACTTTTCGATGCCCTTGAAGCCGCGTTCGCACAGTTCGTTCGAGACCTCGCGCACCACCACCTCGAAACCGGCGGTGGCGGCCGTTTGCGCGATGCCCGAACCCATCAGGCCGCAGCCGAGCACACCTACTTTTTTGATCTCCATACTTACGATTCTCCTACTGTCTGATTTTTGTGTCTGATCGCCAGCCCGCCCCGTCGGGCGATAAAACTGCCGGGCGATAAAATTTCACGTCAAGCGCCACAAACACCCTGACCCGCGCCTCCCGCCGGCGCCTCTCGCATCACTTATCGTCCTGTTGCGCCGGCGTCGGCGGGGGTGCGGGCGCGCGTTCGCCACTCTGGCTTTGCGTCGCGGTCGGCGCGGGTGGTTCGCGCAACGCGAGGCCGTAGTTCTTGCCTTCCGTCTTAACCCACGCCACGTAACGCTCGTTCCAGGCGTCCATGTCGGCGAGAAGTCGCTCGCCCTCGTCGCTTTCCTTCTGCGTCTGCTTTTCCTTCCGGTTGACGGGCGCGTAGTCGCGCGCGCGCGCGAGGATCGGTTTCAGGTCGTCGCGCAGTTTGTCCGACTCTTCGGTCAAATGCGGCGCGGCGTCGAGCGCGCCGAGCGCGCTCGTGGCGTATTCCACGTTGCCGTCGTTGATGGCCGCGGCGAACGCCTCCTGCCCGCCGTTGAGCGCATTGATGTAATTGACGGCGGCCAGCAATTTCCCGTCGCCCGCGGCGGGCGCGCCCTCCTGCTGCTGCTGCCCGAAGCGCGCGCGCTCCGCGCCCATGTGGCGCGCGACCTGGCCGAAACTGACGACGACGAGGACGAGTGCGGCGATTTGCAGGACGTGCCAGAGAACGGCCACGCTCGCGCGCTGCCCCGGCCGTTTGTAGCCGACGAAGAGTGCGAGCGCCGCGCCCGCAACGAAGCCGCCGAGGTGCGCCGCGTTGTCTATGAAAGGAATGGTATAACCGATGAAGAGGTTGATGAGGATCGTCGGGATCATCCCCGTGCCGAACGCGCGCTTGAAGCCTTCGGGCAGTTCGCGTCGAAACTTGATGCCGAAGACGAACAACACGCCGATCAGGCCGAAGAGAGCGCCCGACGCGCCCGCCGAAGGCCCGTCGCCGCCGCGAAACAGGAAACGCCCCACCACCGGGATGCCGTGCATCTCGGCCCCGGAGGCGAGATAACTGGCGACCACGCCCGCCACGCCCGTCGCGATCCAGAAGAAGACGAAACGAGCCGAGCCATACAGTTTCTCCACGTAAGGGCCGAGGATGAACAGGCTGTACATGTTGATGAGCAGGTGTATCCAGCCGATGTGCAGAAAGACCGGCGTTACGAGACGCCACCACTCGCCATGCTCGTTGATCCGTGAGTTGTACTTCGCCCCGTAGGCGCGCAGCACCTCGTGATTCTCCGAGCCGCCCGGCGCGGCCGCGTTCATCAACAGAAAGATGAAGACGTTGACGGCGAGAAAGACGAAGGTGAAAGTTGACGGGCGCGTCAGCACGGCGCGCGCGAAGCGCATCGTCTCCGGGTCGGCGAGCGAACGCGCACGCGTGCGCTGCTGCTGCTGTCGCTCCTGTTGTTGCTGCTGCTCCTGCTGCGCGCCGCCCGCGGGAACCCCGCACATGGCGCACGTGCTTTCGCCCGCGCCGACGAGCGCGCCGCAGTTGCGGCACACGCTCGGACGCCCCGCGTACATGTCTCTCGTCCCCTCTGCCCCGGACAAAACTTCATCCCCCGCGCGCACCGCGAAAACTTCGCCCCGCACGCCCCAAATTCAGCCCGCACGCAACGCGCGCCCCGCGCCCCCCGCGCGGACGGCCGCCGAACGCGCGCCAACTCCGGCCTCTCACAAGTTATTCATTCGCCGGAAAGTTTACACCGAAGCAGACGAGACGGGAAATTGAGGACTTCGGATGCGCGGCGTCCCGTTGATAAAGCGACGCGGATTGAACCGCCCCGGCCTGTTTTCTCATCCGCATTCCGCGCTCCGAAATTCGCTTTCATTTCGTCGCTCCGGGCGCTCCGGCGCGCTCGCGGGCGCGGCGGCTGGTGCCGGAGATGTCGTGCGCGGTGCGTCATCGTTTCTCGCAAAGTTTTGCGGTTCAGTTTACCATGTCGGGCGGCATGAAAGAGACGGGGCACGACGAGACGAAGGCGACCGATTCGACCCGCGCCGCGCGCACGGACGGGAGCGCGCGCCGCAGGTTGTTCGTGATGCGCACGGGCGCGCGCCTCTTCGCCGTCTACGCGGACGAGGTGGAAGCGACGTGCGAGAATTTAAGGCCGACGCCCCTGCCCTTCGCGCCCGCGCCCGTGCGCGGCGTCGTCAGCCGGCGCGGGCGGATTCTCACCCTCATCGACCCGCTGCCGCTCCTCCCGCCCACCCCGATGTCAAACGAGGCGGACGCCGCGATGTCGAACGAAGCGGACGCCGATGCCCCTTCGACGCAAGCTCCTCCCCCACACGCGACGCAGGCCGATGACGCGCCCCTCTTCGTCGTCGCCCTCAAAGGCGACGAGCAACTCGCGCTCTCCGTCGAGAGCGTCGAGCGTGAAATCGAGCTATACGATACGGAGGCCGACGCCGCGACGGGCGCATCCGGCGGCTCACCCCTCCCCCTCTTCCTGCGCCGCACCATTCAACACGACGCGCACGCCGTCGCCCTGCTCGACCCCGCACACCTCTTTGAAGCCGCCATGCGGGGCGTTGAGCGGCGACGCCGGCGAACGTGAAAAATCGTGTACAGTGAATCGCAGATCGTGAATAGTGCACACCCTGCCTTTGTCTATTTACGATTCACGATTTACGATTTACTTTCTTACTATGAACGAACAGGCTTTCGGGGTACTCGAATACGATGGGTTGCGCGCGCTGGTGCGTCGCGGGGCGCAGACGCCGATGGGGCGCGCGCGCGCGGACAAACTCGCGCCGCTCGCCGGGGCGGAAGAGGTGCGGCGCGCGCTCGATGCGGTGGCCGAGTGCGTCGAACTGCGGCGGCGCGGCGGCGCGTGGTCGTTCTCGGAACTGGCCGACCCGGCCGAGTCGATAGCGCGCCTGCGCATCGAGGGCGCGACGCTCGACGCGCTGCCGCTACTGGAACTTGCGCGCCTCTGCGATCAGGTCGGGGCGGCGCGCGCCTCCATCCAGGCGGAGCGCGAAGACGTGCCCGTGCTGTGGGCGCTCGTCGCAGACCTCCCGCGCGAGTTGTATAGCCTCGCCGCGCGCGTGACGGCGAAAATTTTGCCGAGCGGCGAACTCGACGACCGCGCCAGCCCCGAACTCGCGCGCATCCGCCACGACATCAACCGCCTGCGCTCCAACATCACGCGCTCGCTGGAAACCCTCATGCGCCGCACGGACGAGGCCATTCAGGATCAGCTCGTCACGGTGCGCAACGACCGCTTCGTCATTCCCGTGCGCACGGATCATCGCGGCCGCGTCTCAGGCGTCGCGCACGGCTTCTCGTCTTCGGGAGCGACCGTTTTCATCGAACCGCTGGAGACGATTGAGAGCAACAACGAACTGCAAAATTTGCGCGAGACAGAGGAGCGCGAGATCACGCGCATCCTCTCGACGCTGACCGACGACCTGCGCCGCGAACTGCCCGCCATCGAGCGCGCGGCCGCGTCAGTTGCCGAACTCGATTTCATCATGGCGAAGGCGTTGCTGGCCGTGCGTTTCAACTGCGTGCAGCCCTTCGTCGGCGCGGACGCCGCGCTCGCGCTCGACGCTGCGCGCCACCCTCTGCTCGAAGAGAATTTGCGCGCCACAGGCGGCGAGGTCGTCCCCGTCTCGTTCCGGCTCGACTCGGATCGCCCCGTCATGGTCATCTCCGGCGCGAACGCGGGCGGCAAAACCGTCGTCCTCAAAACGGCCGGCCTGCTCGCGCTGATGGCTCTCTCCGGCCTGCACGTCCCGGCGCGCGCGGCGAGTTTTCCCCTCTACGCTTCGGTGCTCGCCGACATCGGCGACAGCCAATCGCTCGCCGCGAACCTCTCCACCTTCACCGCGCACGTCGCCAACATCAGCCGCATGCTCGAACTCTGCCGCGCGCCCGCGCTCGTCCTCCTGGACGAAGTGGGCACGGGCACAGACCCGGAAGAAGGCTCCGCGCTCGGCGTGGCCGTCGTGGATCATTTCCGCCACGCGTGCGGCGCGCACGTCGTCGCCACGACGCACTACAGCGGCCTCAAACAATATGCGGCGAACGAGACGGGCGTGCTGAACGCGAGCGTCGAATTCAACGAGCGCACTTTGCAGCCGACCTATCGCCTGCTCGTCGGCCTCGCCGGCTCGTCCTCCGGCATCGAGATCGCGGGGCGGTTCGGCTTCCCGCGAGGAATAGTCGAAGCGGCGTCGGCGCGCGTGGGCGAGTCCACGCGCGAGGCGGCCGAATACCTGCGCCGCATCAAACGCGAAGCGGAAGAGGCGGAGGCCTTGCGCCGCGCGCTCGAAGAGGAACGCGCCGCGGTCGCCGAAAAATACTCCACCCTCGAACGCGACGCCGAACGCCGCGAGCGCGAGCGTCAAACAACTTTCGAGCGCGAGATGCGCGAGCGGCTGGCGGAGTTTGAACAACGCTCGAAGGAACTCTTCTCGCGCATCGAAGATCGCGCCGAGCGCGCACGCGTCGAACGCGAGGCTGCGACGCGCGCCGCCGAGCTCCGCCGCGAAGCCCAGCGTGCAGCCGCCGCGTCCACGACGAGCGCCCGCCCGCCGGCCGCGAAGAACGCGAGCGCGAGCGGGGCGCGCGCCACGGAAGGTGTGCGCGTCGTTCGGCCGGCCAATGCCGTGGAGACGAATGCGCCGCGCGCGAAATCCGGCGGCGAGGCGTTCCAACCGTCGAGCGTCGAACGCGAGATCGTCCGTGGCGACACGGTGCGTTTGCTGACGCTCGGCAAGACCGGCGTCGTCGAAAGAATTGCCGGCGCGGACGCCGAAATCCGCATCGGCCACGTCCGCCTGCGCGAGAAACTCTCGAACCTCGAACTCATGGAACGCGCCCCGCAGGGCAAACCCGAAGGCGCGCGCGGCGGCGGCTCGCAACTCGAACGCATGGCCGCCGCCTCTGCTCGCAACACGGACGTGCGCCTCAGCCGCTCGCACGATGAACCGACGGGCGAACTCAACCTCATCGGGCGCACCACCGACGAGGCCGTCGACGCCGCCGACAAGTTTCTCGACGAGGCTTATCTGAACGGTCTCGCGCGCGTCCGCATCATCCACGGCCACGGCACGGGCGCGCTGCGCCGCGCCATCGCCGACTTCCTCCGCTCGCACGCGCACGTCGAATCGTTCGCCCCCGCCCCGCCCGATCAAGGCGGGGCGGGCGCAACCCTCGTCGAGTTGAAACAGTGAAGGAGTAAAGTCATGAGGTTTTCGTGGAGACGAATCGTGCGCCGTCCTCTCCTTCCCTTTCTCCTCCTGCGCCCCATCATGGTTTTGATTTGCATGAGCGCCTGCGCCGCCCTCTGCACAGCCCAAATTGATGCGTATGGCCGGTGGGAGAACGGCATCACCGAAGCCTGGTGGTTCGACCCCACGGAGTTTCCCGCCGAGCACATTAGCGAAGCGCAGGCGCGCTGGCACGCTATCGGCGCGGAGAATGGCGGCGCGAAGGACGGCAAGTGGCAGGGAGACTATTCTTCCGGCGGCGATACGCACGGCACGTACATGCGCTGGTCGCCGCAAGTCGGCTATGTCTTGATGCACATAAACAAGTGCGAAGCACGAGTGATGGGTTTCAGCTACGGCGCGGCGGGCGCGGCGGGCGCGCTGATAGAGTTCAAAACCGAGATCAGGCGGGCTTCGTCACATTCACACGGGCACGCTCACGCACCGACGCCGGTTAACCTTCGCTTTCTTCCGGTAACATGGCGCGGCGTGCGTTATCTCGTCGGCGAAAACGAGATCGGGGATTTTTTCGACTATGCCGCCGGGCTTGGTAAATTCAACCGCGGCTTGAGCGGATTCATGATTATCGACTCGCCCGGTTTTTTCTATAAGATAAAGGATCAGGCCGACGCGCAGGATAAAGGCTCGCCCGTCGCGCCGCCCGGTTACGAGCGTTTCATCAAGAAGCCGATTGAAGCCAAGATCACATCCGTCGGGACAGGATATCGCAGGGTTGATCGTGAAAATGAGTGGTGGGACAATTTTGTTATTCCGGTAACGGTCAGCGTCGGGCAAGCGCACGGAATCAAACGTAAAATGTCTCTAAGGGTGGCCGGCTTTGAGGGATTTGGCGGGATGGGAGAGATAGTCGAGATAAAGCGAGTCGGACTACGTTCATCGGGAGGTGTCGTTGTTCGCACCGTCAGGAAAATCCCGTGCGTAAAATTCAGCGACACGGATGATTGTCAGGAAGCTGAATATCAGCCTTTAAAAGTCGGTCTGCGTTTGACCACCGAACTGGAGTATTAGTCCCCTCAACAGAAAGCGGCGACCCGGTTAATTTGAAACCGCCCGTGCGCCGTCTGCGCTTCGAGTTATGCGTTTTCCCCAAACATTCATCGACGATTTGAGACGGCAGGCCGACATCGTGCGCGTCGTGCGGGACTGCGTTAGAATTGACTGATGGGAGACGGTGATGACACGACAGCAATTCATCGAAGAGATCAAACAACTATCTGTCACAGAGCGAATCGCTTTGATCGAGGCGATCACTCGCAGCCTGCGCGAAGATTTAGAAACGGGACAAAGCGCAGCTTCAATCTCCGCTGCAAGTAATACAGAGACCACTGATGATGGCGAGCGCGAGCGTAAAATCGCTGCCGTGCGGCGGTTGCGTGGCATAGCCAAATCCGAGGGTGAACAGCCTTCAGACGAAGAGTTGAAGGAAGATTACGTTAATTACCTATCGGAGAAATACTCCTGATGCGCGTCCTGCTCGACTCCGACGTGGTGCTCGATTTCCTGCTGGAACGAGCGCCCTTCTGCGAAGTCGCCGGGGAATTATTTGAGCTTATCGCACAGGGCGCATGCAGCGGCTACGTCTCCGGCATTACCCCGATCAACGTCTTCTATCTCATGCGCAAAGCCAAAGGTATTGACAAAGCAAGACAAGCAATCAGCGATCTACTAATTGCCGTCCGGGTATGTCCGATCACTCAAATTGTTCTCGAAGCTGCCTTCGCATTGTCCTTCACCGACTACGAAGATGCGGTGCAACACGCGAGCGCGACCGCCGCCGGTCTCGACGCCATTGTCACGCGCAATCTGGAGGATTATAAAAACGCCGCGTTGCCCGTTTATTCCCCCGTGGATTTTCTCAATCAACTGAAGGCACAAACTTAAAGCCGTGCGCTTCCCGCAAACATTCATCGACGATTTGAGACGGCAGGCGGACATCGTGCGCGTGGTGCAGGACTATGTCGCGCTGAAGAAAAAGGGCGCGAACTGGATGGCGTGCTGCCCGTTTCATCAGGAGAAGACGCCCTCGTTTTCGGTCAACCCTGCGAAGGACATCTTCTATTGTTTCGGCTGCCAGAAGGGCGGGAGCGTCTTCAACTTCGTGATGGAGATGGAGCGCGTGTCGTTTCCGGAGGCGATCAAGATCGTGGCGGAGAAGGTGAACGTGCCGCTGCCGGAGATGCAGGAGGACAAACGCTACGAGGCGCGCCGGAAGGAAGCCGACGAGGTGGTGGAACTCAATTCGTGGGCGCTGGAATGGTGGGAGGGGCAACTGGCGGAAGGCGGCGCGGAGGCGCGGGCGGCGCGCGCTTACATCGAAGGGCGCGGCATCACCGACGAGACGCGCAAAACTTTCCGCCTCGGTTACGCGCCCGACAGTTGGGACGGTTTGAGTTCGCACCTCAAGCGCAAGGGCGCAAGCGCCGGGCAGATCGAGCGCAGCGGCCTCGTGGTCAAAAAAGACGCGGGCGGTTTTTATGATCGCTTTCGCGGGCGCGTGATCTTTCCGGTGCTCGATGCGCAGGGGCGCGCGGTCGCCTTCGGCGGGCGCGTGATGGCGGCGAGCGAGCCGAAATATCTCAACTCGCCGGAGACGGCGGCCTACACGAAGGGACGACATCTCTACGGCCTGCACCAGACGCGCGACGAGATCAGGCGCAAGAAGTTTGCGATTCTCGTCGAGGGTTATCTCGATCTGATCATCCCTTACCAGTTCGGCGTCAGGAACGCCGTGGCGAGTCTGGGCACGGCGCTGACACCGGAGCAGGCGAAGCTGCTGGGGCGGTTTGCGCGCCGCGTGGTGGTCAATTATGATGGAGACAGGGCTGGCGTCGCGGCTGCCAAGCGCGCAATCGAAACTCTCCTCGCAGAAGATTTTGACATCAAGGTGCTGGTGCTGCCGGAGGGCACAGACCCGGACGAGTTCATCAAGGCGTCGGGCGTCGAGGCCTACAACGAGCGGCGCGGCGCGGCGCTCCCCCACATACAATTCGTGCTCGATCAAGCGATGCGGGATCGCAACCTTCGTCGCCCGGCCGACAAGGCCGAGGCCGTCGAAGAGGTGCTCCCGTTCATTCGCGCCGTGCGCAACAGAATTCAGAAGCGCGAATATTTCGACATGACGATGGATGCGCTGCGCGTCGAAGAGCCCGCGCTCCGGCGCGAACTCTGGCAGACCGTGGCGAAGGCGCAGACGATGACGAACGCGGACGCATCGGCCGCCCTGCACGGCAGCGTCGCTCGCGCCCAGAGCGCGCCGCTCACCGTCGCCGAGCAACGCCTGCTCGAACTGCTCATGCACGACGGCGAACTGCGGCGCATACTCCTGCCGCGCATCGCGCCCGACGACTACGAGGATTTGCCGACCGCCGGCATCTTCCGCGCGCTCGCCGAACTCGAAGCGGCGGGCGCGGAAGTGGGGTTCGAAACGCTCTGCCAGCGCACCGAAGGCGATGCGGTCGCCGCAGACCTCGTGCCGCTCCTGTTGATGAGCGAACCCGAAGCGCGCGGCGAGGGCGAGGCGGCCGACGAGGCGGTGGCGGAAGCGGAAAGCTGCCTGCTCACGTTGCGGCTGATGCGCGTCGAGCGGCGGTTGAAAGATTTGGCAATCGAGATTAACGCCGCCGAGCGCGCCGGCGACAACGAGCGGCGCGACGCGCTCGTGATGGAAAATTTGAATTGGACGAGGCGTCGAAGCGCGTTGCTTCCTCGCAACGGATAAGGGCACGGGGGTTGTTTTCGATCTTGAATGTTTGAGGAGTTTCGGACGGCCGTCATGGCTCTCGAACGCGGGGCGGCGGCGACGAAGGCGGCGGGGCGACAAGCGCGAATCCGAATCCCGAAGTTATGGCAAGCATGGGAGAGAAAGATCAGGACGACGTGGTGCAACGCCTGTTGGAGTTGGGCGCGGACAAGAAGTATCTGACGTTCGACGAACTCAACCGCGCCCTGCCCGACAGCGTCGTCTCGCCCGACGACATCGAGGACGTGCTGCAAAAGCTGGACGGCGCGAACATCATCGTCGCCGATAGCGACGAACGCCTCATCGAACAGGCCGCACAATCCGCCGTCTCCGGGTCGCCCGAAGACGAAGTGGAAGCGGATGAAGAGGAAGCGAATCTCGATCTGTCGGCCGGCCTGCTCGACAAGACGAACGACCCGGTGCGCCTGTACCTGCGCGAGATGGGCGTCGTCCCGCTCCTGACGCGCGAAGGCGAAGTCGCCATCGCCAAGCGCATCGAGCGCGGCCAGCGCAAAACCCGCAAAGCCATCACGCGCTCGCCCATCGCCGTCGCGGAACTACTGCGCATCGGCGACGACCTCGCGGCGGATAAGATCAGCATCCGCGACGTGGTGACCTTCTCCGAGCAGGCCGAACTGACGGGCGTCGTCGAGGACAAAGCCGACGAATATCAACAGTGGACGACGGAAGGCATCGGCAACATCCGCAGGCATTTCAAGGCGGGGGTGAAGGAGTGGGAGTGGCTGTGCGCCGAGTCGAAGTTGACGCGCGGCACACGCTCGAAAAAGTTGCTGCGCCTGCGTTACCGCGTCGCGCGCACGCGCGTCGAGATCGCGCACGAGATCGCGCAGTTGAATTTGACGGAGCGTGCGCGCCAGCGCATGATCGGCGCGATCCGCGTCGTCGCCAAAGAGGTGCGCAACGCCGAGCGCGACATAGACAAATACACCGAGCGGCTCGGCAAGCGGCGCATCAAGCCGGAGGAAGAGCGCGACTACAAGCGGCACATCGCGGCGGCGCGGCGCAAACTCCAGCAGGTCGAAACGGAGACGCTCATCTCGCCCGTCGAGATCAGGCGTTCGCTCCAGTCAATCGTCGCGGGCGAACACGAGACGGGGCAGGCCAAGAGCGAATTGATCGAGGCGAATTTGCGTCTCGTCGTCTCGATTGCGAAGAAGTACACGAATCGCGGGTTGCAGTTCCTAGACCTCATTCAAGAGGGCAACATCGGTTTGATGAAAGCCGTGGACAAGTTCGAGTGGCGGCGCGGCTACAAGTTTTCGACTTACGCGACGTGGTGGATTCGGCAGGCCATCACGCGCGCCATCGCCGACCAGGCGCGCACCATTCGCATCCCTGTCCACATGATCGAGACCATCAACAAGCTCGTGCGCACCTCGCGCGCGCTCGTGCAGGAACTCGGGCGCGAGCCGACGAGCGAGGAGATCGCGCGCAAGATGGACATTCCCGTCTCGAAGGTACGCAAGGTGTTGAAGATCGCGCAGGAGCCGATTTCGCTGGAGACGCCCATTGGCGAAGAGGAAGATTCGCACCTCGGAGACTTTATCGAGGACAGGTCGATGCTGAACCCGGCGGATGCGGTGGTGGCGGCGAACCTGCGCGTCATCACGGACGAGGTGCTGGCGACGCTCACGCCGCGCGAAGAGAAGGTGATCAAGATGCGCTTCGGGCTGGGCACGACGGGGTCGGAACACACGCTCGAAGAGGTGGGGCAGCACTTCGCCGTGACGCGCGAGCGTATCCGCCAGATCGAGGCCAAGGCGCTGCGCAAGTTGCGTCATCCGTCGCGTTCGCGCAAACTGAAGGCGTTCCTCGAAGGGACGCGACCGTAATTTGTCAGTGGTCAGTTGCCAGTTGTCAGTTGTTTCTGTGTGTCAGGAAGCCTCCTGAAGCCCGGATTCGGCATCAAATACAGGCCAACAACTGACTGCGGACAACTGACCACTGACAGTTTTTTAATGAAGAAAATCGTCGAAAGTTACAGGAGAAAACTCTCCACGGAAGAGGGCTACATCGTCAAGCGCGGTGCGCCGTTGCGCGTCGCGCTCTGCTACCCGAACGTCTACGCGGTCGGGATGGCGAACCTCGGCTTTCACGCGGTCTACGAAATTTTTAACGAGATTCCCGAAGTCTCCTGCGAGCGCGTCTTTCTGCCGGACGAGGCGGAGATGCGCGAGTATGAGAAGACCAACACGCCGCTCCTCTCGCTGGAGACGCAGGCAAGCGTCCGCGAGTTCGACGTGCTCGCCTTCTCGATCTCCTTCGAGACCGACTATCTGAACATGGCGCGCCTGCTCAGGCTCGCACGCATCCCCTTGCGCACGCGCGAGCGCACGCACCACGATCCTTTGATCGTGATGGGCGGCGCGGCGTCGTTTCTGAACCCGGAACCCATCGCGGACTTCACGGACGTTGTCGGAGTCGGCGAGGGCGAAGTGCTCGTGCCGCAGTTGGTCGATACGATCCTCGCAAACGAAGGCGCGAAGGAAGATTTGCTGCTCGCGCTCGCGCGGCGCGGTCGCGGCTTCTACGTGCCTTCGCTTTACGACGTGCGCCATGACGCGGCCGGCGCAATCGAATCTTACACGCCGAAGCAACCGGGCGTGCCCATGCGCGTCGGGCGCGCGGTCGCGGCCGAGAATCCGAAGGAAGGCACGCTCAGGCGCGCCATGCGACGCGGCGATCTGGAGATCGCGGAATCTTTGCGCCGGCAGAACGTGTTCGCGCCTTCCACGGTCGTCTGGGCGCCGGAAGCGGAGATGGGCGAGCGTTTCCTCATTGAAATTTCGCGCGGCTGCTCGCAAGGATGCCGTTTCTGCTGGGCCGGGTTCAACTACTGGCCGCCCCGCGTCGTGCCCGCGCGCGACGTACTGGCGAAGGCCGCCGAGTGGCGCGGCCGCACCGACAAGATCGGTTTGGTCTCGACCGCCGTCTGCGACCACCCGGAGATCAGCGAAATTTTGCAGGGCTTGCGCGAGATGAATTTCCGCATCTCCGTCTCCTCGCTCCGCCTCGATCAGATCGAGGACGAGTTATTGGACGCCCTTGTCGAATCGCGCGATCAGCAGATCGCGGTCGCGCCGGAGACGGGTTCGGATCGCCTGCGCAAAGTCATCAACAAGAATTTAACGAACGACGAGATCGTCGACATCTGCGGCGCGGTCTTCGACCGCGGCATGTTGACGATCAAACTCTACCTGATGGTCGGGCTGCCGACGGAGACCGACGAGGATTTGCAAGAGATGGTCGTGCTCGTCGAACGCATCAAGGACAGGATGCTCGAAGCGGGCAAGCGGTTCGGGCGCGTTGGCAAGATCATCCCCGCCCTGAACGGGTTCGTGCCGAAGCCGAACACGCCTTTCCAGTGGGAGCCGATCTGCGAGGAGCGCGAACTCAAGCGGCGTCTGAAGTGGGTCTCGAAGCAACTGGCGCGCCTGCCGAACGTCGAGGTGCGCGCCATGTCCGCGCGCATCGCGCACGAGCAGGCTTTGTTCTCGTCGGGCGACCGCTCGGTCGGCCGCGTCATCGAAGTAATGGCCGGAAACGGCGGCGACCTCGGCGCGGCCTTGCGCGAGACCAACTTCGACCCGGCCTTCCACACCAGCCGCGCGCGCGCATACGAAGAATTTCTGCCCTGGGAGATCGTCGATGCGGGACTCGGACGCGAGTTTATGCAGCGCGAACACGAACGCGCGCAGATCGCGAAATCGACCGCGCCGTGCCCTTCGGTCAGCACCTGCGAACGCTGCGGCGTCTGCCCGACGACGTGGCTCGCCAGCGCGCCCACGGCTTACGTTCAACTGCAAAGCTCGCTCGGCGCGAAAGTCGCGGCCGTTTAGTTCAGGGTAAAGGTAAAAGGGGAAGGGGTAAAGGGAACCACTCGTTGAGTGTGTCTTCCCTTTACCCCTTCCCCTTTTACCTTATACCCTATTTTTCTCTTCACTGTCCGCCGGTGAGCAGGTTGCTGCTGCGCGTGGTGTGGTCGAACTTGTATTCGTAGGTCGTCACAAGCAGCGGGACGGGCACGGTGTACTGGACGTGCGCCTCAAGGCGCGATTCGCGGTTGGCGACGGTGACGAGCGCGTTAGGCGGCGCGCCGTAATTCACGAGGCTCCGTCGCAACTGATCCTCAGCCCAGGCGGCGTTCTTGTCCGTGACGACCGCGTTGTTCACCGTGTCCTGCATGAAGACCTTCAGTTGCGAAGCCTGATAGGCGACCGGCACGTACTGGTAGCCCGCGTAGGCGATTGCCGCGATGAACGCCATCAGGAGCAGAAAATTGAGGCGCGCACTACCGCGCTCGTTCGTCCTTTGCGCGCCGAAACGGCTGTCTCGCACCTGACTCATCTCAGTTAATCCTCTCTTTTGTCCGTCGAATTGGCGGCTAGGGCGGCGTGCAGCGCGGCGCGCACGAGGCGCGGCGGAATCTCCTGCCCGCTCACGATGCGCGCCCGCCCGATGCGTTCGAGCAGCACCCAGCGGACGTGGCCGCCGACGCTCTTTTTATCGGAAGCAATCGCGCGCAGAATGGCGCGCTCATCGAGATCGTGTGCCTGAGGCAAGCGTCCGGCGAGCCGCACGCAAGCTCTCAGCGATTCTAACTCCGAAGCGGCGAGTATGCCTAGTCTTTGTGAAATTTCAGCCGCGACGAGCATCCCGTAGCCGACCGCCTCGCCGTGGCGGAAACGCCTGTAACGGGTGATGGATTCCAGGGCGTGCGCGGTGGTGTGGCCGAAGTTGAGGATGCGCCGCGAGCGCGCGTCCGTGCGCCCCACGTCCTCGCGCTCGTCGGCGGCCACGATCCGCGCTTTGAAAGCGCACTGCGCCGCGATCAAATCCGCGAGTTCGGCGGCGCGCAGGTCTGCGTGTTCCGCCGCGCGCGCCGCTTCCCCTCTTCGTTCTGCCAGGAGAAAACGGCGCGTCTGTTCAAACAGGCTGCGACTGCCGACCGCGCCCTGCTTGACGGCCTCGCACCACCCGGCCGTCAGTTCGCGCGGCGGGAGCGTCCGCAGCGTCTCCGTCGAGATGACGACGGCGCGCGGCTGGTGAAACGCCCCGATCAAATTTTTCCCGTCGCGCGTGTTGACGGCCGTCTTGCCGCCGACGGAGGCGTCGATCTGCGCGAGCAGCGTCGTCGGCGCTTGCAGGAAAGAGATGCCGCGCAGGTAGACGGCCGCCGCGAAACCGGCCAGATCGCCCACGACCCCGCCGCCGAGCGCCAGCACCGCGTCGGTGCGTTCAAGTTTACTCTCGGAAAAAAATGCGAGCGCACGCTCCGCCGTCCTCAGATTTTTGTGACGCTCGCCTTCGCCCATCAGCCAGTGTGAAACGTTGAACCCGCTTGCGCGCAACTCGCGGACGACGCGCGCGCCGTAGAGATTGAAGACGCGCGCATTCGAGACGAGGGCGATGCGCCGCGCTTCTGGCGCGAGCGTGCGGCGCGCGACGAGGCCGACGCCGGAGAGCGCGTCCGCGCCGATCTCGATCTCATATTTTTCACGCGTCGGGAGACGCACGCTGACTCGTCGCATCTGTTTCACTCGCGGCTCAAAGTTGAGTTGAAGGAATCGGCCAACAGGTCGAAGTTCAACGCGCCGAGGCCGAGGAGCGCGGCCAACTCTTCGACCGTGTAGCGCGAGCCGGTGTTCCACACGTCGATCAACTCGTCCGCGGCTTTGTTGCTCGTCCACCAGCGATGGCCGTGGCGCGTCCGAAAATATTCGCCGAGCGCGGCGGCGAAGAGGCGCGCGCGCAGGTAGACGGCGGGCGGCAGGTGCGTCGCTTCGTCGCCGCGCGGATCGTGCGCGCCGGCGGGCACCAAATCTCGCAGGAAAAGCGCAGGGTGCGCGCGTATGCCGAGCGCCTCTTCGAGCGCCGTGGCATACGTCCCGGCGAGATGTTCGGAGCGCGTTTGGGTCGCCCCTTCCAGCGCGCGCTGCTGCCGCAGACGCACGCAGGCGCGGCGCGTCTGTTGCAGTTCGACGAAGGCGAAGGAGCGCGCGATCTCGCCCGCCTCCGCAGGACGCACGTTCCTTTGCGCGGCGAGCCACGGGGCATCCGTGAGGAGATCGCCGAAGAGAAAAGCGAAGGCCGCGCGCGTCGTCTCTACGGGCGCATGGACGAGTTCGGGGTAACGCGCGTTCAGGTCGCGCGAGACCCAGGCGAAGTGCTGCGTGCGCCCCGCCGCCTCGAAAAATTTCCGGTAGTAGCTCGCGCCGCCCTCCGCGCGATAAACGAGGCGCACGTCTTCCGGCGGTCTCAAAGCGAGGCACGCGGGGAGGCGCGCACGCGCCGGCTCGGCCGCGGTCGTTTCGATTCGCACGTTTGATTGTCGGCCGGCGCGAATCCCGAGGCCGCCGAGCGTCGCCTCGTAGGTCGGGCGTAGTTCGCTCGCGGCGAAGAACGGGTCGAGATGCGCGAGGCGCGCGAGAAAGAGGCTGTCGGCATAGACCGGAGCGCGGGCGAGCGCTTCGGGCAGGTGACGCGCAGACCACTCGAACAACTTCGCGCCATAGACCGCCCCGGTGCGCGCGAGAAAATCATCAGCGCCCGCGCTCAGACTCTCGGCGTCCGCCTCCGTGATTCCCGACAGGAGATTGAAATAAGAGTCGCAGCCGATGGTGCGCGCGCTTTCGCTGAGCGCGTCGAAACGGGCGGCGCGCAGGTCGGAGCATTCGTCGAGGGCGTCGAACCAGCGCGCGGCGAGTTCGCGGCGGCGCGCGGGGTCTGTCTCGGCGGCGATGGCATGCGGCGCATCGTCGGGCGCGAGCCGTGCGCCCTGCCACTCGACGCGCGCCGATGCCTTGCAGCGCGCGAGTTCGTCCGTCACGTCCACGGCGCGCGACTCTACGTAGCCGAGTTGCGCCGCGATGAGCAGGGTGGCGAGGGCGACGCGCTCGGTCTCGAATTGTCCGGAAGTGTCTTTAAGGGCGCGAGAGAGATCGTCGATAGCGGGGCGCGTCCAGAGGTCGGCGTAGCGATCTCTGAGCGGTGCGAGGCGCAGTTCAGGTTCGACGCCCGCGTGGTAATCGTAGCGGGCGCGCTCAAGCGCAGCCGTGTAGGCGGCGTAATCGCGCCGGTAGTCGCCCGTCTTCATAGGAGCGGCGCGAGAGGGTTCGCGCTTCCGTGGAAAAGTTGAATTGCCGAAAAGGGATTCTTCAGAACGACTCGGATTCTAACACGCGCGCCGGATGGGGTGTACGTCGGAGGGAGACCTGGCGTCGGCGCGTGGACGCTAAAAAGCAGAACCGGTGCAGCGAACTTGGGGAACGCTGCACCGGCTCTAATTTGTGGCTACTGTCCTCACCCCAGCAACCACTGAGACGGAGGATCCACCAACCGTCTCTCTTGCCCCGCAATATACATCGCAAGGTTTATGCCACGCAAGCGTTTTCTTCAAATTTTTTAAGCTATCAACTGTGTTTGCAACGGTTGCCGTCTTTTCAGACCTTCAAAACGACGCACGTAAAAATTTTGCAACCGTTCCTAACGGGTAATAATTACATCAACTAGCGCGTAAAGTTTTCTCAGTTTCTACCGCTTCGCCGCGCCGAGCGCGCGCTCGATCACGGCGGCTAAATTTTTCGCCAGACGCTCGATTTCGTCCTGACGCCGCCCCTCGATCATGATCCGGGCGAGCGGTTCCGTGCCGGAATAGCGGAGCAGGAGACGCCCCTCGCCGGCGAGCGCGGTCTCAGTCCGGCGCGCTTCCGCCTCTATCTCCGCCACCTCTGAAAACGGCCGCTTCTCGCCGACGCGCACGTTGACGAGCACTTGCGGGTAGCGCGTGAAGCCCGCACTCAGTTGTTCGAGCGAGGCTGATGCCTCGCGCATCGCGCGCAGCAGGAAGAGTGTCGTCGTCATCCCGTCGCCGGCGAGGCTGACGCGCGGGAAGATGATGTGGCCGGATTGTTCGCCGCCGAGCGCCGCCCCCGTGCGCAGCAACTCTTCGAGCACGTACTTGTCGCCGACATCGGCGCGCAGCATTTCGATGCCGCGCGACTTGAGCGCGAGTTCCAGCCCGATGTTGCTCATCACGGTGGCGACGACCGATGCGCCCGCCAGTTCCCCGCGCTCCTGAAAACTCTTTGCCATCACCCAGAGCGTCGCATCGCCGTCGACGACCTCGCCGCGCGCGTCCAGAAAGAGCGCGCGGTCGGCATCGCCGTCGAAGGCAACCGCGAGGTCTGCGCTTTGCGCGCCGATCTCGTCCCGTAGACGTTCGACGTAAAGCGACCCGCATTCGTGATTGATGTTTCGCCCGTCGGGCGTGTTGTTGACGGCCGACACTTTTGCGCCCAGCCGTGTGAAAAGTGCGGGCGCGAGATGCGAGGCCGCGCCGTTGGCGCAGTCCAACACGATCCGCAGGCCGTCGAGGCGCAAACCCGCCGCCACCTCTTCGGACAGGTAGTCCAGATAGCGCGCGCGCAGAGACGCCGCGCGCTGCCCCGCCCCCTCTCCGACTTCCACGCTCACCGGCGCGACTTCAGACGGACTCGCCGGCGCGTGTCCTTCGACGCTCGCGCCTGCGCCCGCGCGCGCCTCGTGGATGTCGGCTTCGATGAGCCGCTCGGCGGCGTCGTCGAGTTTGCGCCCGCTGGGCACGAAAATTTTGATGCCGTTGTCCTGATAAGGATTATGCGACGCGCTGATGACGACGCCCGCGTCGGCCGGCAGCGTGCGCGTCAGGAAGGCCACGCCCGGCGTCGTGATGACTTCGGCCGAATCGCACGACGCTCCCGCCGCGAGCGCGCCCTCCATGAAAGCGCGCTCGATCCACTCGCCGGATTCGCGCGTGTCGCGTCCCACGAGTATGCGGGGCGCGCCGTTGCCGCCCGCGTGCTGCTTCGCCAGATGCCGCGCCAGTGAGCGGCCGACCGTGCGGATGGTCTCCGCGTCGAGCGGGAAACGCCCGGCCTCGCCGCGCATACCGTCCGTGCCGAAAAGTTTTTTCATGAGTAGCTTATCAGCCGTCAGCCGCCGGCAGTTCCGTGAAGCTTTCACGCCGGCGGCTCTTAAGGATTAGTCGAGATTAGTTCGAGGCGGCCTTCCAAATTCGGCGGCAGCAGGAGACGTGGACGCGGCGCGGCGCCGTCGGCCGCCGCATCGAAGACGACCGAGATGTCCGCGGCACGCAAGGGTTCGACCAGGGAGCGCGCGCCGCGCACTTCAATCGTGACCAGCGAATCGGAGCCGTCGGGCGCGCGTGCGACGACGCCTTCGAGACGCTTCGTCGCACGCGTCTCGGCGATCCTGACTTGAACGTCAACCACGGCGTCGAGCGCGACGATCTTGCGATCCTGTATGTCTATGGCGATCTGCGAGGCGGTGAAGTTCTCCGTCCGGCCGTCGAGCAGGATGGTTTCGGTCGGCGCGCGTTCGAGCGCGCCCACGCGGCTCTCGGGGCCGCGCACGCGCACGCGCGCGGGCAGCGGTTCAAGCCCCACCAGTTCGTAGCCTTCCGGCACTTTGCCTTCAGGCCAGGGTTCGACGGCCAACTCGCGCTCGATGCGCCGCTCTAACCTGAGCGGGATGCTGCCCGGCTCGATGCGCTCGATGGTGATGCCTTCCGCGTTGATGCCTTCCGGCAGTTGTAGAGTGATGTTGTTCGGCGAGAGTCGCACGACGCGCTCGCCCTGCCGGTAGCTGCTGGCGTCGTAGCTCAGGGAAACGTCTCCCGACTTGATCGCGTCGAGCACGCGCTTGCTGCCGCGCAGCGTCAGATCGACTTTATCGCGCGGCTCGTTGCTGATCTCCATGTCGAGAGGCAACGCGAAAGAGAGCCGCACTTCATGCAGGCGCACGGTCGTCGGCACGCGCTGCCCCGTGACGGCGAACCACAGGCCGAGCGTGATGGCGAGCGCGAGCAGTTTCAACCCCCAGTCCGCGAACAGGAGATCGTGCAGCCAGCGCCGCCCCATCTGTACCGCATCTCTTTCAACGTCGCGAAAAGTCATAAGAGCAGAGGTTAGAGGTTAGAGGTTAGAGGTCAGTAAGAAGTAGTTTTAGTTTTAACTAACCTCTGACCTCTGACCTCTGGCCTCTGTCATTAGGTTGAGACCGCTTCGTTCCGCTCGCTTTCGGTTTCGGCGGACTGTGCGGCGGCCGCCTCTTCGTTCGTGCGCGCGGGCGTTTTGATGGCGTCGAAGATGGCGGCGCGCAGTTTGGTGGCATCGAGGCCGCGGCGAATTTGCCCGCCCTGCACGAAGGAGATGAGTCCGGTCTCTTCGGAGACGACGACGGCCACGGCGTCCGTGTCTTCGGTGATGCCGATGGCGGCGCGGTGGCGCGTGCCGAGGTCTTTCGAGAGGCGCGGGTTCAGGGTGAGCGGCAGGAAGCAGGCCGCCGCCGCGACCCGGTGGCCGCGGATGACGACCGCGCCGTCGTGCAGCGGCGTCGCCGGGTTGAAAATGGTGACGAGCAGATCGTAGCTCAGTTCGGCATCCATCTTGACGCCGCCGTCCGTCACGTTCTTCAAACCGACGCCGCGTTCGATGACGACGAGCGCGCCCGTCTTCGTCGAGGCGAGCGTCGTCGCCGCCAGCACGATCTCGTCGTAGACGCCCTCGCCGAACTGGCCGCGATGGCGTGCCAGGCTCGGCAGTCGAATCTGGTTGCCGAGCGAGATCAAGGCCTGCCTGATCTCCGTCTGGAAGAGGACGATGATCGCGATGCCGAGATAGATGAGCGCGCCGCGCAGCACGAATTCGAGCGTGGCGAGATCGCGCTTGTAAGCGATCCAGTAGAGCAGCGCGAAGAAGGCGATGCCGGCAGCCATCGGCACGGCGCGCGTCCCGCGCAACAGTTTCAACACCGTGTACACGATCAGAAAGACCAGCGCGATGTCGAGCAAATTGCGCGGCTCGCGTAGTCTGTCGAGATATTCCGTGTAGGACGGCGCGAAAAACATAAAACTAAACGATGAAGGATGAACGCGGAACGATGAAGTAAAAGCGATTGCCTTTCATTCCGCGTTCATCGTTGTAGAAACGCAGGCCGAGCAGCGGAAAAACCTGATTCGTAGTGTCGGCCAGCGAGTGCGGCGATTCGATCTTCATGCCCGACGAACCAGTGATTACGGCCGCGATAAACTTCAAAATCGTGATCAACCCGTTCGCGATAAGCGCGCCCGGCACGGCCAGCATCTACAGTCTCTCCCACGGTGTTACAGTTAAACGCATCCGCGCCGATTATGTCGAAAAGCTCGGCACAAAGCAACAACAGCCTCTCGCGCGCACGCGCCGGGGCGGCCATGCGGGGCGAAAAACAATCGGATTATTTTGTTTCTTTGCGCCGCTTGAGGCGTGCGCGCTGGAGGAAGCCGACGAGTTCGCCGGCAGTGTTCAGGACGGCGAGCGCGCCCGCGCCGTTCTGTTTCATCAGGGAGTCGGCGAGTTCGAGCGGCGTGGCCGGGTCGACGAAGAGTTCGGGCGCGACGGGTCGCATCACGTCGGCGATGCGCGTCCGGTGATGCTCGGCGTCTGGGAGTTTGCGTATGTCCGAGAGCGTCAGGATGCCGTGAAGTCGGCGACCGCGCGCGACGGGGAAAGCCTCCTGCGGATGTTGCGGCAAAAACAGGTCGAGGAAATGGCTGACGAGCGTCTCCGGTTCGACCGCGATGGGCGCGCTCATCGCCTCGCCCGCCGTCTGTAGATTTTTTTGCCCCCGGCCGATGCTCGCCGCCGCGCTGTGCAGAAAGAGCGCAACCACCACCGTCCACAAGGCCATGAAGAGATCGCCCGTCTTGAAGTAGAGCAGGAGGGCGAAGACAAAGAGCGTCCAGGCGATGAGCTGGCCGCCGAGCGAGGCGATGCGCGTCGCCTCTTCGAGTTTCCCGTTCCGGTGCCAGAGGAAGGCGCGCAAGACCCGCCCGCCATCGAGCGGGTAGCCGGGCAGCAGGTTGAAGACGGCGAGCATGAGATTCCAGAAGCCGAGGATGAAGAAGACCGCGCCGATCAACTTTTGCTCGAAGGCGGCGGCGATCATCATCGCGCCGAAGGCCGCGACCGCGAAGATGAAACTCGAAGCCGGGCCGGCCACCGCGATGCGAAACTCGGAGCGCGCATTGTCCGGCTCGCGGTCGAGCCGCGCCATGCCGCCGAACGGGTGCAACACGATCTCCTCGGTCTCGATGCCCTCCATGCGCCCGACGAGAGCGTGCGACAGTTCGTGCCCGAAGATCGAGAGGAAGAGGCCGAGCGTCGTCGCCAGCCCGACGACCCACGCCGTTGAGGGCGTGACGTTAACGTAGCGCACGAGCGGCGTGCCCTGCTCGAAGTTGCTCGCGATGAGCCACGTGCTCAGGGCGAACACCAGGAACCAGCGGTAGTCGATTCTCACGGGAATCCCGTACACGTTGGCGACGCGCAGTTGGCGGTGGAGGATGCGGGCGTAAGACATAAAAGCGGCGACGAATAGTTAAGACAACGAAGGCATCACTTTTGTTCCCTTGTTTGCCTGCGGACGATGCGCTGCCGTTCGAGTGTGCGGGCGTTGAACGCGGCGGCGGCTATAACAGTCCGGGACAAGCGCCGGCAGGCCGGCCTCGCCGGGGTTGAAAGGATTCGGGCTGCCCCCCGAATCGCGTCGCGTAAACTTCCGGTAGAAAGAGAGATTGACGCTGAGCGCGGCCGCGACGGCGATTTCGATTTGCGAACGCATCACCTGACAAGCTCGCACAGCGGGCTAGGTCTCGAACGCGCCCGCGTCGGCGTCGAGCAGGAGCGAGGGTTCGTTGCGGGCGACGCGGCGCAGGAGCAGCGGGTCGTCGAAGAGTTGCGAGAGTCCTTTGACGATGGCGTGGCGCGGGTCTTCGGCCAGGTGCGTCGAGAGGCGCGTCTCGCCTTGCATGAAGGCCGTCATGCCTTCGAGGAGCGCGCCGCCGCCCGTCAGCATCACCCCGCGGTCGTAGATGTCGGCCGCCACTTCGGGCGACAATTCGGCGAGGCCGCGCTGCACCACGCGCGCGATGCGCTGCACGACGCTTTGCGCCGCCGCACACACCTCTTCGCTCGACACGTCGGCCGCGCGCGGCGTGCCGCTTTGCACGTCGCGCCCCTTGATGGTCAATGTCCGCGCGGGGTCTTTCGGTTCGACGGCCGAGGCAAGTTCGATCTTCAGACGCTCGGCGGTCGGCGCGCCGATGATGAGGCCGTGATGCCGCCGCAGGCGATCCATGATCGCCTCGTCGATGTCGGAACTGCCCACCCGCTCGGCCTGCGCATAGATGATCATGCCGAGCGCAACGACGGCGACATTCGTGGTCGCGCCGCCGATGTCCACCACGGCCGAAGCCTTCTGCTCGTCTACCGAGACGCCCGCGCCGATGGCCGCCGCCAGCCCCTCTTCCACCATGTAGACGCGCCCGATGTGCGCGGCCTCGGCCGCCGCCATCAGCGCGCGCTGCTCGACGTGCGTCACGCCCGACAGCACACTCATCACGGCGCGGCGGCTGAAATGCGAGATGCCGCTCCTGGCCTTGCGCACGAAATGATCGAGCATCCGCTGGGAGCGTTCAAAGTCTGCGACGACGCCGTCCACCATCGGCTTCACGAGCGTCACGTCGCGCGCTTCGCGCCCCTGCATCGTGTGCGCCTCGCGCCCGATGGCGACGATCTCGCCCGTCGTCTTGCTGACGGCGACGACGGAGGGTTCGTCCACGACGATGCCGCGACCGCGCACGGAGATGATCGTGCTGGCCGACCCCAGGTCAATCGCCATCGAATCGGAAACCAGATCGCGGAGCGCGTCTAAGCCCATCAACGACCGCGTCTTTCGCATGAAGGAGCCTGATCTCATAACACCCGAAGCCTGTGCGAACGCTGTAGAATTTTTGTACTTATAAGGGGCGCGAACATCATAGCACAGGCGCGCGCGCGCGGCGTGAGAGACTTCCGAGCGCGAGCGCCCCGCCGCCCGTCGCGAGACGCCGCCCCGTGTGCCCGCTCGCATGGAAACGCCGCCCGTGTGCCCGTCAGCATCGAAACGCCGCCCTGTGCCCGCTCGCCGCGAGCGCGCCGCCGTGCGCGCGTTCGCCTGAGTTGAGGTGTGGGCGTGTTCGCGCCGGATGCGCCTGTTCTGTGTGCCCGCGCTCGCGTCGAGCCAGCGCGGCCGCGCACGGTCGCGCGACAAGTTTCCGCGTTTGTAACATTCCGTTCAGGCCTTGTTAATCTGCGCCGTTTATACTTGCGCCCTTCGCCGAAGCGACGCTCGCGGTGGGTTCAGATGGCGCGCCGGACTCGCCGTCCGACGGGTTGACGGCGGATGGATTTTCGTCGCGCCGACTTTATGATAACGTCGCATCGAAATCCCATATCGCGGTTTATTCCCGGTCGGGGCGCGTCCGCACGCGCGCGCGTGGCGGGTCTTGCGCCGCCAACCTCGAACGCTCTTTCTTTTTCACCTCGCGGAAGGACATAACATGACTCTTGCCGCCCGGCGCGCGCTGCACACGTGCGCCCTCTTCGTCTCACTCGCCTGCTGCGGCTTCGCGCAGACGCAAACTCCTACTCCTGCCGCATCTCCCGGCGTCTCCGCCCCGGTCGTCGCGCCCGGCGCACCCACGCCGGAGGAGGCTCCCGTTGCGCAAACCACGTTCGACGCTTCTCCCTTGGACGAAGTGCGCCGGCAGTTGCGCGAACAGCAGGCCGAGATCGAACGCCTGCGCGCCACGCTCGATGAACAGACGCGCCTGCTCTCCGAACTCCTCGCGCGCGCCGTTCGCGCCGACGCAAATGCGGCGACGGTCAAAGAGGCGGTCTCTTCAGCGGGCT
Source organism: Pyrinomonadaceae bacterium (assembly GCA_035645855.1). Lineage (GTDB taxonomy): Bacteria > Acidobacteriota > Blastocatellia > Pyrinomonadales > Pyrinomonadaceae > JAIVJZ01. The sequence continues at coordinate 31,818 of DASQLU010000074.1, forward strand.
ACGCGGCGGCGACGACCGATACGCTGCGGCGCGGCGGTTCGCCGGGACAGGAAGCGGGGGCGAAGAATCCGCAGACCGAAGGCACGGACGCGCGCATGCGCGCCATTGAGACGCAGGCACAGAAGACGACCGAAACGCTCGCCCGTCAACTCGGCTCGATCAACTTCAGCGGCGACATACGCCTTCGCTACGAAGGCATTTTCGGCCAGTTGGCCTCCGGCGCGAACGCCGACAACCCGGCCATCCTCGGCAACGAGTTGAGCGCGCGCAATCGCCTGCGCCTGCGCGCACGCCTCGCCCTGCGCGGCCAGCTCGGCCAGCAGCTCGACTGGGGCTTGCGCTTCGCCACCGGCACGCTCTCCGACGTGACATCCCGCAACCAGACGCTCACGGACTTCTTCAACCGCAAACAGTTTGCCCTCGATCAGGCTTTCATCACCTATCGCCCCGCCGCGCTGCCCGGCCTGCGCTTGCAGGGCGGGAAGTTCGAGACGCCCTGGCTCTTCACCGAGATGACCTTCGACGCGGACATCCAGCCCGAAGGCATCAACGAAAGCTACACGCGCGACTTCAAACACGACGTCTTCAAGAACCTGACGCTCGTCGCATGGCAGTTGCCGCTGCTCGAACGCCAGTCGGTCTTCGTCCTCGGCGCGGACGGGCGCGCGAACCTCGACGCCTCGCGGCGCGGCGGGCGCGATCTCGCACTCTACGGCGCGCAGGCGCGCACGCGCCTCGCCCTCGGCGACAAAACCGCGCTCACGCTCTCAATCGCCGATCTCTATTTTTCCGGCACGCAGTTCATCACCCCGGCGCAGTTCTTCGGCGGCCAACTGCAAGTGCCCGTCACCGTCACGCTCCCGGCGACGGCGACCGCCCCGGCGCAGACGCTCGCGGGCTTCGCCGCCGTCCCGCGCAACCTGCTCGTCGCGGGCAGCAGCCTCGGCATCTCCGCCGCCAGCACCAACGCCGTCAACCGCGACGGGCGGCTGTCGTCCGGCTTCAACCTCGCCGATTTCATCGCCCGCCTTGAGTTCACACACAGCAAGCGCTTCCCCGTCACCCTGCTCTTCAACTTCGTCACCAACACGAAGACGCAGGACGTTGTGGAGGCGGGCGCGGGCGGCGCAAACCGCTTCATCGAGAACAACGAGCGGCACGGTTACTGGGCGGAGTTTCAGGCGGGCAAGTCGCGCGAGCGCGGCGACCTGCTCTTCAACTACACCTTCATGCGCATCGAGCGCGATGCCGTGCTCACGCCCTTCAACCTGTCCGACCTCGTGCAGCCTTCGGACGTGCGCGCCCACCGCCTGTTGTTCAGCTACACGCCCGACCCGCGCGTCGTGCTCTCGTTCAACGGCTTATTTTCGCAACGCCTGAACGGACTCGGCGGAGCGTTCGGACAGACGCCGGCAGGCTCGCTCAATCGCCCCACGTCGCGCCTGCAGTTCGACACCATGTTTCGTTTCTGAGATGGCGGCCGACGCGCGCCCGGCGGTTGTTCATCTACACTCGTGGCAGTTGTTCATCCATCGCGGCGTTTGTTCATCTACATATGCGGTGTTTGTTCATCAAACTTTAAGTCGCCGTTAATTTCGCTGTAGCGTCGCGGCGTTAGAGTTCGGCGCAACCCGTCAAACATCGTCCCGCCAGCTTAATGCGGACAGGGGTCGCGTCGAACTTCTCCCGAAGCCTGACGCGACCCCATTTTTTTCTCGCCTGAACCCGATACGGGCGGCGGTCTCGCCCGAGTCGCTTGCTAACCCCTGCCCGAGCCGCTTGCCGACGCTCGCCTACGCCACTTGCGAATAGCGGACGACTTTTTCCTGCGGGCGCACGCTGTTGACGAGCGTCTCGACCGTCGGCTCGACCGTGTAGGTGTCGCAGATCAAATTCTCGGCCGCCTTCGCACCCACGGGCTTGGAGAAGAAATAGCCCTGCCCGTTTTCGCAGCCCAGTTTCCTGAGCGCGGCGAGTTGCTCTTTCGTCTCCACGCCCTCGGCGATCACGTTCATGCCGAGGTTCTGCGCCAGGCTCACAATCGTCCGCACGATCTCCACGTTCTCGCCGTCCTCCGACATGTTGACGACAAACGAGCGATCAACCTTCAGCGTGTCGATCGGGAAACGATGGAGGTAGCTCAGGGAAGAGTAGCCCGTGCCGAAATCGTCGATGCTCAACTTGATGCCGAGCGCGCGCAGCTTCTTGAGCATCTCGGTGGCCGTCTCCACGTTGTCCATCACGGCCGATTCGGTGATTTCGAGTTTCAGCCCCTCCGGGTTGATCTTCGTCTCCTCGATGATCTGCGTCACGCGCTGGATGAGGTCGCTCTGGATAAACTGCTTGCTCGACAAATTCACGCTGACAAAGAGCGGCGGATCGGACGGGAATATTTTCTGCCAGCGCTCCATCTGCCGGCACGCATCGCGCAACACCCATTCGCCGATGTCCACGATGAGGCCGGTTTCTTCCGCGAGCGGAATGAAGTGTGCGGGCGAGATGAAGCCGCGCTCCGGGTGGTTCCAACGCACGAGCGCCTCGAAGCCCGAAATCTTGAACGTCTCCAGATCGACGATTGACTGGTAGTAGACGACCAGCTCGTTGCGCTCGACCGCCATGCGCAGCGCCGTCTCCATCTGCAATTGATCGTTGACCTGCGCGTGCATCGCGGAGTCGTAAATTTCGTGGCGGTTCTTGCCGAGCGATTTCGCGCGGTACATCGCCGCGTCCGCGTCGCGGATCAGCCCTTCGGCCTGGTGATAGCTCGTCCAACTGGAAGCCACGCCGATGCTCACCGTGGTGAACACCTCGCGCCCGTTGAGCGTGAACGGCGCGGCCAACTCGCTCTTGATGCGCTCGGCGACCTCAATCGCCTCGGCCTCTTCGTAAATGTCTTCGAGCAGCAGCACGAACTCGTCGCCGCCGAGGCGCGCCACCGTGTCGCCCGCCCTGACGCATTTCCAGAGACGCACCGCCACCTCTTTGAGCAACTGGTCGCCGACCGAATGACCCAGACTGTCGTTGATGATCTTGAAGCGGTCGAGGTCGACGTAGAGCACGGCGAACTTGCGCGCATCGTTGCGCTGCGCGCGGGCGATGGCGAGTTCGAGGTGGTCTATGAACATCGCGCGGTTGGGCAGCCCCGTCATCACGTCGTGCATCGCCTCGTGTTGCAATTGCTCCTCGGCGCGTTTGCGATCCGTGATGTCCTGAATCTGGAAGACGAGGGGCGTGGAGGCGGCGTGCGACCCGCCCGCCAAAGACGCGCTCCACAGTCCCCACACTTTATGCCCCGACTTGTGCTGGAAACGCACCTCGCACTGGTCGATGGTGCTGTTGCCCTTGCGCAGCCGCTTGATGGCCTCGACCGCCACGCTCAGGTCGTCCGGGTGGATGACCGTCAAAAAGTCCGTGACGATCATCTCGCGCTCCGAGTAGCCCAGAATCTTACAGAGCGCGCGGTTCACCTGTAGCCAGCGTCCCTCGGAAGAGACGAGCGCCATGCCGATGGCGGCGAAATCGAAGGCGTTGCGGAAGCGGTCTTCATCGCTCGCCGCGGCGTTGCCGGTGTTGACCGACGCTACCTGCGCCTGCGGCGGCGTGCTGATGAAGTGATTGTTCCGGTAAGCGGTGTAGGCGAAATACGCGATGGCGACGGCGACGCCGGCGAGCGTGACGAGGTTGAGGCCGATGAGGTGTGCGGCGGCGGCGGCCACCCCTGCCGCGCACCCGGCCGCCAGGTAGAAGGAGAGCGGCTTGAGATAACTTTTAACGAACGCCTGCCAGCGTTTCTGGTGCGGGCTGGCGCTCCGTCCCGTCAACAGGATCGCCGCGCTGATGACCGATTGCGCGACGATTAACGCCGCGAGCGCGGCGGGTATGGTGCTGAGGTCTTGCGCCTGTATGAGTTGGGGCACGGAGCCGAAACCGAAGCGCAGGAGGAGCGCGGCGCAGAGGGTGGGGAGGATGGAGACGGCCGAGCGGGAGATGAGCGACGCGACGCTCTTACTCGAATGCAGCAACACGCAGGGCGTGATAACACAGGCGAGCACGACCGCCGCTTCGGCGTCGAACACGAGCAGGGAGAGAAGCAGGAAGCTGTCCGTGAGGTAGAGTTGATTGCCCGCCCCGCCGATTTTCACGGGGAAGGTCGAACTGGCGCGCACCGCCAGCAGGGCGAACAGCAACAGCGGGAGACCGATATAGGCCACCGGCAGGCAGTAGACCGCCGCCAAAAACATGATGGCGTAGACCGAGAGGATCACCTTCGTATAGGTGCCGACAGCTTCGTGTTCGCTCAGGCTCTTCATTGGCTTTTAAGGAATCCGGTTTTGTTTAGCTCGCCTGGAGCGAGCGTCTGCCCTCTCCGTCAAGCAATTCAGAGGCCACGTAACGCCGCGCCCCTAAACGCGATAAATCCAACCAACTCGCGGAAAGCCGCGCCGGACGCACGCGCACGACTGACGCATTCGCCATTCAACTTGACGCGGCACACGTCAGTTTGAAAGAAATAATGTCAGCCCGCACACCGGCCGCCGCACCAACGTGCGCGGGGCTTGCGCCGCCAAAAACAGCCGCTCACTACCGCCACAGCCATGCCTGCGCGGCGCGTCTTCAACCACGCACGCCTATCTTCCCCTCTCAACCGCCGCTTATCTCCCCCTTTCAACCGCCGCTTATCTCCCCGGAGTTAACAACCTTTTAAGGCGACATTCACTCGGGCTTAACCCGCGCCGCCTATTCTTCGGCTTCGCCACACGACATGCCCCGCGCGTTTTCAAACGGGCTGAAGTGCTTTATCTCAACTATCCAGCGCATTGATTTTTCGTCACAACTTTCGCACTTGTACGCCTCGCGCGCCGTTCGCGCTGCGCACGGATTCGCCGCCGGGTCGGCCGCCCGGTTCGCTGCCGGATTAGCCTTTAGGAGAAACTTATGAGTTCCATCATCGAAAGAATTTTTATCTTGAGTTGTAAAAAAGCGTCCCGCCTCTTGCCGTTGTTCCTGGTCGCGGGAATCTGTTTAACTCTCGCCCCCGCGATCAAAGCGCAGTCCGGCCCGACGGGAAGCTTGAGCGGCGTGGTGCAGGACTTGAGCGGCGCGCTCCTGCCCGGCGTCTCGGTCAACGTGCGCAACACGGGGACGGGGCAGACGCGCACCGCCACGACGAACGAAGAGGGACGCTGGACGGTGCCCGCGCTCCCCGTCGGCTCATACGAAGTCACGCTTGAGATAGAGGGCTTCAAAAAATCCGTGCGGCAGGGCGTACAGGTCGAAGCCTCCGTCCCGCGCACGCTCGAAGACCGACTCGAAATCGGCGAACTGTCGGGCGAGGTGATCAACATCACCTCCGGCGACGCGACGCTGCTGGCGACGGAGACGGCGACGACCGCGCGCCAGGTCTCCTCCGAGCAACTCGTCGCCATCCCGACCTCGACGCGTAGTTTCACGCAACTGCTCTCGTCCGAGGCAGGCGTCAGCGCGGAACTCTCGCCCGTGCTCACGAACGGCAACGGCAACGTCTCCCCTTCCGTCAACGGCACGCGCACCACTTCGACCAGCCTCTTCTTCAACGGCGTGGACGCCACCAACATCACCAACAACGAAGGCTCTCTGAACGACAACATCGCGCCCGCGCCCGAAACGCTCTCCGAGGTGAAACTCCAGACCAGCCTCTACGACGCTTCGACCGGAAGAAGCGGCGGCGGCAATTTCCAACTCATCACCAAATCGGGCACGAACGAGTTTCACGGCACGGGTTATTACTTCGTCCAGAACGAGCGTTTCAACGCCAACGATTTCTTCTACAACCGCGACGGCATCGAGCGGCCGCGCGCGCGTCGCCAGGAAGGCGGCTTCACCCTCGGCGGCCCCCTCGTCAAAGAGCGTTTCTTCTTCTTCGGCGGCTACCAGCGCACGAACGCCAGCACCGGCTTTGTCCCCACGGCCAGCAGCCAGACCGTCCTGCCCGCCGCGCTCCGCTTAATCTCCGGCGCGCGCACGGCCGAGAACGTCGTCGCCGCTTTCAGCGCGCTCAATCCCTGCGTGCGCAATGCCTCGAACACTCCCGTCTCCGGCTTCTGCCTCGCTCCTGCGCAAATCTCGCCCATCGCCCTGAATTTGCTGAACGTCCTGAACCCGATCACGGGCGACTTTCTCATCCCCGCCCCGCGCGCCGGGCTGCCCACGGTCTTCAACGACCAGCCGGTCGCGGGCACGAACGCCACCCTCTTTGGCGGCAACCCGCTCGTGCGCCAGCGCAACGTCTTCCCCGCCGCGTTCGAGCAGGATCAGTTCACGCTCAAACTCGACGGCCAGCTCACAACGAACAACCGCCTGAGCGGCGCTTTCTTCTTCGCCAATTTCCCCGGCTTCGACCCCTTCAACGCCCCAAACAGCCAGGCTTCGCCCGCCGGCCTCGTGCGCAACGACCGCAACCGCACGCTCGCCCTCTCCGACACGCACGTCTTCAGCCCGACGCTCATCAACGAAGTTCGCTTCGGCTACTTCTCTTTGAACAACTCGCGCTCCTTGCGCGAAGATTTCGCCGCCATCACGAGCGCGTCGGTCGGCATCTCGAACCCCGCGCTCTTCTTCGACAACAGCGTCGGCACGCAGCGGCTCGGCCAGTTCATCGGCCGGAACAATCTCGCCAACTTCTCCTTCGGCGGCCCGAACGATTCCTTCAACCGACGCAAGCAACAGACCTATAGCCTCGCAGACAACCTGACGCTCATTCGCGGCGCGCACACGCTGCGACTCGGCGGCGAGTACAAGCGTTTCCAGTTCGACACCAATTTGCCGGAGGAGCAGGCGACAGAGTTTGAGAAGTTCGACAACTTCACGCAGTTTCTCGCCGGGCGCGCCACCGAGGCCGACACGCAGTTCGGTATCACCGACAAGAGTTTCCGCTTCCGCGACCTCTCCGGTTACATCGCCGACGATTGGAAGTTCAACCGGCGGCTGACCTTCAACCTCGGCCTGCGTTACGAATTTTTCGGCACGCCCGAGGAGCGCAATGGACAGTTCGGCAACTTCGACCCCGCGCTCCTGACCAGCACGGAGAACCCCCTGAGCGGCTTCATCGTGCCCTCGAACGCGCAAACGACCGGCTTCAGTGCGCTCGACAGCGCGCTCGCCGTGACAGCCCGTGCGAATAACAAGTCGACCATCAACCCCGACCGCAACAATTTCGCGCCGCGCTTCGGCTTCGCCTATTCGCCGCTCGAATCGAATCGCATGGTGGTGCGCGGCGGCTATGGCGTCTTCTTCGACCGCCCCTCCTCCGCCTTCATCAACACCGTCTTCAGCAACTACCCGTTCCTGCGCGAGATAGAAGTCACCGCGCCCTCGCGCCAGATCAACATCGGCACGGCCTTCTCGCAGCAGAACACCGCGCTCGGTCTCAACAACTTCCTCCCGAACCGCATCCAGCTCGTCTCGAACGGCGGTGCGATCACCTACGCCATCCGCGACAACACGGGCGTCACGCGCGATGCCAACGGCGCGCTCAATGCCGTCGATCTGGCGACCGGCCAGCCCGCGCTCGGCAACATCGCCGAGACGTTCGAGTTTCGCGCCGTAGACCGCAATTTGCGCACGCCCTACATCCAGCAGTGGAATCTCGGCGCGCAGTTCGAGTTGACGAAGAACCTGCTCGTCGAAGCTCGCTACGTCGGCACGAAGGGCACGAAGCTCCTGCAGGCGAAGGCGCTCAATCAGGTTTACGATTTGAACGACCCGAACACGCCCGATTACATCTTCGCTCGCTTCAACCGCGCTTACGAGGCGGCGCAGCGCGGCAACCCGAATGCCCTGCGCGGCGCGCTCCGCACGGCCGGGTCGGAGCGCGAGCGCGGTCGCGGGATCGCCTTCGGTTTCCGTAACACGGTGACGGGCGCGCCCGTGGATTTCAACCTGAGCGACCCGAACGGCTCGATCATAGGCTTCGAGGCGCGCGGGCAACTGCTCGGCTTCAACATCCCCGAAGCGTTGCTCCTGCAATCGGACGGAAACTCCAGCTATCACGGCGCGCAGTTCAACCTCACGCAACGGCTCGCGCGCGGCCTGCAGTTCAACGCCTCGTATACTTTCTCGAAATCCATCGACACTTCGAGCGCAGACCCCGGCTCGACCGCCGGCGGCGGCAAGCCCGACGTGCCGAACACCGGCTTCATTTTGCAGAACAACTCCAACGACCCTGCGAGCAATCGCGGCCTCTCCGATTTCGACCGCACGCAACGCTTCAGCCTGAGTTTCGTCTACGACCTCCCGACCTTCGGCTTCACCTCGCGCTTCCTGCGCGGCTTCCAACTCTCCGGCTTCGCGCAGGTGCAATCCGGCACGCCCTACAGCATCTTCGCGGCCGAGCCGGAGGCCGCGAACGTGGCCGCGCTCTCCGCTTTGCGCACCGGGTCGGGCGGCCTCTTCCGCCCCGGCTTCGGCCGCCCCAACCTCTGCGGCACGCTCGACGACTTGCGCCGGCAGGGAGACGACCCGACCGAGCGTTACTTCAACCCGGACGCGCTCTGCACGTCTTTCGGGCAATACGGCAATCTCGGCCGCAACGTCCTGCGCGGGCCGCGCCAGCAGCGCTTCGACCTCGGACTCTCGAAAACCACCGCGCTCACCGAGCGGGTCGGGCTGGAATTGCGCTGGGACGTGTTCAACGTCTTCAACAACGTCAACTTCGCCAACCCGAACGGCGACTTACAGGACGCCACGGATTTCGGCCGTATCACCAACACGGTCGGCGGCCCCCGCGTCATGCAGTTCGGCGCGAAACTGAAGTTTTAAAATTTGTGAATCGTGAAGCGTCAAACGTGCGGGAGAAAGAACAGGTCTGCTGTCCTGCACGTTTGACGCTTCGCTTCCCCGTCTTATGAGCAGCGAATTAACATCTCCGACACCGGCGCGCGGCCGGGAGTTTGACGCCGAGGCCGCCGTCTACGACGACGGGCGTCTGCGCGTCGAACACGACAATTATTACGTCGCGTGCGCCGGCAGCGCGCTCCAACTCCCGCGCAAAGAGTTTTTGATTCTCTCGCGCCTCGCGCGCAACCCGCTGCGCGTCGTCTCCGCGGAAGACATCTGGCGGCACGCCTGGCCGCCCACTGCCGCTCTCAACGCCGAGAGCCTCCACGTCCACATCTATCGCCTGCGCCGCCGCCTCGCGCCCTTCCGCGTCCGCATCGAAACCATGATCAACGTCGGCTACCGGCTCGACACTTGAAACGATGAACCAGGAACGCTGAACGATGAACTGAAGCAAACTGCTTTTACTTCATCGTTCAGCGTTCCTGGTTCATCGTTTCAGTTCCAGTTCATCCCGCGTTCATCTTGAAACTTCCACGCCACTTCGTCTATAGTGCGGCTTCTTCTTTCAATCCCACGACGGAGCCTGTAAAAAGATGGCGCGTTTCAGTTTTCTGCCCCGCGAAGATCAATACTTCTCTTTCTTCTCGCAGATGACCTCATACATCTACGATGCCTCGACGATTCTGGTCGAGATGATGGGCGAAGGCAGCCGCGACTACAACGCCTACGCCCAACGCATCAAAACCATCGAACACGCCTGCGACGAATTGACGCACACCATCTCCACCAGCCTCAACAAGTCTTTCATCACCCCCTTCGACCGCGAGGACATCTACGAGTTGTCGAGCGCGCTCGACGACGTGGTCGATCTCATCGACGACGCGGCGCGGGCGATGGTCATGTTCAACATTCAGCAGAGCACGCCGCACGCGCGCGCCTTCGCCGATGTCATTCAGCGCATGGCCGTCCAACTCCACGAGATCGTTTCGACGCTCGCCCGCCCCACGGGCATCAACCAGCGGCTCGTCGAAATTCACCGCCTGGAGAACGTCGCCGACGACACCTACCATGCCGCCATCGGCGAACTGTTCCGGGAGGAGTCAGACACGCTCACCGTGCTCAAGTTCAACGAGATTTACGGAAAGCTCGAAGCCGCCGTCGACCGCTGCGAACAGGTCGCCAACATCATCGAAAGCGTGATCATCAAAAACGCCTGAAAGGATTGCGGATTTCGGAATGCGGATTGCGGATTGAAAACAGAATCTTTGGTTTTCTAATCCGCAATCCGCATTCCGAAATCCGCATTGCTCCTATGTCTGTCACCCTGGCCTTCGTCATCTTCATCATCTTCATCGCGCTCGTCTTCGACTACATCAACGGTTTCCACGATGCGGCGAACTCGATTGCGACGGTTGTGTCGACGCGCGTGCTCTCACCCGGCATGGCGGTCGTGTGGGCGGCTTTCTTCAACTTCATCGCCTTCGCCGTCCTCGGCACGAGCGTCGCCAAGACCATCGGCGGCGACCTCGTGCGGATCGAGTTGATCGAGTCAGACCAGCGTCTCTACGTGCTGCTCGCAGCCCTGCTCGGGGCGGTCATCTGGAACTTGATCACGTGGTATCTGGCGCTTCCCACTTCGAGTTCGCACGCGCTCGTCGGCGGCTACGCGGGCGCGGCCATAGCCGCTTACGGCGGCGTCGAGGGCTTGTTGAAACCCGAAGGCTGGATCAAGACGCTCGTCTTCATCGTCGCCTCGCCGCTCATCGGCATGACGCTCGGCCTCGCCATGATGGTCGCCGTCTTCTGGCTGTTCCGCCGCGCGACGCCGAACCGCGTTGACAAACTTTTCCGGCGCGGTCAACTGCTCTCCGCCGCCGCCTACTCGCTCGGCCACGGCGGCAACGACGCGCAAAAGACGATGGGCATCATCACCATCGTGCTCGTCACGAGCGGCCTCCTGGAAGCCGGCGCGGGCGGCAAGCTCCCCGAAATCCCGCTCTGGGTCGTCTTGACGGCGCACGCCGCGATTGCCGCCGGCACGCTCTCTGGCGGCTGGCGCATCGTCCACACGATGGGGTCGAAGATCACCAAACTGAAACCCGTCGGCGGCTTCTGCGCCGAGACGGCCGGTGCGCTGACCCTCTTTGGCGCGACGCTCGCCGGCATCCCCGTCTCCACCACGCACACCATCACGGGCGCCATCGTCGGCGTCGGCGCGACGCGCCGCCTGTCGGCCGTCAAGTGGGGCGTCGCGGGACGCATCGTCTGGGCGTGGGTGCTGACCATCCCGCTCGCGGCCTTAATCGCCGCCCTCTCGCTCTTCGTCATCCGCCTGATTGATCGTCTCACCTGAGCATGGCCGGGCGAACTCGGCCCGTTAACATAAATTTAAAGTCGCGTTCAGGTGCGTGTAACAGCGCGCCGGTATCCTCGGAGTCTTCTTTTCGAGTCCTGAACTTCCAAGGAGACCGACGCATGTACACCAACGGGAAGACGACGCGCCGCCGCCTGAGCAACAGCGGCGGTGTCGCGTTCGCAGCCTTACTTGCCGCCGTGCTGGCGTTTACGGCCGCATGCAGCGGTGAGCGCGCCGACAGCACGACGGCCGGCGCGGGCGGCGAGACGATTCGCCTGCAGGGCGCGGGCGCGACTTTTCCGAACCCGCTCTACCAGAAGTGGCTGAGCGAATACGGCAAGATCAACCCGCGTGCGAAGATTGATTACCAATCGAAAGGCTCGGGCTTCGGCATCCAGCAGATTCAATCGCAGACCGTGGACTTCGGCGCGTCCGACGCTCCGATGAGCGACGACGATCTGAAGAAGGCCGCCGGAGGCGAACTGCTCCACATCCCCACAGTCCTCGGCGCGGTCGTCATCACCTACAACTTACAGGGCATGTCCGCGCCGCTGCGCTTTTCGCCCGACGTGCTGGCTGACATCTTCCTCGGCAAGATCAAGAAGTGGAACGACCCGCGCCTCGCCGCCGATAATCCCGGCGTCGCTTTGCCCGCCACCGACATCACCGTCGTCCACCGCTCGGACGGCAGCGGCACGACCGCCATCTTCACCGAATACCTCTCGAAGGTCAGCCCCGAGTGGAAGACGAAGCCGGGCGCGGGCAAGTCTATCGACTGGCCTGTCGGCATCGGCGGGCAGGGCAACGAGGCCGTCGCCGGTCAGGTGAAGAACACGCCGAACACCATCGGCTACGTCGAACTCGCCTACGCCGTGCAGACGAAACTTCCCGTCGCGCTGCTCAAGAACAAGTCCGGCAACTTCGTCGAGCCGTCGCTCGACGCCGTCACCGCCGCCGCAGCCGAGACGGTCGCCACGACGCCCGAAGATTTGCGCGTCTCCATCACCGACGCGGGGGGCGCGAACGCTTATCCCATCTCCGCCTACACATACATTCTCGTCTATAAAGATCAGAAGGACGCGACGAAGGGCAAGGCTCTCGTGGATTTCCTCTGGTGGGGACTCCACGACGGCGAACGCTACGCCAAAGATTTACAATATGCGCCGCTTCCCGCCGAGATCGTCGAAAAGGCTTCGGCCAGGATCAACTCCATCACTTCCGGCGGCAAGCCCCTTCGCGGGGCATCGTAGGTTTCAAGTTGCAGGTTTCAAGTTTCAAGTTAAAAAATGAGCGACATTCAGACCTGAAACTTGAAACCTGCAACCTGCAACTCGAACCCGCCACCTGACATTCATGCAACAACCACCGCCGACCTTACCGACACCGGCCGCCGCCTACGGCGCGACGGCGCGCGCGTGGAACTGGCGGCGCGCTCTCTCGCCGACGGGCAACACGGGCGACGCCATCTTTCGCGCCGTCCTCTTCGGCTGCGCGCTCACGGTGCTGCTCATCGTCGGTGCGATGATCGCGGCGATGGCGTCGAACTCGCGCCTGTCGCTCGGCAAGTTCGGCTTCGGCTTTTTAACCGGCCGCGAGTGGAACCCTGTGACGGGGAGTTTCGGCGCGCTTCCCTTCATCTACGGCACGGTCGTCTCGTCTCTGCTCGCGCTTTTAATCAGCGTGCCCGTCTCGCTCGGCGTCGCCGTCTTCCTCGTCGAGCAGGCGCCGCGCCGCCTGTCGCGTCCCATCACTTTTCTCGTCGAACTGCTGGCGGCCATCCCTTCCGTGGTGTACGGGCTGTGGGGCATCTTCGTGCTCGCGCCGCTCTTGCGGCAGTACGTCGAGCCGCCGCTGCAAAAGTGGTTCGGCTGGACGCCGTTTTTTCAAGGCCCGATCACCGGCATCGGGTTGTTCACGGGCGGGATCATTCTCGCCATCATGATCACGCCGATCATCTCGGCGGTCGTGCGCGACGTGCTCGCCGCCGTGCCCGTGACGCAGCGCGAGGCCGCGCTCGCGCTCGGCGCGACGCGCTGGGAGACGACGCGCGTCGTGCTCGCCAACGGCGGCCCCGGCATCGCGGGCGCGATCATTCTCGGCTTGGGGCGCGCCATCGGCGAGACGATGGCCGTCACCATGGTGATCGGCAACCGCGCCGAGATCAGCGCGTCGCTCTTTGAACCGTCGTACACCATTGCCTCCGTCATCGCCAACGAGTTCACGGAAGCCACGGAAGCGATCTACCTGAGCGCGCTCGTCGAACTCGGGCTGATCCTCTTCCTCGTCACGTTCATTATCAATGCCGCCGCGCGCCTCCTCGTCTGGAGCGTCACGCGCTCGACGAGCGGCACGGCCAGAGCTTGAAATGAGTTTCAAGTTTCAGGTTTCAGGTTCAAGACAAAGAACTTCAAACCTCAGTCCTGAAACTTGAAACCTGAAACCTGAAACTTGAAACCTGATGCGAACGATGCACGCCAGACGATATGCGACGAACGCCGTGATGACGACGTTGACGGCCGCGTGCGCCTTCTTCGCCGTCGCCGTGCTCGCGCTCATTCTCGGCTACATCGCCTATCGCGGTATCGGCGCGATCAGTTTTCAATTTCTGGTCGAGACGCCGAAGCCCGTGGGCGAAGGCGGCGGCATCGGCAACGCCATCCTCGGCACTTTGATCCTGCTCGCGATGGCCTGCGCCGTCGGGATGCCCTTCGGCATCGCGACCGGGATTTACCTGGCCGAGTATGGCGCGGGACGCTTCGCCGCGCTCGTGCGTTTTTTGACGGACACGCTGACGGGCATCCCCTCCATCCTCGTCGGCGTCTTCGTCTACACGATCATCGTGCTGCCGATGAAGCAATTTTCGGCGATGGCGGGCGGCGTCGCGCTCGCCGTGATCATGATCCCCATCGTCGCGCGCACGACCGAGGAGATGATCCGGCTCGTGCCCGCGAATTTGCGCGAGGGCGCGCTCGCGCTCGGCGCGCCGCAGTGGCGTGTGACGACCGGCGTCGTCCTGCCCGCCGCCGCTTCCGGCATCGTGACGGGCGCGATGCTCGCCGTGGCGCGCGTCTCCGGCGAGACCGCGCCGCTCCTTTTCACGGCCTTCGGCAGCCGCTTCTTCAACGTCTATCTCGACCAGCCGATGGCCTCTCTGACCGTTCAGATTTACAATTACGCCATCTCGCCCTACGACGAATGGCACGCGCAGGCCTGGGCGGCGACGCTTATTCTGATGACGCTCATCCTCGTCATCAACATCACCGTCCGCTTCTTTACGCGGCGCAGGATTTAGCTAATGACAGGTGACGGGTGACAGGTGACAAGTTAAAACTAAAACTTGTTCTTTCCCGTCACCCGTCACCTGTCACCTGTCACTTAAGAATATGTCAACGACCGCACCAACTTTTACGACCGAGCCGCGCGCGAGCGGGCAACCGGCGGATCAGCAGCAGCAAACGCCTGCGCCGGCGAAAGTCAGCGTGCGCGAGCTGAACTTTTTCTACGGCGGCAGCCAGGCGCTCTTCAACATCTCGCTCCAGATCGCGGAGCGCGGCGTGATGGCCTTCATCGGCCCTTCGGGCTGCGGCAAATCGACCTTCCTGCGCACGCTCAACCGGATGAACGACACCATCCCCGGCACGCGCGCCGAAGGGCAGGTGTTGATCGACGGCCAGGACATCTACGCGCCGGGCTTGAACGTCGTAGACCTCCGGCGCAAGGTCGGGATGGTCTTTCAGAAGTCGAACCCGTTCCCCAAATCCATCTTTGATAACGTCGCCTACGGTCTCAGGATCAACCGCCTGACGGCGAACAAGACGGAGTTGCAGGATCGCGTCCAGCGGGCTTTGGAGGACGCGGCCATCTGGTCGGAAGTGAAAGATCGTCTGAAGACTTCCGCGCTCGGACTCTCCGGCGGGCAGCAGCAGCGTTTGTGCATCGCGCGCGCGCTGGCCGTGCGCCCCGAAGTGTTGTTGATGGACGAACCGGCCTCCGCCCTCGACCCCATCGCGACGCAGAAGATCGAAGAGTTGATCGTGGAACTCAAGCGGCAGTACACCATCGTCATCGTCACGCACAACATGCAGCAGGCGGCGCGCGTCTCGGACGTGACGGCATTCTTCTGGCTCGGCAAGCTCATCGAGGTCAACGCGACCGAGCAGATGTTCACGAATCCGAACGAGAAGTTGACCGAGGATTACATCACGGGGAGGTTCGGCTGAGGGATTTGCGTTGGCGGATTTAGGATTGCTGATTTTAAATCTGGTATCTGGTATTTGAGATTTGAGATTTGAAGTTTTAATCATTCGCCGCAAAACGGAAATCGCCACGCCCGAAAATTTTATCATGCAACGGCAAAGGCATCTCGACTACGATCTGGACAACTTACGCAACCGCGTGTTGCTGCTCGGCGGCAAGACCGAAACTGCGCTGGAGCGCGCCATGTTCGCGCTCGTCGAACGCGATACGGAGGCGGCGCGCGAGGTGTTGCGCGACGACGACGAGATCGATCAACTCGAAGTGGAAATTGATCGCCTCTGCATAGACGTGCTGGCGCTGCGCCAGCCGGCCGCGCGCGACTTGCGTTTCGTCGTCTCGGTGGCGAAAGTGACGCCCATCCTCGAACGCATCGCCGACCACGCCTGCAACATCGCGCGCGCCGCCATCGATCTCAACGACGAGCCGCAACTCAAGCCCTTCGCCGAACTGCCGCGCATGGCCGCGCAGGCCGCGACGATGCTGCGCGCCGCGCTCGACGCCTTCACCACGATCAACGCGGCCGAAGCGCGCGCCGTCATCGACGGCGACGACGAGATCGACGCGCTCTACGAGCACATGTTCCAGACGCTGATCAACCTGATGGCCTCCGACCCGACGACCACCGGGCGCGGCGCGCGCCTGCTGCTCATCGCCAAGCACCTCGAACGAATCGGCGATTACGTCACGGACATCTGCGAACTCACGGTCTACATGGCCGAAGCGGCGTTCATCAAACACAGCAACTAAGGGTTTCAAGTTTCAGGTTTCAAGTTTCAAGTTAAAGAACGAAGAACCTGTCAGTCCTGAAACCTGCAACCTGAAACTTGAAACCCATTCTATGGCAAAGCCGATTCTCATCGTCGAAGACGACCCGGACATCGCCGAGGGGCTGCGTTACAACCTGGGGCGCGAGGGGTTGGAGGCGATCATCGCGCCGACGGGCGAACAGGGGTTGACGGCCGCGCTCGACGCCCGGCGCCCGCCCGCGCTCATCATCCTCGACCTGATGCTGCCGGGCATGAGCGGCACGGAACTCTGCCGCCGCCTGCGCCGTGAACCGGCCACGCGCCGCACGCCCATCATCATGCTCACGGCGCGCACGGAAGAAGCGGATCGCATCAGCGGTCTCGATCTCGGCGCGGACGACTACATCACGAAGCCCTTCTCCGTCAAAGAGGTGATGGCGCGCGTCCGCGCCATACTCCGGCGCGCGGACGAAGGAAACGTGGCCGCCTACGCCGACGAGCGACTTTCGATTGATTTCGCGGACATGCGCGTGTCGTGCGACGGCGTGCCCGTCAAACTCACGCGCAAGGAATTCGCCCTGCTCGAAACGCTCTCCAAAACGGGCAGCCGCGTCGCCACCCGCCAGCACATACTCGACAACGTGTGGGGCTACGAATACTACGGCGACACGCGCACGCTCGACGTGCACATCCGCCGCCTGCGGCAAAAACTGGGCGACTGCGGCAACTGCATCGAGACGGTGGTCGGCGTCGGCTACCGCTTCGTCGGATGCGCGAAGCCGGCCGCGACGGAAGCGAAAGAGTAGCGGTTGACCGCCCACGCTCCGGAGTAGCGGTTGACCGCCCACGCTCCCGTGTTCGAGAATCAACTTCGTGCGCCACTTCAAACTCTACATCCGTATCGCGCTCGTCGCGTTTTTCGTCGGCGTCGTCTCCACCCCGGCGGGAAGACAGGCCGCACGAGACGCCGCGACTTTCGTGCGCGTGCAATTCGACGACACCTGCGCGAACAATTTCTTTCCCTGTTAAGCGCTCATTAATTTCCCGGATGTCTCTCCGCGTATCCTCAGCCGTCACGCTCGCCGCCGCGCTCGTCATCTCTTTTTTCGCGCTCATCGCCTGGCGACCCTTCGCGGCGTTGCCGGCCTTAGCGTTTGCGCTGGCGGGCGCGGGGCTGGCGCGTCTCTCGGCACGCGGGGCGCGTGACGGCGGCGGCGCGCACGGCGGCGCGGCTTCCCCTGAGAGCGGGACGACGACGCAGGCGGCGCAGAGCGCGAAGGCGGCGGCGAGAGCGACGGAGGAAGCGATACCGGCGGGCGAGTTGGTTGAGGCAATGATGGACAGTATGCGCGAGGGTTTGCTGGTGGTGGACGGCGACCTGCGCGTGGCAGCTTCGAACGCGGCGGCGCGCGTCCTCTTCGGCTTTGAAGAGGACGGCGCGGGCGGTACGCGACGACAGCAGCAGCAGCTCGGAGAGTTGACGCGCAACCCGGCCGTGCTCTCCGCCTATCTACGCGCCATCGAGCAGGGCGAGCGCGTTGAAGTCAAAGTCGAGATGCTGGACGCGGAGCGGCGCGTCTTCGATCTGCGCGTCGCGCCCCTGCAACGTCGCGGCACGGCGGCGCACGACGCGACGCACAGCACGGCGGGCAATGCGGCGCACGATGCGGCGCACAATGCAGCGCACAAAGCGGCGCACGGCGCGGTCGGCGTCTTCTTCGACATCACACGGCTCGAACGACTCGAACGCGTCCGGCAGGAATTTCTCTCCAACGTCTCGCACGAACTGCGCACGCCTCTGACGGCCATCCGCGCCTTCGTCGAGACGCTCGAAGGCGGCGCGCTCGAAGACGCCGAGAACAACCGGCGCTTCCTCTCCATCATCGACCGCAATGCCGCGCGCATGCACAGCCTCATTGACGACATACTCGAACTCTCGGCCATCGAGAGCGGCACGGCGGCGGTCGAAGCCCGACCCGTTCGCCTGCGCTCGCTGATCGACGAGGTGCTGACCGCGCTCGCCGCGCGGGCGGTTGCGCGCGGCGTGACGCTCGGCAACGAGGTCGCCGAAGACGTGTTAGTCCACGCCGACGCGCGCCGCCTCGAACAGATGCTCACGAACCTGTGCGACAACGCCGTCAAGTTCAACGCGGAGGGCGGCGCGGTGCGCATCACGCACGAGCGCGCGGCGGGACGCGACCGCATCTCAGTCTCCGACACGGGCGAAGGCATCGCGCCCGCGCACATCCAACGCATCTTCGAGCGTTTCTACCGCGTTGACCGCGCTCGTTCGCGCGCCCTCGGCGGCACGGGACTCGGACTCGCCATCGTCAAACACCTCGCGCGCGCGCACGGCGGCGAGGCCAGCGTCCGCTCAACTCCCGGCCAGGGCTCGACATTCATCATCGAACTGCCGCATAGTGAAGAGGCCGAACACCGATGATCGCCGGACGACGAATGAAGGGCATACGCTTTCATTCATCCTGAGACGCCCCCATCATCCTTGCTCTTGACGCTTCGCGAGAACCGCTGTTACACTTTTGTGACGATTTAAGCAGAGCCTTTGGCGCGTCCTGCGCCCCCAGGAACAAGAGGGTAAACCTACAAAACCCGGCCACTGCTCACGCAGTGAAACTTTGTCAGACAGTGTTAGGAGGTACGTGGTGGGCTTCAAAATTGGTCAGAAAGTCGTCTATCCCAATCATGGCATCGGAACTATCGAACAGGTTGAGCAGAAACAGATAGGCGCGACATCCATCCCTTTTTACACCCTTCGCCTCGCAGCCACCAACTCAGTAGTGCTCGTCCCCGTAGCCAACGCGGGCGAAGTGGGCTTGCGCTGCCCGATCTCTTCCGCCGAGTGCGAGATGTTGCTGAAAAACCTCGGCGACGACTTCACCGCCGCGCCGAACGACTGGAAGGATCGCTTCAAGGAATTCTCCGACAAGATGCGCACGGGCGACATTTTTGAAGTGGCCGGCGTGCTCAAGCACCTCACCTACCTGAGCCACCTCAAGCCGCTCAGTTTCCGCGAGCAGCGGATGCTGGAACGGGCGCACTATCTGGTCGTCTCCGAACTGGCCGCCGTGTGTCGCCAGCCCGAATGCAACGTCGAGCCGCGCGTCGAGCAGGCGCTGGCGCGCGCCTGCGCCAAGCACGAGCGTCGCCCGACAGCGGTCGGACGCTCGCGCGCCGCCGGGGTCTCCGCCGGACACTGAGAGGTTCAGGGAAAAGGGAAAGGGGTAAAGGGTAAAGGGGAAAGCACTCGTTTGAGTGTTTCCCTTTACCCTTTACCCCTTCCCCTTTTCCCGTCTTATTGTTCCACGGTGCGCCCGGCCAGGCTGGCGACGACGGCCGCGAGTTCGGCCGGTTCGACGGGCTTCGGCACGTGCAACTGGAAGCCGGCGAGCAGCGCGCGCATGCGGTCTTCGGCGCGGGCGTAGGCCGTCAGGGCGGCGGCCGGAATTTTTCCGCCGCGCTCGGCCGGCAGGCTGCGCACTTTGCGAATCAACGAGTAGCCGTCCTCGCCCGGCATCTCGATGTCGCTGATCAAAACGTCCGGCCGCCACGCCTCCAGTTGCGACAGCGCGTCGGCCGCGTTTGCCACGGCGCGCACCTGCGCACCGCATTGCGTGAGAACGATTACGAGCATCTCGCGCGAGTCCGCTTCGTCTTCCACGATCAGCACGCGCAAGCCCTGTAGTTCGGATGGGCATTCGAGCGCGACGCGTCCCCCGGCCGTCGGGTGTTCGGCGGGCGGGGCGTCATGGTCTCCGTTTGCGTTCGAGGCGAACTCCGGCTGATGCACGATCATCAGCGGCAGGGACACTTTGAACGTCGTGCCCTGCCCCGCGCCTTCGCTCTCGGCCGTCACCGTGCCGCCGTGCAGTTCGACGAGGTGGCGGACGATGGCGAGGCCGAGGCCGAGGCCGCCGTGCTTGCGCGTCGTCGAAGGGTCGGCTTGCCGGAAGCGGTCGAAGACGTAAGGCAAAAACTTCCGTTCGATGCCCTGCCCCGTGTCGGTCACGGTGAATTCGAGGTGCGAATTGACGCGCGTGAGCAAGACCTGCACGCGGCCGTCCTTCGGCGTGAACTTGATGGCGTTCGACAGTAGATTCCAGACCACCTGCTGCAAGCGGTCGGGGTCGCCGGAGACGGGGCCGGCGCGCGGGTCGAGCACGACCTGCAGACGGATGCCCTTGGCTTCGGCCGCCGGGCGCACGCTATCCACGGCCGCTTCGATGACGGGCGCGAGCTCGGCCGGGCGCACGTTCAGGCGCAGCTTGCCGCGGATGATGCGCGACACGTCGAGAATGTCGTCGATGAGTTGCACCTGCGATTGCGCGTTGCGCTCGATGGTTTCGAGGGCGCGCCGGTGCGTGGCTTCGTCGAGTTGCCCGGTGCCGAGCAGGCGCGTCCAGCCGAGCACGGCCGTCAGCGGCGTGCGCAGTTCGTGCGAGAGCGTGGCGAGAAATTCGTCCTTGAGGCGATTGACCTCCTGCGCCTCGCGGTAGAGCCGCGCGTTGTCCACGGCGAGCGCGGCGCGCTGCGCGAGGCCTTCGGCGAAAACGAGATCGGCGGCGGTGAAACGCCTGCCCGATTCGGCGGCGGCGAACGTGATCGCGCCGAGCACGCGGTTGTGCGCGATGAGCGGCACGATCATGGCGGACTTGAGACCGAGCCGGCGCAGCATCGTCAGATGCCCGGCGTCGCGCGCGACGAGCGCGAGCAGTTCGTCTGGAATGTTCGGGTAGAGTTCAGGCTGTCCCGTGCGGATGACTTTGGGGACGCCTTCCGTCTCGTGGAAATCGTGCGGGTAGAGGCGGCTCAGTTCCCACGCCGTCTCGACGTGTTCGGGGTTCTGGTGCGCGACGGCGAGTTGATTGATGGTGCGGTCGTCGGTGAGCATGTTGACCGCGCACCAGTCCGAGAGGCGCGGCACGATGAGCCGCGCGAGCGCGCCGAGCGTCGCTTCATAATCGAGCGAGGCGACGAGCACGGCGCTCGCCTCCGCGAGAAAGCGTTGCTGTTCCTCGGCGTGCTTGCGGTCGTCTATGTCCGTGCACGTGCCGAACCATTTGACGATGCGGCCGTCCTCGTCGCGCAGGGGCAGGGCACGGCCGAGATGCCAGCGATACTGGCCGTCGGACGCGCGGCGGAAGCGATACTCGATCTCGTACACCTCGCCCGTCTCGACGCAGTGTCGCCAACGCTCGGCGCTGCGCTCGACGTCCTCCGGGTGCAGGACGGGCTGCCAGCCCCAGCCGTGCGGCTCTTCCTTTTTCTGGCCGGTGAATTCGTACCAGCGTTGATTGAAATAGTCCACCGTGCCGTCGGGCTGCGACGTCCAGATGATCTGCGGGATGGCCTCGGCGAGAAAACGATAGTAACGCTCGTTGGCCTCTGCGTTGGCGCGCTCCTGCCGCGCGGATTCGAAGAGACGGGCGTTGTCCACGGCGATGGCGGCCTGCGCGGCGAGTCCTTCGACGATGCCGGCGGCACGCCCTCTGAAGACGTTCGCCTCCGGGTGTCCGAAGAACAACCCGCCGAGCACTTCGCCCGAGCGCGAGATGACGGGCACGGCCAGGTAACTCGTCACGGGCAGGTGGCCTTCGGGCATCCCGTAGTAGGGCGAGTTTTGGCCGTAGCGCGGGTCGAGTTTAACGTCGTCTATGCGGATGGTGCCTTCGCCGCGAAAAGTGGGGCCGAAGAGGTCTGTGGCGCGCGGCATGGGAAAGTGCGCGAAGGCTTCGCGCGGCACGCCGGAGAGCGTGTAGAGCATGTAATGGCCGCCCGCGCCGTCGAGCACGTTGTAGAAGAAGGAGCCGAAGTGTGCGCCGGTCAACTCGGTCGCCGCGTCGGTCACGGCCTGCACGAGTTTGTGCAAGTCCAACTCGCCGGCGAGCACTTGCCCGACGCGGTTGACCGTCTCGACCGCCTCGGTCTGTTCGCGCAACGCCTTTTCGGCCGCGCGACTCTCCGTCACGTCCTCGGCGATACCGACGATGCGGAGGACTTCGCCGCGCTCGTCGCGGACGGGGAAGCCGCGGTCGCGTATCAGGCGCTCCGTGCCGTCGCGCCGCAGGATGCGATATTCCGCTTCGGTGCGCGTGCCGGCGCGCTGCCGCCGGAGCGCGTCGTTCACGTGCTCGCGGTCTTCCGGGTGGATAGTGGCGAAGAAAGCGCGCTCGTCTTTGTAAAGGTTCTCCCGCGATTCGCCCCACGTCGTCTCGTAAGCCGGATTGGTGTAGACGATGCGCGCCTCGTTCAAATCGTAGACCCAGAAGACCTGATCGATGTTTTCGGCCAACTGGCGAAAGCGTCGCTCGGACACGCGCAAGTCCCCTTCGGCCGCTCTGCCCCGCTCCGTCAGAAACGCGATCACGAGCGAGATGCCGACGAAGACCGAGAGTTGCATTAAGCCCGCGAGTCCGAGCTTGAGCGAGTAGGTGGGAGGCAGGATGAAAGTGCCGCTGGCGATCACCGACAGGACGATGGCGAGCAGGCCGGAGCGGAAGCCCCCGTAGAGTGTGGCGATGAGGACGGCAACGAAGAAGAAGGCGAACGGGATACTCAGACTGAAAGGCAGGAGCGCAAACGTGATGAGCAGTGCGCCGGAGACGGCTAGAACGGCGAGCAGATAGTCCCCCCAAGTGGATCGAGTCACATTCAACATCTGGATTTACCCGTAGGTTGTCAGCGCGGGCTGTAGGTTGCGGACATAAATTAACGGGGCACGTTTGGGGCGCGCGCGTGCCGCTTACTGACGCAATAACTTCTCTCGACCGATGCCCGCATGGGGTTTAGGCATGGCGGCATCATACTAAATTTACGCGCGCAGGTGAAAGACGAGCGAAAGGCGCGAGCCGCGCCGGGTCGCTCTCCACGGCGAGTTGGTCGGTCGCTCTCCACGGCGAGTTGGTCGAATGCCCGCGCGCGCGAAGCGGCGGGCGGCACACGCCGGGCGCGTGGCTCGAAACTTTCGGGCGGCGGGTGAAAAGTAGTAAGCTATCGGCCAACCAGGTTGTCTTCTTAAAATCCGACTTTAGCGAAAGGTGCTCGAACTAAAATCATGGCACAGAATGTTCCCATCACAGTCGCGCACGGCGACGGCATCGGCCCGGAGATCATGGAGGCGACGCTCCACATTTTGAAAGAAGCGGGCGCGCCGCTGGAGATCGAGACGATAGAGATCGGCGAGCAGGTTTATCTGCGCGGCGACACGGCCGGCATCCCGGCGAGCGCGTGGGACTCTTTGCGGCGCACGAAGGTTTTCCTGAAAGCGCCGATCACGACGCCGCAGGGCGGCGGCTACAAGAGCCTCAACGTGACGGTCAGGAAGACGCTCGGACTCTACGCCAACGTGCGCCCGTGCGTCTCCTATCACCCGTTCGTCGATACGAAGCACGCGAAGATGGATGTGGTGATCGTCCGCGAGAACGAGGAAGACCTCTACGCCGGGATCGAGCACCGGCAGACGGCGCAGGTCTATCAATGCCTGAAATTGATCTCGCGCCCCGGTTGCGAAAAGATCGTGCGCTATGCCTTCGAGTACGCGCGGCGCAACAACCGCAGGAAGGTGACGTGCTTCACCAAAGACAACATCATGAAGATGACGGACGGTCTCTTCCACAAAGTCTTCGACGAGATCGCGGCCGAATACGCCGACCTCGAAAACGAGCACTGGATCGTGGACATCGGCGCGGCCAAACTGGCCGATACGCCCGAAGCCTTCGACGTGGTGGTGATGCCGAACCTCTACGGCGACATCCTCTCGGACGTGGCCGCGCAGATCGCCGGTTCGGTCGGCCTCGCAGGCTCGGCCAACATCGGCACGTCGGGCGCGATGTTCGAAGCCATCCACGGCTCCGCGCCGCGCCGCGCCGGACAGAATCTCGCCAACCCTTCCGGCCTTCTGCTCGGCGCGGTGATGATGCTCGTGCACATCAACCAGCCGGAGGTGGCCGAGCGCGTCCACAACGCCTGGCTGCGCGCCATCGAGGACGGCGTTCACACTTACGACATTTACGCGGAGGGCGTGAGCAAACAGAAGGTCGGCACGCGCGAGTTCGCGGCGGCCGTGGTGGAACGTCTGGGGCAGACGCCGCAAACGCTGAAGGCCGTCAAGTACAACCCCGGCGGCGGCGACCAAACGAGCACTGCGGGCGCGGGCACGGGCGTGTTGGAGAAGAAAGAGCTGGTCGGCGTCGACGTGTTTTTGAACTGGGAGAGCGGCACGTCGGAGCAGTTGGGCGAGACGTGCGAACGCTTGAGCGGCGACGGCCTGAAGTTGACGCTCATCGGCAATCGCGGCATCTCGGTCTGGCCGCACAGCCTGCCCGAAACTTTCCTCTCCGACCACTGGCGTTGCCGTTACCTCGCCACGGCCGAAGGCGCAGTCGTCTCACACACGCAGATCACCGCGCTCCTCCAACGCATCGCCGACAACGGGCTGGACTTCATCAAGACCGAGAACCTCTACAACTTCGACGGCAAGCCCGGCTACTCTCAGTGAGGGAGAAAAGGCGACGGGCAAGCTTGATGCGATATTGATCTTTACTTATGAAGAGGCTCATCTCCGGATTGCTCATTATGCTGCTGGCGTCGGGCTGCTTCGCGTCAGCGGGAGCCGCCGCCGCAATCGCCGCCACCGCGCAACAAGTCGCCTCTTCGGGGTGGGTCAGAGTAGCGCCGGAAGGGGAGAAGTTCAGCGTCCTGATGCCGCGAAGTCCGGCCATGGTGGAGGTGCGCAAGAAGGTCGAGGGTTTGCGCGTCTCAGGTCGCAGCTATCGCGTGCAGGACGGCGGCGTAATCTACACGGTCTGGTCGTTCAAGCGTGAAGTTGTTCCTACCGGGGTAATAAACGATACGTCGGCCTATCTCGACCTGTGCGCCGAACTCGCGTGGGACTTGATCGTCCAACCGGAGATCGAGGGGCTGAGAGACCGCCGGGACATTTCTTTGCCGGGCAACATGTACGCGCTGGCCTATCAACGCGAGTTGCCTTCCCCAACTTATCCCGGACGAAACTACCTGCTCGGCATCGGCAAAAATCGCGGCGCGACCCAGCTCTATCTTGACGCCGAGCGGATTTATCTCGTCTCGGCTCTGGCCGCAGCCGGCGAGACCGCCAGACCGGAGACGTTTATGCGTTCGTTTTCGCTGGGCGGCGCGTCGCTGCCCGGCGCGGCTTCCGGTTCGGAGCCGTTCGTGTCGAGGCCGTCTCCGTCGGCCATCAGGTTGCCGCCGTTCGAACCGTCGGCGTCGGCAAGCGGCGTCGGCACAGGAGCAGGTGCCGGCACGGGAACGGGTGTTGCGGCCGGAGCGGGCGGCGGCACGGGAACGGGCGTCGGGGCTGGAACGGGCGGCGTCGGGGCTGGAGAGGGCGGCGTCGCGCCGGGAGCCGGCGGCGTCGCGCCGGAAGCCGGCAGCGGCGGCAGCGGGAACGAGATAGACTACACCCGAATTTTTCTAGCGCGTGAAGTGACGCGAAAGGCGCAGGTTCTCGCCAAGCCGGAGCCGTCCTACACGGAATCGGCGCGCAAATTCTCCGTCACGGGCACGGTGCGGGTACGAGTCATACTTTCGGCCAAAGGTAAGGTGAGCGGGGTTTCAGTCGTCAGGGGACTGCCGCACGGCCTGACGCGGGAGGCCGTCGAAGCGGCGCGCGCGGTCAAGTTCAAACCAGCTGAGAAAGACGGGCGGATAGTCTCGCAGTACATCACCATTGAGTATAACTTCAACATCTATTGAACCGTTGAAAGAAGCGTCGAAACAGGAAACGGCCACGGACGCGCGGGAAGACGAATCGCGCGCGCCGCTCGTCTCAGTCGTCATGGGCAGCAAGTCCGACTGGGAGACGATGCGCGGTGCGGATGAGGTGTTGATCGAGTTCGACGTGGCGCATGAGTGCCGCATCGTCTCCGCGCATCGCACGCCGCGCCTGCTGGCGGAGTTTGCGAGCGGGGCGGAGGCGCGCGGCCTGCGTGTGATCATTGCGGGCGCGGGCGGCGCGGCGCACCTGCCCGGCATGGTCGCCGCGCAAACTTTGCTGCCGGTGCTCGGCGTGCCCGTCGAGAGCCGCGCGCTCAAGGGGCTGGACTCGCTGCTCTCCATCGTGCAGATGCCAGCCGGTATTCCCGTCGGCACGCTCGCCATCGGACAGGCGGGCGCACGCAACGCCGCGCTGCTCGCCGTCGCCATCCTCGCGGGCGAAGACGCCGCTTTGCGCGAACGCCTGCGCGCGTTTCGTGAAGCACAAACCCGGACGGTTCTCGATTCGACCTTACCTTAGAAAGAGATTGTCAAGTTATGCCTCACAACAAACTCTACTACGGCGACAACCTGGAAGTGCTGCGGAAATACGTCCGCGACGAGACGATTGACCTGTGCTACATCGACCCGCCCTTCAATTCCAAGCGCAACTACAATCAGATTTACAACAACATCGGCGGTGAAGACCGCGCGCAGGCGCAGGCGTTCGTGGACACGTGGACGTGGGACGCGCACGCCAACGAGTGCTTCGAGCAGATTTTAGACAATGCGAACGGCGTGCAGACGCGCCAGTCAATCGAACTGATTCGCGGGCTGGAAAAAGTTTTAGGCCGTGGCAGCCTGTTCGCCTACCTCGTGATGATGACCGTCCGCATCGCGGAGATTCGCCGCGTGCTCAAACCGACCGGCAGCTTTTATCTTCATTGTGACCCGACGGCAAGTCACTACTTAAAACTCGTCTGCGATGGCATACTTGTTGCGGGGGGGGGGCGACTATAAAAATGAAATCGTTTGGCAAAGGACAGCAACTAAAGGGGATGCAAAAGGTAAGTTCGGGGCAGTTCATGATGTGATTCTTTACTATGTTCGTTCCCAATCGGCACAAATGCAGCAAATTTTCGTTGAAAAAGATGCAGATTACATTTCAAGATTTACATACGACGATAAAGACGGCAAAGGCTTATATCGTCTTGCACCACTAGACAGTCCGAATCCACGTCCAAATCTAACTTACGAATACAAAGGTTATAAACCTCCGGCGAAAGGTTGGCGTGTAAGCCGTGAATTGATGGAACAACTTGATGTGGAAGGACGATTAGCGTTTCCTAAATCTATAAATGGCAGGATTGCTCGCAAACACTATCTTTCAGAACAAGAGGGTCGGAAGGCTGCTGATGTTTGGACTGACATTGCACCACTTCAAGCGGCAGCAACAGAAAAGCTTGGCTATCCAACGCAGAAGCCCGAAGCATTACTTGAAAGAATAATCAGCGCGAGTTCAAATGAGGGCGACACGGTGCTTGATGCTTATTGCGGGTGCGGGACGAGCGTGGTCGTCGCGCAGAGGTTGAAGCGACAGTGGATCGGTATCGACATCACTTATCAATCAATCGCGCTCGTCGTCAAACGCCTCGAAGACAGTTTCGGCAAAGCCGTCTCGCAGGAAATCGAACTCAACGGCGTGCCGCGCGACATGGAGAGCGTCCTCGCCCTCGTCAACAAACGAGATGATCGCGTGCGGAAGGAATTCGAGAAGTGGGCGGTCTTGACCTATTCGGACAACCGCGCCGTCATTAACGAGAAGAAAGGCGCGGACAAAGGCGTTGACGGCGTGGCCTACGTCGCCGTCGGGCGCGACGCGGAAAAGAAAGACATCAAGCACCTGCCGGTGATGCTCTCGGTCAAGTCGGGCAAGGTCGGCGCGGGCATCATCAGGGATTTGCGCGGCGTCGTCGAACGCGAAGGGGCGGCCGGCGGCATCCTGCTCACACTCGAAGAACCCACCCGGCCGATGCTCGAAGAGGCGCGTCAGGCCGGACAATTCAAAGGCGACTTCGCCACCTTCGACCGCCTGCAAATCGTCACTGTGCGGCAAATTCTCGACGGCGAACGGATGCACCTGCCGCTCCTCGCGGAAGTCGCCAAACGAGCCAGATCGAAATCCGACGCTAAGCAAATGGGGATGTACACGGAAGAATGAACACGCTCCTTCCCGGCGCGACCATCGGCGTGCTCGGCAGCGGGCAACTCGGCCGCATGTTCGCGATGGCCGCGCGCCGCATGGGTTATCTCGTCCACACCTTCTCGCCCGAAACCGACACGCCCACGGGTCAGGTAGCCGACGTGGAAGTGACCGCTTCATACGACGACCTCGCGGCCGTGCGCGACTTCGCGAGCCGCGTCGAGGTCGTCACCTTTGAATTTGAAAACGTCCCGGCCGCGACCGTCGAAGCCCTGAGCGGCATCGTGCCCGTCAGGCCGAACGGCGCGACGCTCTACACCACGCAGCACCGCCTGCGCGAAAAGACTTTTCTACAGGCAGCCGGGATTCCGATCACGCCTTTCCGGCGCGTTCGCACGCGCGCCGAACTCGATGCAGCCCTCGCCGACATCGGCTGCCCCGCCGTCCTGAAGACCGCCGGGTTCGGCTACGACGGCAAAGGCCAACGCCTGATCAAGTCGGAGGCCGAGAGCGCGCAGGCGTTCGATTCGCTCGGCGGGCAGGAGGCCGTGCTCGAAGCCTTCGTCGATTTCGAGCGCGAGGTTTCGGTCGTCTGCGCGCGCGGCGCGGACGGCGAGACGGCGCACTTCGGCGTTGTGGAAAATTCGCACGAGCGACACATCCTCGATTGCACCATCGCCCCGGCGCGCGTCTCCGCGGAAGTTGCGCGCCGCGCGACGGAGATCGCCGCGAGCCTCGTCGCACAACTCGAACTCGTCGGCGTGCTCTGCGTCGAATTCTTCCACACGCGCGCGGGCGAGTTGTTCGTCAACGAACTCGCGCCGCGCCCGCACAACTCCGGCCACTTCACGATTGACGCCTGCGCGACGAGCCAGTTTGAGCAGCAGGTGCGCGCCGTCTGCGGCCTGCCGCTCGGCGCAACCGAACAACTGCGCCCGGCCGCGATGGCGAATTTGCTCGGCGACCTCTGGCAGGGCGGCGAGCCGAACTGGCGCGCGGCCTGCGCCATCCCGAACGTCAAGCTGCACCTCTACGGCAAGCACGAGCCGCGCGCCGGCCGCAAGATGGGACACCTCACCGCGCTCGCGCCGACCACAGACGAAGCGTTGCGCCTCGTCCGCGAGGCACGCGAGGCTCTGAAGCAGCGCGCTTGAAGACGCGGCAGAGAAACGCCCTTTAAACGCACGCATAGGCCGGCAACTCCACGCACGGCACACGCACGAAGGCCGGAGAAGCTTATAGCTTCTCCGGCCTTCGTGCTGAAGCAGGGGAGGGGGAAATCCTCCTGCTTCGAGTTCAGACACCGACCACGCGCACGCCGCCGTTGATGCCGTTGGCCTCGATGTCGGCGCCGCCCTTGCCGATGCGCGCGCGCAGCAGATTGCGCTTCTGCTCCCGCACCTCGACGTTCGGGGCTTCGATGGTCATGTGGCCGTTCACGCCGTTGAAATCCAGGTCGGCGTTCACGCCGCCGCCGAGACGAATCTCGACGTTGCCGTTGATGCCGTTCACCGACAAGCCCTTCGTCTCAAGTTCCGTGACGGTGAGTTTCACGCCGCCGTTGACGCCCGACACTTCCGTGCCGCCCGCCGCGCGCCCGATCTCCACCTGACCGTTGACGCCCGAAATTTGCACCGAGCCTTCCATCTCGCCGATGCCTACTTTGCCGTTCGTGCCGCTCAACGCCAATTCGACGTTGCGCGGCAGTTTCAACACGACGTTGTGGCGCACGCCGCCGCCGCCGCCGCGCAGCCACTTCCAGACGCCCCAATTGTCGCCGCCCTTGCCGCGCACCACGAGACTCGACTCCGTGTGCTCGACGATGATCTGATTATCGTCCAGATCGCTCGGCCGTTTCGCCGTGCTCGTGATGCGGACTTCGGCCGTGTTGCCTTCCACGGCTTCAATCGTGACGGGGCCGTTGATGCCGTGGATATTAACCTGCGCGCCGTCGGCGAGTTGGTAAGATTCGTTAATGCGCCGCTCGCTCCCGTGCGCCGCCCCGCCCGGCTGCGCCGCATCGCCGGCGACGCTGTCGCCCTCGTGCCCGCCGCCCTGCGCCTCGTGCTGCACGGAGCGGACGATGCTCTCCCCGCCGGTCTTCACGCTGCGCCCGGCAATCCAGGCCAACACCACCGCCACGATCACAATAAAGATTTTGAGTTTCATCGCCAGTTCTCTCTCCCGCCTGTCCGGCGCGCTTTCAAGCGAACGCCCGGCATTCGCGGTATGTTCGCGCCCGAAGTTTAAACGTCCCTTTGCAGTCCATGAAGAAAAACGTCCGGGAGCGGTCGGCGGTTCATTCTATTTTCGCGCCGGGGAACGCGGCACGTAAAGAGCAGGAGCGAAGAAGAGAGACTTCCGCGCTCTCACTTTCGCGTCACGGCTTCGCGCCCCGGCTCAGCCCTTTACCCTTCACCTTTCATCCTCCCCTGCGCCCGTCCTCGCGCCCCACATCTCCCCGGCCTCTATGCCCGCACGGCTACAGGGTTTAACGGCGCGCGGCATCTGTGATAAATTCGCGAGACGAAGACTCTTCCCAATACATCGGAAACTTCCAGGAGACTTATATGAAGCGTTCAACTGTTTCAGGCCTGATCTTTGCGCTCGCGCTCGTCTGCGCCGCCGCCTCAGCCGTCCCGGCGCAGACGGCGAAGCGCCCCTTGACCATTGACGATCTATTGAAAGTGCGGCGCGTCGGCGACCCGCAACTGTCGCCCGACGGCCGCCTCGTCGCGTATCAGATCAGCGACCCGGACAAGGCCGCGAATCGCAGCCGCACGCAGATTTACCTCGTCCCGGTGGCGGGCGGCCAACCTGTCCAGTTGACGACGGGCGAGGCGTCGGCCAGTTCGCCGCGCTGGTCGCCCGACGGCAAGCGCATCGCGTTCGTGCGCGGCGGCCAGATTCACACGATGAACGCGACGGGCGGCGAGGTGAAAGCGATCACGAACATCTCCACGGGCGCGGGCGATCCCGTCTGGTCGCCCGACGGCCGCTGGCTCGCCTTCGTTTCCGACATCTACCCGGACTGCGCCGACGATGCCTGCAACCAGAAACGTGACGCCGAAGCGGAAGCGAGCAAGGTCAAAGCCAAAGTGATTGATCGCCTGCTCTACCGCCACTGGGCGTCGTGGAAAGACGGCAAGCGCACGCACGTCTTCGTCGTCTCCGCGGACGGCGGCGCGGCGCGCGACCTCACGCCCGGCGACTTCGATGCCCCGCCCTTCTCTCTCGGCGGCCCGACCGACTACGCCTTCTCGCCCGACTCGCGCGAACTCGCCTTCGCGCGCAACACCGAGAAAGTTGAAGCTACTTCCACCAACAACGACATCTTCATCGTGCCGGTTGCCGGCGGCGACGCGCAGCGCATCACGACCGACAACAAGGGATCGGATCAGTCGCCGCTCTACTCGCCCGACGGCCGCTACCTGGCCTATCGCTCGCAGGCCACGGCCGGCTTCGAGAGCGCGCGCTGGCGTCTGATGCTCTACGACCGGCAGACGAAGAAGACGCGCGAGTTGCTGTCGACCTTCGACGCCTACGTCGAAGGCTTCACCTTCACGCCCGACTCGAAGCGCATCTATTTCGTCTCCGGCCAGCGCGGCCGCCAGCCGGTCTACGTCGTCTCAGTTGCCGATGGCGCGCTGACGAAAGTCTTCGACGGCTTCAACGACGACGTGCGCGTCGCCCCGAACGGCGAGACGCTCGTCTTCACCCGTTCCAGTTCGCTCCAACCCGCGGAGATTTATCGCTACGACTTTGAAGGCGATCACCGCGTCGTCGCGCAAGTGACCAGAACGAACGACGCCTTCCTCTCCGGTTTCAACCTGCAGCCGGTCGAAGAAGTGGAATGGGCGGGCGCGGGCGGCACGAAGATTCACGGTTGGCTCTTTAAACCCGCCGCCGGCTCTACAACGGCGCCGCGCCACCCGCTCCTCGTGCTCATCCACGGCGGGCCGCAGGGAGCCTGGAACGACGCCTGGAGCTATCGCTGGAATCCGCAAATTTTCGCCTCGGCCGGCTACATGGTCTTCATGCCGAACCCGCGCGGCTCAACCGGCTACGGCCAGCAGTTCACGGACGAAATCTCCGGCGACTGGGCGGGCAAGATCTACACGGACATCATCAACGGCGTGGCGCACGTCGCCGCGCGACCCGAAGTTGACCGCGAGCGCATCGGCGCGGCGGGCGGCTCCTACGGCGGTTACATGGTCAACTGGATTCTCGGCCACAACGACGATCCGCGCGTCAAGTTCAAAGCCCTCGTCTCGCACGCGGGCGTCTTCAACCTGGTGAGCATGTACGGCGTCACGGAGGAACTCTGGTTTCCCGAATGGGAGTTCAAGGGCACGCCCTGGGACAACCCCGAACTCTACACGCGCTGGTCGCCGCACCTGCACGCCAAGAACTTCAAGACGCCTACGCTCGTCACACACGGCGAACTCGATTACCGCGTGCCCATCGGCGAGGGCTTCCAGTTGTTCACCTATCTGCAAAAGCAGAACGTGCCCTCGAAGCTGCTCTACTTCCCGGACGAAGGCCACTGGATTCTGAAACCACAGAACTCGGCGCTCTGGTACAACACCGTCATCGGGTGGTTTGACCGGTATCTCAAACAAGCGGCCTGAGCGGCGAATCAGCCCCCGATAAGTTGAGGAGGGCAGTTGGCGGCGACCGACTTTCGACCTGGAAAGTCGGTCGCCGCCAACTGCCCTCCGCGATCTGATTCAATAGTTGAGCGCCCGCGCGCCGTCTCAAAA
The DNA here is from genome assembly GCA_035645855.1 of Pyrinomonadaceae bacterium. Classification (GTDB taxonomy): domain Bacteria; phylum Acidobacteriota; class Blastocatellia; order Pyrinomonadales; family Pyrinomonadaceae; genus JAIVJZ01. The sequence continues at coordinate 64,713 of DASQLU010000074.1, forward strand.
TACGTTCTCCCGACCCCGCGCGATTCCCGCATCCACCAACGCGCCCGGCAGTTCTTTCGGAGCGGAGCGGCGCGCTCCGGTCGGCTTAATTTTTCTCTTCTCATAAATATATTTCGAGCCTATAATCTGTCTCATAGTCGTAACTCTGAAATCCCTCAGGTTGCTGCGAAAAGTAAAATCCGAAAATTTCGGGAGGGGCAGTAATGTTCAAAGCCACGCACATACTGGTGGGGACAGCCCTCGGTGTTTCTCTTGTCGTCCAAACTGGGGCGACGACGACGCGAGCCGCCGCCGTGTCGCGCCCGCTCGCGCTGACGGCCGCCTTCACCCAGACAGCAGGCGGCAACACGATCAACGGCTTCATCTTCGGCGGCCAGCGGCTGCCTCTCGGCGACATCAACGTCGAGTTGCTGGACGAATTCAACCGGACGGTTGACCGAACCAGGACTAACGGCTCGGGGCGCTACGCTTTCACACGGCTCGGGCCGGGCAGGTACAGGGTCAGGGTGCTTGCCTATGAAACCATCTACGTAGAGCAGACGCAGGAGGTCGAGATCATCAACGTCTCGCGACGCCTGGGCGACGGCAACGCTATCACCACGGGGCGTGAGAGCGTGCAGTTGGATTTCTATCTCAGGCCGAAAGCCCAGAATCTGATAACCGGCGTAGTTTTCGCGCAGGCCGTGCCCGAAGAGGCGAGAAAGACTTACGAGCAGGGCGTCGCCGATCTCAGGGAGAACCGCGAGGCGAGCGGGTTGCAGGCCATCAAGCGTTCCATTGAACTGTTCCCCGAATACTACGTCGCGCTGGATCGGCTCGGCAACGAATACATCGCGCGTAAACACTATCTGGCCGCCGCCATCCTGTTGACCCAGGCCGTCAAGGTCAACCAGCGCGCCGCCTCCTCCTACTACTCGCTCGGCTATTCACTGTATAATCTGAATCGCAAGGGCGAGGCCGTCGAGTCGCTCAAGCGCGCCGTCGATTTGAATGTGTCTTCCATCAACGCGCCGATCCTGCTGGGGCGCACGCTGCGGGAAGTGGGCAAGTACGATGAGGCGGAACGACAACTCAAACGCGCCAAAGAACTGGCGAAAGGCACTGCGCCCGAAGTGCACTGGCAACTGGCTCTCCTGTACGGTAACAACCTGAAACGCTACACAGAGGCCGCCGCAGAGTTGGAACTCTTTCTCAAAGCACAGCCCGAAAGCCGAGATACGGAATCCATCCACAGACTCATCGCCACCTTCCGCGACAAGGCGCGCACCGGTGGCAAGTAGTGCGCGCAGAAGAAGAGGCCATCGCGCGCCCGGGGTGAGTTGAAAGTTTTTAAAGCCGTCCTGCCCAGCCGCGTTCGATCTCGCGCCGCCTTCCGTCGCTTTCAGTAAGAGACTGGCGCGCTTGATCGTCGTTAGCTTAGGCCGCACCCGCGCGTCTTTAACATAAAGGCGCGGAGCGCGGGCGCGGGCGGTCTCCGTACCGTTAGAGCACGCAGGCCGGAGTAAATTTTCGCGGCGTCTCCCCGATTCCCGAGCGAGTGTCAACCAAACTATATCAACCGGATTTTGATTAAATGTAAGGAGAAAGTAATGAACAAAGGAGCTTCCCTGTTGCTCGGCGTTGCTGTCGGCTTCGGCGCGACCGGCGGCCATAGTACAGAACTCTACGCCTCCCCCCTCGTTGCCGCCGCGCACGGTGCGGTTCACCCGGCCATCGTGATTCAGGGGCGCAACTCAATCTACGGAACTGTCTTCGGGCCGAACCGCCGCCCCGTGGCCGATATATACGTCGAGCTACTGAACGACACATACCAGACCATTAACCGTGCGCGGACGGATACAACCGGCCGCTTCACCTTCATGGGATTGTCGAGCGGCCTCTACAAAGTCAGGGTAATGGCGCGTGGCACTGAGTATCTCGAACAGACCATAGACGTTTCGCTCGTCACGCTCTCGGCGGTGGGCGGCGGCGAGGGCGGGGCATCGGGAGGCTCCAATGAATATCTCGACATTTATCTCAAGCCGCGAGAAGTGACGGGAGCGGGCGGCCCGTTCGCCGCGCCTCCCGGCGTCGTCTTCGCGCAGGAAGTGCCGGAGGCGGCCAGGAAGCTGTACGACAAGGCCATCATCGATTTGCGCGAGAAGAAAGAGGCCGACGGGTATGCCGGCTTGATGAAAGCCATCGAGATTTTCCCGAATTACTACGCAGCCCTGGAACGCCTCGGGATCGGATACGTCCTCAAGGGCACACCCGCGCACTTCGAGGCGGCACGGGTACTGCTGTCGAAAGCGGTGGAAGTGAACCCGCGCGGCTTCCCAGCCCTCTACGCTCTGGGACTGGCGCAGTATAAGTTGAAGAAGACGGACGAGGCGATAGCGAATTTGCAGCGCGCAACCTCACTCCACGTCCAATCGGCCGACGCACAATTGCACCTCGGGATGGCACTGATGCAGGCCAAGAAAACGGCGGAGGCCGAAGCCGCCTTTAAGCGCGCTAACGAGATCAGCAAGGGTAAAGGCGGGGAGGCGCACTATCAACTGGCGCGACTCTACAGCGAGCAGAACCGTTACGCCGAAGCCGCCGCCGCACTCGACCTTTACCTGAAAGCCGACCCTTCCAATCCGGACGCGGCGAAGATCAGGCAGACCATTCAGCAGTTGCGAGAAAAGGCGGCAAAGAAGTAAGCCGCTCCTGCGCTTAACAGCAGTGCGAAAAAAGGAACGGGCGCGAAAGGTTTCGCGCCCGTTCCTTTTTTCGCGCCCTTCTACTTCGCGTGCGGACATGCGCTCGTTGCACAGGAAGCGTAAAGCCGCGATGCGACCGCGAAAGCGAAGTCATCGGCCGGCAGTGGAGTTCTAACTCGGACAGCGCCCCCTCCGGCGAGGAGCGCCGTCATTCAGCCCGGCATGAGCGCGAGGAGCGCGCGACTTGCGTGTCGCACTTTTGCGTCGAGCGGCGACCGCTCAGGCGTCGTTCGTGCGCCGGGTGAAAGGCAAAAAAATAGCCCGCCCGGAAACTCCGGGCGGGCTATCAGGCTTTCAGGCCAGCGTAAATACCTTAGAACAACAACCGGAAACCGAAGCGCACGGAGCGCGGGCCCTGGAAATTGTTGGTCAGGTTGTAAGTGGTGTTCGGACGATCCGCGCGGTCGCGGCCAGCCGCCAACACCGCGTCACGGATACCGCCGTTGAACACGCGCTGGATGGCCTGGGGCTCGTTGTTGATGCCCGTGAGACCACCACGCGTCAACGCAACGTCGCTGAAGTTGACGGTGCTGAAGTTCGTCTGACGACCCAGTTCATTCGCTTCATTGAAAGCATTGAGGATGTCGAGGTCGAAGACCATCGTCATGCGCTCGTTGCTGCCGAAGCGATACTTGTGGCGCAGACCGAAGTCCGTCTGCGTGAAGGCCTCAGTGCGACCCAAATCTCCGCGTCCGTTCAGAATCGCGTTCGCGCTGTAGAACGTGAAGAGCGTGGTCAGAGGCGTGCCGCTCTGGGCGGTGGTGAAGCCGGAGAACTCGGTGCTGTTGCCAGCGCCGAAGCCCAGCATCTCCGCCCAATCCAACGTGTACGCGCCGTAGAACTTGAACACGTGCGGGCGATCCGTCGGCAACCGGCCGTTGTCGGGCTGACCGTTGGCGGTGAAACCGAGGAACGGCAGATCGAAGAAGCGGTTGACGTTCGGGCTAACGCGCCCACCTTCGTCCGAGCTAGCCAGACCGGAGTAGTTACCGAACAGGCGGCTCAGCGTGTAGTTCGCGTTGAAGTAGTAACGGCGGGTGAAACGCTTGTCGACGCGAAGTTCCATTGCGTCGTACCGGCGTTCGGCTTCCGGCGTCGGCGGGTAGCCGAGGCTGACCGGGATGGTCTGCGAAAGACCACGACCGGGGTTGCCGATGATGTAGGCTTCCGAGCCTTCGAGGGTCGGGAAGCCGATGTCCTCGACGGTGTTGTCAACCTGTTTGTGGGTGTAACGACCGCTGAACAGGTAGCCGCCGCCAAGGTCGCGCTCCACGCCGAAGGTGTACTCGCTCTGGCGGAAGGGACGCAGGTCGGGGTCGACCGTGCCGCCGACAGTGATGCCCGCGCCCGAGTTGGACGGGATGCGGAAGTCGGACTGGCAGCGCGAGATACCCGTGCCGCCAACGATGCCGCCTTCGGGGCAGTTGCCGCCCGGGATATCCGGGTTGTTGCCCAGAATGAGCTGCGTCGTGTACTGAGTGAACACCGGACGATCAGCCGTGATGTAGAAGAAGTCACGACGGAAGAAGTCGCCGCCGAAAGAGCCGCGCGGCAATTCGTACTTGAAGCGGTCGTAGAACCAACCGTAGCTGGCGAAGATTTTGGTCTTGCCATCGCCGGTCAGGTCATAGGCGACACCGAGGCGCGGGGCGATCTTGTCGCCGAGGCCGAATTCGATTCCGGGGTTGCCCGCGCGGAAGCTCGGGACGTTCTCTTTCTCGAAGCGGACGCCGAGGTTCAGCGACAGGCGGTTGACCGGCTGGTACTGATCCTGAATGTAGAAAGCCTGGTTTCTGCTGCTGGCGCGGCCTTCGGTGGCGAAGCGCTGGAGCAGACCGGCACCGAGGATTTCGCCGGAGCCAGGAGGCGGATTGAACGGGCGCGAACCGAGGTCGGTCACGTCGAACCCGTAGAAGAGCTGGACGATACCGGTGTTGCGATAACCCTGGCGGGTGTCGTTGCTGATACCGTTGAACTGGTAGCCGCCCTTGAACTGGTGGCGACCGCCGAAGTTATTGACCAAATAGCTTACGTCGGCATCGACGGTCTTGCGGATCGACACGTCGAAGTCGATGGTGTAGTTGGTCGGGACGGTGTTGAAGCCGGTGGCCGGGCAACCGCTGATCGCGCCGCCGGAGTTGCTGCAGATGAAACGCGTCACTTGCGGGACGCCGTAAGAGTAAAGACCGTCCTCGACGCGAGCTTTCTCGTTGAGGAAGCTGCGGCCGGCGCGGAAGCTGACCACCATCTTGCTGGTCGGCGTGTAGTCAACCTTGCCGGCCACGTTATTCGAGTTGATGCGGCCGCCGATCTGATCCTGCAACCCGGCGCCGAAGAGCGTGCCGATGGTGCCGCCGAATTGAGCCTGCGGAGGCGCGCCAACCTGAGTGGAGAAGGCCGGAACGACGCCGCGGACGCGGGTCGGGCTCCAGGTGAACGTGCCGCCTGCACGCAACTTGTCGGTGATCGCGCTATCGAGACGCACGAACGCATACTCGTTGCGTGTGCTCGAACGATAGGTCTGCGACTGGCCGGTCAGGCGATTCGCCACGCGCGGGTCGCCGCCGATGTAACTAATCGTGCGATTCGTGTTGCGGAACTGCGGCGTGTAGCTCGTGAAGAACCACAGACGGTCGCGAACGATGGGGCCGCTGAGGTTAGCGGTCGGGAAGAAGTCCGTTCCGTTGTCGCGACCCGGGAACAGGTACTCAGGAGCATTGAACTGAGCCGCGCCGGTGCCGACGGCAGCTCTGCGCAACACGGGACGGGGGCCGGCCTGAAATTCCGCGGGGCGGAACTGGACGCCGAACTCGCCGTGCCAATCATTCGAGCCGCCCTTGGTCACGACGTTAATCACGCCGCCCGTCGCGCCGCCGAACTCGGCCTCAAAGCCAGAGGACTTAACCTGGACTTCCTGCACGAACTGGAACGGGATGTTGTTGTTCTGGTTCAACGTGCCGGTGCGGAAGTTGGTCACTTCCTGTCCGTCGATGATGAACGTGTTTTCCGAACCCGACGCGCCGTCGATCTGGAAACCGCCGGAGAGCGGCTCGTTGCGGACGCCGGGGGCGACCGTCAGGAGGCTCGTGAAGTTGGTGCCCTTGGGCAGCAATTCGGCAACCTGCGCCGTGATGTTGGTCTGAATCTTGTTGTCGGTCGGGTCGATGGCAACCGCGTCCGAAGTAACGGTCACGGTCTCGCCAACTCCGCCCGCCTGCAACGCAATGTTCACCGGCGTCGTTTTACCCAAAACGACTTCAACGCTCTGATTGGTCGCGGCGCTGAAACCGGAAATGGCGGTGGTCGTCACGGTGTAGAAGCCGGGAGGCACTTCCTGCACACGGTAGAAACCGCTCTCGTCGGCCGTCACCGTGCGGTTGAAGCCGATGGTGGCGTCCTGACGCGCGCCCTCGGTCGTCCCGCGGCTACGAACCGTGACGGTTACGCCCGGCACGGCTGCGCCCGAAGGGTCGGTGATGGTGCCTTCAATCCTGCCCGTCGTCTCTTGCCCGAACGCCGTGGCGGTCAGACAGAGCAGAAGGGCGACGATAGACGGCAAAAACTTAAATTTTTGGATCATACTTCGCTCCTTAGAAGTCAAAAGTCAACATGAAATGATGCGAGCAATTTGCGCTTTGAACCTTGTCGTTGCGCCTCTACTGTTTTCACCATTACGCCTAAAAGAAATTCTTGGCGTGAAGGAAGTCTGCAACTTAGATACCAGAGTTGCGCACTAATCCCCCTCGCGCCTCTAACCTGCCATGTCTCCAACACTTACCGGAACAACTCACGCGCCCGGCGAGACGATGCGGCGGCCTTTTTTTCGCGCAAAACTACAAAATCTCAGATTTCCGTTATTTATTTCTCCAACTTTTTGAATTTATGTCGGAAGGAACTACGGCGGGCGGAAACTTTATCCCGAACGAATCGGAGATATACGCCGGACGGGCAGGCGCAAAAATTTCACATAGAACATACAAACGCAGAGCGTTACAAGCGCTCACCTATAAGGAGAGCTTTACAAACGCTTACTTTTATAGAGACCGGCGGTACGAAGTAGATGGGCGGTAAATAGAGGCTGGCCGCAAAAGAGACTGGCGGCAGTATCTATAGAGACCGGCGGCAGTAACCAGAGATTGTCGGTCGCTCAGAGATTTTCCAGCGGAACCGGCTCGACCGGGTCGGCCAGTTCAAATTCGAAGACGCGCGAGTAGAAATAGAGTTCGCCTTCGAGCGCGCGTTTGATGTTCTCGGCGCGGCGGAACCCGTGCTGCTCGCCCTCGAAGGCGACATAGGCCACGGGCAGACCTTTGGCGCGCAAAGCCTCGACCATCAACTCGGCCTGATTGGGCGGCACGACCTTGTCTTCGAGTCCCTGAAAGAAGATGACGGGGCAGGAGAGTTGATCGGTGAAGTTGATGGGCGAGCGCGCGTGGTAGAGGTCTTCGCGCGCGGGGTAAGGACCAACGAGGTTATCGAGATAGCGCGCCTCGAACTTGTGCGTGTCGCGGACGAGCGCGCCGAGGTCGCTGACGCCGTAGTGGCTCGCGCCCGCCTTGAAGGTGTCGCGGAAGGTGAGCGCGGCGAGCGTCGTGTAGCCGCCCGCGCTGCCGCCCGTGATGACGCAGCGCGCCGCGTCGATGAGTCCTTCGGCGGCGAGGTGGCGCGCGCCGTTAGAGCAGTCGTCAACGTCCGTGATGCCCCACGTGCCGTTCAGTCGCCGTCGATACTCGCGGCCGTAGCCCGTGCTGCCGCCGTAGTTCACGTCGAGCACGGCGATG
>DASQLU010000075.1:0-99057 GCA_035645855.1 Pyrinomonadaceae bacterium
GCTTTGAAGTTTGTGGCAGTGGTTGGAGCTTTAGAACAGCAACCGGAAGCCGAGGCGAACCTGACGGCCAGTCTGGAACGAGTTCGCCAGATTGAAGCGAGCATCCGCACCACCGTTTGCGTTCAGGTAGGACAGGATTCCCGCCGCCGTCGGCTGTCTCTGGAAGATGGCGATAGTTGCACCTTCCGAAATGTTCGCGCCGAGACCGATGTTCTCGCCGGCGACCGATCTCGTGTTGTACAGGTCGTAACGGCCCAGTTCGTTGCTTTCATTGAACAGGTTGATGATGTCGAGGTCGAACACCATCGTGAGCCGCTCGTTGGAACCGAAGCGATACTTGTGACGGACAGCCAAATCCGACTGGGTAAACGCTTCCGTGCGACCGAGGTCGCCGCGACGGGTCAGAATCTGACCGGCGACGCCGTAGAAGTTGAAGCGGGTGGTCAAAGGCGAACCACTGCGGGCTTCGGTGAAGACGGAGAACTCGGTGCTGTTGCCAGAACCAAAGCCCAACTGCTCGTTGAAGTCCAGCGTGTAGGCGCCGTAGAACTTGACCACGTGCGGACGATCCGTCGGCAGGCGTCCGTTATCTTCCGTGCCGTTGCCGGTGAAACCGATGAACGGCAGGTCGAAGTTGCGGTTCACGTTCGGGCTGGTGCGGCCGGAGCCGACGCCGCCGTTCGTGGGCGTGAACTCGTCAGAGCTGGCGAGACCCGAGTAGTTACCGAACAGGCGGCTCCAGGTGTAGCTGCCGTTGAAGTAGTAACGACGCGTGAAACGCTTGTCAATGCGGAGTTCAACCGCGTCATAGTCGCGCACCGCTTTTTGCGGCAAGAAACCGAAGCTCTGGCTGATCTGAGCGGAGAGGCCTTCGCCGGGGTTACCGATGACGTAAGCTTCGCTGCCCTGCGCGTTGAGGAAGCCGATGTCTTCCACGGCGCGGTCAACTGTCTTGTGCGTGTAACGGCCGCTGAACAGGTAGCCGCCGCCGAGATCGCGCTCCGCGCCGACGGTGAACTCCGACTGGCGGAACGGTTTGATGTCCGGGTCAATCGCGCCGAACTCGAGGCCGAGGCCGACGTTCGACGGGATGCGGAAGTCCGCCTGGCAACGGCTGAGGCCGGTGCTACCCGTGATAGGGCAGTTGCCGCCCGCGGGATTCGGATTGGTACCGATGATTCTCGGCACGGTGAAGGACTGGAAGTTGCCCTGTCCGGGGAAGATTTCGAAGTAGTCGCGGCGGAAGAACTCGCCGCCGAACGAACCGCGCGGCAGTTCATACTTGAAGCGGTCGTAGAAGCGACCGAAGCTGCCGAAAATCTTCGTCTTGCCATCGCCGGTCAAGTCGAAGGCCGCGCCGAGACGCGGAGCCAACTTGTCGCCGAAGCCGAACTGGATGCTCGGGTTGCCGGGCGTGAAGCTCGGAGCTTCTTCCTTCTCCGCACGGATACCGATGTTGAGCGTCAGGCGGCTGAACGGCTGCCAGCTATCCTGGAAGAACACGGCATCGTTGGTGCTCGAGGCACTGCCGCCACGATTGAAGCGCTGGAGCAAGCCCGCGCCGATTGCGCCCGGAGTCGGGGTAAGCGTGGAAGCCGAAACGCCCGAGACCTGGTTGATGGTCTGACCGTAAACGAGCGAGACCTGATCGACCGTTTGCAGGAACACGTCGTTCGACAGGCCGTTGCGCTGGAAGCCGCCCTTGAACTGGTGGCGACCACCGAAGTTGTTCACGAGATAGCTGGCATCGGCGTCGAAGGTACGACGACGCGACGTGTCATTCAGCAAGGTCTGGAAGGCCGGGAAGTTCTGCGTGCCGGCCGCGCAGCCTGCTTCGCCAGGGATGTTGGTGCTGGCCGAGGAGCAGACGAAGCGCGTCTGACCGACGGGCGAAGGCACGCCGTAGGAGTCCAACTTCTCATTCAGGAAGCTGTAGCCGCCGCGCGCGTTGACGACCAATTTGCTGGTCGGCGTCCAGGTGAGACCACCCGTGACGTTCTGCGAGTTCTGGCGACCACCGCGCTGGTTCAGGAGGTCCGTGCCCGTGCGGCGATTGCCACCAGGGAACAAGATCGACGGAACGACGGTGCTCAGTTCCGAACCGAAGGCGGGCGGAATGCCCTGCAAGGCAATCGGGTTGTAGGTGTACGAACCCTGGAAGCGCAGGTTGTTCATGATGTTCGCGTCGATGCGATTGAACAGGTACTCTCTGCGCTGATTCTGCTCGTAGCGTCCGGAACCGCCCGCCACGGGCGTGCTGTTCGCCGGGTTGATGAACGTCACGTCGCGGATGGTGTTGAGGAACTGCGGAACGTAGCTCGACAAGAACCACACGCGGTCGCGAAGGATCGGGCCGCTGATGGTGGCGAACGGGAAGAAGTCCGTGCCGTTGTCTCTGCGGGGCTGCACGTAGCGCGCGCCGCCGAAGACGTTGGTCAGGAAGCGACGCGGGCCGGCCTGAAGTTCAGCCGGACGGAACTGCGCGCCGAATTCGCCGTGCCACTCGTTGCTGCCGCCGCGGGTCACAACGTTGATCACGCCGCCGGTCGCGCCGCCGAATTCGGCTTCGAAACCGGAAGTCTTAACCTGAACTTCCTGAACGAACTGGAAAGGAATGTTGTTATTGGTGTTCAGCGAGCCGGTGCGGAAGTTGGTCACTTCCTGACCGTCGATGATGAAGGTGTTCTCCGAACCCGAAGCACCGTCAATCTGGAAGCCGCCGCTGGCCGGTTCGTTGCGAACGGCCGGGGCCACTTGCAGCAAGCTGGTGAAGTTGGTGCCTTTGGGCAGCAACTCGGCGACCTGCGCCGTGATGTTGGTCTGAATCTTATTGTCAGTCGGGTCGATGGCAACCGCATCCGACGTGACGGTGACGGTTTCGCCGATGGCACCCGCTTGCAGCGCGATGTTCACCGGGGTCGTCTTACCGAGCACGACTTCGACGCTGGGGTTGGTCGCCGCGCTGAAGCCGGAAACGGCAGTCGTCGTCACGGTATAGAAACCGGGAGGGACTTCCGTCATGCGGAAGAAGCCGCTCTCGTCAGTCGTCACCGTGCGGGTAAAACCGATGGTCGCATCAGGGCGCGCGCCTTCGGTTCTGCCGCGGCTGCTGACGGTCACTGTCACGCCGGGCACCGCAGCGCCCGAAGGGTCAGTGATCGTGCCTTCTATCGAACCCCTCTGCTCCTGCCCGAACGCGAGACCCGTCAGGCAGAGAAGAAGGGCGAGAATAGACGGCAGAAACTTAATTTTCTGAATCATACTTCGCTCCTTAGAAGTCTAAAGTCAACATGAAATGATGCGAGCAATTTGCGCTTCGAACCTTGTCTCCGCGCCTCCACTGTTTTCACCATTGCGCCTAAAAAAATTTCTTGGCGACTAGGAGTCTGCAACTTGGATACCAGAGCCACAGCCCAAACCCAACCACGCACTTAAACAGAACTGTTGCAACACTTATCCCCGCCATTTAACGATTGCGGAGATGTGCGGCGGCTCTTTTTCTGACGCAAAACTACGAAATCTCAGATTTCCGATATTCATTTCTCCATCTTTTTGAATTTATGCCCGGAAGAGGTTCGAGCGGGCGGATAGTTTTCCGGCGCGCATTCCAACGGCGCGCCCGCGCGGACGGGCGTAAATTCAAGAGTCGCCCGTTCGCGCGGGCGCGGGCACAAGCTGCGTGGATTGTCCGGCGGGCTGCGGTTAGAGATTTTCCAGCGGAATTGGCTCGACCGGGTCGGCCAGTTCGAAGCCGAAGACGCGCGAGTAAAAATAGAGTTCGCCTTCGAGCGCGCGTTTGATGTTCTCGGCGCGGCGGAAACCGTGTTGCTCGCCCTCGAAGGCCACGTAGGCCACGGGCAGCCCCTTCGCACGCAGGGCTTCAACCATCAACTCCGCTTGATTCGGCGGCACGACCTTGTCTTCGAGTCCCTGAAAGAAGATGACGGGGCAGGAGAGTTGCGCCGTGAAGTTGATGGGCGAGCGCGCATGGTAGATGTCCGCGCGTTCCGGGTAGGGGCCGACGAGGTTATCGAGGTAGCGCGCCTCGAACTTGTGCGTGTCGCGGACGAGCGCGCCGAGGTCGCTGACGCCGTAGTGACTCGCGCCCGCCTTGAACGTGTCGCGGAAGGTGAGCGCGGCGAGCGTTGTGTAGCCGCCCGCGCTGCCGCCCGTGATGACGCAACGCTCGCCGTCCGCGAGTCCTTCGGCGGCGAGGTGTCGCGCGCCGTTCGCGCAATCGTCGACATCGGTGATGCCCCACGTGCCGTTGAGTCTCAGGCGATAGGCGCGGCCGTAGCCGGTGCTGCCGCCGTAGTTCACGTCGAGCACGGCGATGCCGCGGCTCGTCCAGAACTGGATGTTGAGATTGAGCGTGGAGGAGGCCATCGACGTCGGCCCGCCGTGGCTCTTGACGAGGAGCGGCGGGCGTTCGCCTGCGGGCGCGGCGAAGTCGCGGTTGCGCGGCGGGTAGTAGAAGGCGTGCGCGGTCTGCCCGCCCGTGGTCGGGAATTCCATCGCCTGCGCGATTGAGAGATAGCCCTCGTCTATGTTGTGCGCGCTCGCGCGGCGCAAAACTTCAAACTGTCCCGTCGCCGGATCGTGCGCGACGATGGCCGCCGAAGCCTGTGGCGCGCCCGCGCGGAAAACAACGCGCCCGCCCGCCGTCTGAACGTACTGTAGATCGGTGTAGCCGCTTTCGATAGGACGGAGCTTTTTGCTCGCCGCGTCGAGGCGCGCGAGTTTCGACATGCCGCGCACGATGTAGGCGCAGATGATCTCCGAGTCCGCTTTCGTCTCCGCATCCGAGCCCGCTTTCGTTTCCGTATCCGGGTTCGGGGCGAAGGCGTAAGTCGACATGCCGAAGCCCCACTGCGGCTGCCCGAACTCGGCTTCCATCTCGCATAAGAGGAGAGACGTTTCGCCCGCGCCCTCGCCGTTGCCATTGCCGACGACGTAGAGATTCCACCAGCCGTTCCGGTCGGAGACGAAGTGCAGGCGTCCGGCGGGCGACCATTCGGGTTGAAAGATCGACTCTTCGCGCCCGCCCGCGACGGGGCGCGCGCCCGTGATCGAGCCGTCGTCCGCCACGTCGCCGAGCCACAACTCCGTGCCGTCCCAGGGCATGTTCGGGTGATTCCAGCAGAGCCACGCCAGTTGCCGGCCATCGGGACTCAGGCGCGGCGAAGAATAGAAGTCGTAACCGGAGGCGAGCACGCGCCCGCCCGTGTCGTTTTCGGCGGCGTCGAGCGAAAGAGAGACGAGCGTGTTGGAGGGTTCGTGCGCCCCCGCGCGGTGGTCTTCGCGCACGGCGATGAGGCGGCCGCGCGCGGCGTCCATGATGGTATCGGCATAGCGCAGCTCGGCGTTCGATTCGGGCGTGAGCGGCGCGGGGAGGTCGGGCGCGTCCGGCGTCAGGCGGTAGAGCCGCTGGTCGGAGAAGTTGGAGAAATAGATCGTGCCGGAGTGGACGACGAAATCGCCGCCGCCGTATTCGTGGACGCGCGTGCGCGCGTTGAAGCCGGGCGGCGTCATGTCGCGCAGCGCGCCGTCGGCCGTGCGGCGAACGATGCAGGTGCGCCCGCCTTCGGAGGGACGTAGTTCGAGCCAGTAAACGTCTTCGCCGTCCGTCTTGATCATCCCCAACCCGACCGCGCCCTGCAAGATGAGGTCTGCGGTGATGGGCGACTTCCAGGAGCCGTAAGGAGCAATTTTGATTTCAGCCATGCCGCACATAATGAACCACAAACCGGCGGCAAGCCAAGTGCAGCCACAGCCCGCGCGGCGCAAATAATTTCCGCACGCGCTCGGATATTCCTCCCGCCGATCAGCCTCCCGACATACTCAGAGGCCGCGCCAAACTACTGCCGGCAAACGACTTTCGGCTGCTTTCTCCGTCATCGGCTGTTCGCCCGTCGCGCCCGTGCCCGCCGCCTCCGGTTAAACATCTCAAGAATTCCTCAAGTTCTCCCGCGCATATTAATGTCGGCAGGCCGCTTAACGGCGGCAGGCCGCGCGGCCTGAGCCGTAAGTAGAAGCCTAGGACGATATTGACAACTTTGCCGCGAGACCTTTCGGGCGCGTCCTCAAAGTTCGCGCGTCCGGCGGTTAGCCTTGCATGCAAGTAGAGAGTTGAGATAAGGAAACGATGGGATTGATCCTCGATAAAATTACGCCGCCCGTGGAATTGCCGCGCGTCTCACGCCGCCGGCTGCTCGATGCCCTGTACGAAAGCATCGCCTGTTGCACCTCGACCGTCATCCACGGGCGCACGGGCACGGGCAAGACCATGCTCGCCACGGACTTCGCCGTGCAGAGCGAGCGGCGCGTCGCGTGGTACAAGGTCGATGCGCCGGAGGTTGACCGGCGGATGTTTTTGCAATACCTCGTGGCCGCCGTGCGCAATCAGCATCCGGGCTTCGGGCGCAAGACGCTCGCGCTGCTCTCTTCGAGCGGCGAGATGCCTGACGCCGCGCTCCTGGCCGAGTCGTTCGTCTACGAGATGACGATGCTCGAAGCGGACGAGCCGCTCCTCGTCGTGATAGACGATCTGCACCTGTTGTATGATGCCGAATGGATCGTCCCGTTCTTCGGGCGGCTCCTGCCGCTCTTGCCCGTGGAGGCGCACATGATCCTGATCGGCCGCACGCTGCCGCCCGCGCCGCTCTGGCGTATGCGCTCGAAGCAAACCCTGCGCGTGTTGGACGAATCCGCGCTGGCCTTTACGCTCGACGAAGCGGGAGAACTCTTCGACAGCTACGGCTTGCCCCTGAAGCCCGCCGCGCATGCGCTGGCCGAAACGTGGGGACGCGCCGCCGCGCTCGACCGCGCCGCCCGCGCCCACCTCGAAGCGTTGAGAGCGGACGACGAGCGCGCCTCCCGGCTCACGCCGTTGAGCGCGAGCCGGGAGGGTCGCGTCGATCAATCGCGCCTGCGACTCGTGAAAGGTTACGTGGAGAAGCCTTCGGTCAGCGTAGGTTGAGGCGCGCGCACGGCGAAGCGGCCGGTCAGCCTCGCCGGACAAGCTCGCGGCTTGCGCGCACGGGTTCAAGGGGAGTAAGAATTTAACCGATGGCATGGCCGTGCGCTCTCCCCCGAGCAAGCGCGCGAAATTCCGCAAGGCCACGAGTGCACCCGCGAAATTTCGCAAGGCCACGAGACCGCGTTCAAGTCGGGTTCCGCGCCGAAGGGCATTCCAATTCGCTTGGGCGGCGGCTCGCGCGCGACCCGCGCGAAGGCTGCGAGGGGTTGATGACCAACAGGCCGCATCGCCAGAGCAAACTACAAACTTCCCCCCTGCCGCCGCTCACCGCAGCGGGCACGGGCGGCCTGGCGACGCCCGCCTTCTTCCTCCGCACCAAGCTCCTGCCGCCGCGCCCGACGCCCACGCTGCTCCAGCGCCCGCGCCTGATGGATCGGCTTTCGTCGAACCTCGCGCATCCCGTCACGCTCGTCGCCGCCAACGCCGGTTCGGGCAAGACCACGCTCGTCGCCGACTTCGTGCGCACGCACGCGCGCCCCTTCGTCTGGTATCAACTCGACCGCACCGACGCTGACCCCTTCGTCTTCCTCGGCTATCTCGCGCACGGCATCAAACAGATCGTCCCGGAGTTCGGCGCGGCCACGCTCTCTTATCTCCAGCAGTCCGCCGCCGAACTCGCCCAGCAGCCCGAACGCGCCGTGGACGTGTTCTTAAACGAAGTGCTCGACCTCGTCGACCAGCAACTCATCTTCGTCTTAGACGATTATCATCATCTCGGCACGGACACGACCGTCCACCGCGTCGTGGACAGGCTGTTCGCCTACCTGCCGGACGTGCTGCACATCATCATCATCTCGCGCGACGTGCCGCCGCTCGCGCTCGCACGCCTGCGCGCCCACAACGAACTGACGATCATCGACCGCGCCGAACTGCTCTTCACTGACGACGAGACGCAGGAGCTGTTCCGCAAAGTCTTCGACCTCGAACTGACGCCCGAACAACTCGCCGAATACCGCGAGCGCACGCACGGCTGGATCACCGCGCTGCAACTCATCCGTCAGGTCGCGCAGCGGCAGGCGCTCGCCAGCGGCACGCGCCCCGGCGAGGCCGCGCGCCCAGACCTCTCGGAGATTCTGCGCCAGTCCGAACTCGACATCTTCGACTACTTCGCCGAAGAAGTGTTCGCCGACGAAGCGGCCGACGCGCAAAGTTTGCTCCTGCGCATCTCGCTTCTGGAACGCGTCGAGGCCGACATCTGCAGCCGTCTCTTCCCCGACGGCAGTTGCGCTCAACTGCTCCCCGCGCTCGTTCGCCGCAACGTGTTTATGACGGTGGCCGGGAGCGACGGGCGCGGCGAAGAATATCGCCTGCACCCTCTGTTCAGGGATTTCCTGCAACGTCGCTTGCGCTCCGAGATCGGGCAGGCCGGCGTGGCGCGGGAACATGCGCGTTACGCGGAGTTTTTCGTCGAGCGCAAGCAGTGGGAGCAGGCCATCCGCCACCTGCTCGCGGCCGAAGACTTCGTGCGCGCCGCGATCATCCTCGCCAATCGCGGGCAGGAGTGGATCGCCACGGGCGCGTTCACGTCGCTCATCACGTTCGTCGAAGCCATCCCGGAAGCGGCCATCGAGGCGCACCCGCGCGCACTCTTTCACCGCGCCGAGGTGGCGCGGCTGCGCGGCGAATACGAAACTTCGCAGACGCTCTTTCGCCGCGCGGCCATGCTCCTCCACGCGCGCGGCGACGCCGAGGGCGAGGCCGAGGCGCTCCACTCGCTCGCCACCATCGCCCGCCGTCGCGGCGACTGCGCCGGCGCGTTCACCTATCTCGACCGCGCGCTCGAACTCGTCGGCGAACAGTCGAGCGTGCGCATCAAGTGCGGCAACACGCGCGGCCTCTGTTATTTCGCCCTCACCGATTGGGCGGCCGCCGAGGGCGAGTTTCGCACCGCGCTCCAACTCGCCGAAGAACAGAACGACACGCACTACATGCACCTCATCGCGCACAACCTCGGCCTGCCCGCGATGATTCGCGGCGACTTCTCCGAGGCGATGCGCTGGCTGCGCCGCATGCTGCGCGATAACGGCAACGCCCCGCCCATGCCGCAGGAGGCGTGGGCTTATTTGAACCTCGCGCGCTGCCAACTCTATCGCGGCGACCTCGAAGCCTGCGAACAACATCTCAACAGCGCGCTCGAACGCTGCCAACTCTTCAACCTCGTCGCGCAGCGCGCCGAAGCCTTCGAGACCTACGGCAACCTCTACCGCGAGCGGGGCGATGCGGCGCGCGCCACGGAGTTTTACCATCACGCCGCGCGCACCTACGAAGAGGCCGGAGTTGACCCGTCGCGCGCAGAGTTGTGGGACGAGCAGGCATTGCTCAGTCTGCAACTCGGCGACACGGCGGCGGCCAGAGGTTTGCTCGAACGTCTCATCAGCGCGCGCGCCGCCGTCAAAGACGAGATGGCTTTACAGACGGCCACGCTCTCGCACGCGCGCGTCCTCGCCGCGCTCGGCGACATCCCGGCGGCGCGCGCCGAACTCGAAGCCGCGCTCTCTTATTTTCACACCCACGGGCTGCACTATTACGAAGCGCAGGCTTCGCTCGCGCTCGCCTCGTGTGCGCTCGCCGAAGGTAAAGAAAACGAAGTGGTCGGACGCCTGCGTCGCGTGCTCGACCTGGCCGCGCGCTACGACTACGACTACTGGCTGCGCCGCGAAATCGCGCACCACACGCAACTCTTCGCCGCGCCCGACACGGCCGCGCTCCTCCCGCCCGACATCCGCGAGGAACTGCAACGCGCGAGCGGCGGCAACGCGCAGGAGGCTCAGGCGCAGCAATCGCAGCAGGAGACGGCGACGACGGCGGGCGTCGCACATGTCGCCGAGACGTCGCAGGCCACAATCGTCCAGCTCGTGCCGCCGAAGCCCGCCGCCGATCTCTCGCTCAACATGCTCGGCCCGGTCGAAATCTTCCGCGACCCGGCGCGCCCGCTCGCCGCCGATGCCTGGACGACCAAGCGCGCGCGCGACATCCTGTGCTTCATCGCCTCGCGCCGCCACCGCCGCGCCTCGAAAGACACCATCATCGACACCTTCTGGGGCGAGGCCGACTTCGACGCCGTGGAGAAGAATTTCCACCCCACGGTCTCGCACATCCGCAAGGCGCTCAACAGCAATCAACCCGTCAAGCAGAACTTCCTGCTCTACCGCGACAGCGACTATCTGCTCAGTCAGGAATTCTCTTACCGGATAGACACGGAGGAGTTCGACCGTCTCGTCGCCGAAGCCGAGGCCGCCCGGCGCACGGGCGATCAGGCGAGCTACCTCAGTTGCTACGAAGACGCGCTTCGTCTCTATCGCGGCGACTTCATGCAGGGCAGCTACGACGAGTGGGTCGAGGAGCAGCGTTCATACTACCGCGAGCAACATTTGCGCATGCTCGAAGTGCTGGCCGTCGCGGCGCAGAAGGCCGAGGAGTGGTCGCGCTCGCTCCAACTGGCGCAGCAAATCCTCGGCGACGACCAGTTTCGCGAAGACGTGCATTGCATGATCATGCGCGCGCACGCCGCGCTCGGCAATCGCGCGGCCGTCAAGGAACAGTACGAACATTTGCGGCGGGTGCTGCGCAAGGAACTCGGCGTGGAACCGGCGGCCGAAACGCAGAAGATTTTCAAGGGACTGATGAGTTAACCTTTGCGGCGCGCAGAGTTTCTCGGCCGGCGAAGTTTTCCCTGTAATTTGTCGAACTTGTTACCGCTGATAATTGGCGTTCGGCGTCTCGAAAATAGAAGGAAAATGCAACAAACCGTTTCGGTCGTTTTGGGCGAAACTATGCTATCTTGCTCATCCGACTTGTGTGCTCCTACCTCGTCGTGCGACCAAGCCCCCCGCACGAGCAGCCGGGTTTAAATTCGATTCAGACCATCATAATTTATAAGCAGCATTCAGCGTTGCGTGTTTTGGTAACATGAAGAATATAGCTCTGAAAAAGACCCGACAGGCGACCGCCGTTTCCCTCGTGCTTTTGCTCCTGCTCGCCCCCGTCAACGCCGGTATCACCATCGCCACCGGCGACGGCATCACCGCCTCCGGCGCTGACGGCGTGAGCTACACGGGCGTGAACGGTATCACCGCTTCCGGCGCGGACGGCGTGCTGACCTTCGGCGTCAACGGCATCACGGCGTCGGGCGCGGACGGCATCACCGCCTCCGGGGCTGACGGCATCACCGCTTCCGGCGCGGATGGGATTACAGCTTCCGGCGCGGACGGCATCACGGCGTCGGGCGCCGACGGCGTGGCCTACCCCGGCACGAACAGCGTCGTCGCCGTCAAGCCGAACGGCATCACGGCCTCGGGCGCGGACGGCATCACGGCCTCGGGCGCGGACGGCATTCTCGTCTCCACCGCCGACGGCACGCAGCATCGCGCCGATTCCGTCGTCATCACCAACCCGAACGGCATCACGATCTCGACCGCCGACGGCCTGACCGCCATCGGCGCGAACGGCATCACGGCCTCGGGCGCGGACGGCATCCTCGTCTCCACCGCCGACGGCATCACGGCTTCCGGCGCGGACGGCATCCTCGTCTCCACGGCCGACGGCGTGACGCTCAGGGGCGCGGACGGGCGATTTTCCTCCGTCGCGCCGAACGGCGTCTCGATCTCGAAAGTTGACGGCATCACGGCGTCGGGCGCGGATAACATTGCCGTCGCCTCCTCGGACGGCATCACCGTCTCCACGCCCACAAGCGTCTCGACGATGAACAGCGCGGTGCGGCAGCGTGTCGGCTTGCAGAGCGTCGACCCCGCGCTCGCGCTCCTGCTCGAACAAGCGAACCAGGCCGCGGACGACAGCAGCATCAACGCCGTCGTCGTCTATCACGGGCTGCCCGGCGAGCGCGACTTCTCAGACCTCCAGCGTATCGGCATCCTCGGCGGCACGCGCTTCCACGTCCTGCCCGCCGTCTACATCTCGGCCACGCCGGATCAGATCATCGCCCTCTCACACTTCCCCAACGTGCGTTCCATCTACGGCAACCGCACGCTGCAACTGACGGCCGACCCGGCGCAGGGGCTAACCGGCGTCGAGCGCGCCCGCCGCGACGCGGATATCGTGCGCCACAACACAGGTACGCCGCTGAGCGGGCGCGGCGTGACGGTGGCGGTGCTGGACACAGGGCTTGACGCGACGCACGGCGACCTCGCCGGCCGCGTCGCGCAGAACGTCAAACTCGCCGACATGCAGAGTGGCGGCGTCGGCTTCAACTATCCCGTCAACGTCGAGAATTTGCCGAACACGGATCAACTTCACGGCCACGGCACGTTCGTCGGCGGCGTCATCGGCGGCAGCGGCGCGCGGTCGGGCGGACAGCATACGGGCGTTGCGCCGGGCGCGCGTCTCGTCGGCCTCGGCGCGGGCGATCTCAATCTCGTCTTCGTCTTAAACGGCCTGGATTACCTGTTGGAGCGCGGGGCATCGCTCGGCGTGCGCGTCGTCAATTGCAGCTTCTCGGCCAACACCCTGTTCGATACGAACGATCCCGTCAACGTCGCGACGAAGATGCTCACGGACAAAGGTATCAACGTCGTCTTCTCGGCCGGCAACACGGGCGCGGGCTGGCACACGCTGAACCCTTACGCCGTCGCGCCGTGGGTCGTCTCCGTCGGCGCGACCGATTTTCGCGGCCGCCTCGCGGACTTCTCCTCGCGCGGCAGTTTCGCGAGTCAACTTTTCCGCCCGACGCTCGTCGCGCCGGGCGTGCGCGTCGTCGGCCTGCGTTCGAGCGGCCTGAGCTTGACGGGGGCGCAGGGCATCGGCTTCAACGGCGACGCGGGACTTGCGCCGGGCAACGTGCCCTACTACACGACGGCGAGCGGCACGAGCTTTTCCGCGCCGCAGGTGGCCGGGGCTATCGCCCTGATGCTCGAAGCGAACCCGAAACTTACGCCCGCCGAGGTGCGCGCCATCCTGCAACGCACGGCCACGCCGCTCGCCGCCTACTACGCGCACGAAGTCGGCGCGGGGCTGCTCAACACGCACGCCGCCGTGCTGGAATCCTCCTTCCCCGAACGCAAGCTCGGCAACTTCCGCGCGACGCTCAACCAGGGGCAGGTGCGCTTCGTCAACGATCCTTTGCGGGAGATTCACGGCACGGTCAACCCCGGCGCAAACGGCTTCGAGACTACCGTGGAGATTCCGGCCGACGCGCTCGCGGCCTCGATGCAGATCGGCTGGAGCGCGCTCAGCACGAACGACCTCGGCCTCGCCATGTACGACGCGAGCGGCCGCAAGCAGGCCGACCGCAACGACCTCAACGTGCCCGGCCTCGCGGGCAACCGCGAGCGCGCCGCGCTCTCCGAGCCTTCGGCGGGCGCGTGGCGCGTCCAGGTGCGAAACACGCTCGGCGGCCTCGCCGTCACGCCGCAGAAATTTACAGGGGTGCTCGAAGTGGCGCGCGCCGAATATGCGCCCGTCAAAGACATCGACGCATTGACGTCGGCGCAGCGCGCGATTGTCTACCAAAACATACGCTCGTTCGTGATGTCGCCCGTGGGGCAGAAGTTCCGGCCGGCGCAGGCCACGACACGCGGCGAACTGGCCGAAGCGCTCGTGCTCGGCGCGCGCGTGCCGCAATACGTGCCCGCGTCGGCGAGTTATCGCGACGTGCGCGGCGCGGCCGCGTCGCTCTTCGTCGAGAGCGTGCAGAATGCGCCGCAGGGCGCGCTCTTTACGGACGTCGAGCGCGGCGGCTCGTTCGCGCCGAACGACGCGGCGAATCGTCTCACGGCGGCGGTCGCGCTCGTCCGCGCGGCGGGGTTGCAGGCCGAAGCCGAATCCGCCCAGAGCCTTCCGCTTGCAACGGTTCTCGACGCGAACTCGATCCCGGCAGCCCTGCGCGGCTACGTGCGCGTCGCCATCGCGCGCGGGCTGCTCTCGACCGCCAACTCCAACTTCCGCCCGCAAGCCCCGCTCACCCGCCTCGAACTGGCGCAGGCGATGGCCGCCATGCAGAAACTGCAAACGCAATAAGATGCAGGGGCAAAGGGGAAGGGGGTAAGGGGTAAAGGGTAAAAAAGAGGAAGCGGGGCGCAGCATTGAATGCTCGCGCCCCGCTTTTGTCTTCAACCTTTACCCTTTACCCCTTCCCCTTTGCCCTGTCTTTTACCCCTTACCCTTTGCCCTGTCTTTTATCCTTTACCCTTTCCCCTGCCTTCATTGTTTGACGAACAATTCCTCGGCGTTCCACAGAGAGAAGGGTGGGAGCGGGCTGGGGCGATAGTTGCCGACGCGCGTGTTGGCGGCGACGGCGATGTGGCGCGTGACGATGGGGATGAGCGGGAGTTGTTCGGCCATCAGCAACTGGATGTCGCGGAAGATGGCGTGGCGGCGTTCGCGGTTTACTTCGTGCGCCTGTCTCGTGCTCAACTCGTCGAGCCGCGCTTCCCATTCGGTCGCGGGCTTCGTCTGTTTGGGATGCCAGAAGTGTTGCGGGCTCGCGCTACGCAGCATGTCCGTGTAGGAAGACGGGTCGGGTTCGGAGACGGACGTGCCGAAGAGGACGGCCTCGTAGTCGTAAGACTGGTTGATGCGCGCGGACAACTGCGCGTTTTCGACGGGCGCGACCTGCACGTTCATCCCCAGTTTCTTCAAATCCTCCTGGATCACAATCGCGCTCTTGACGCGCACCTCGTTGCCGGCGGGCGCGATGATCGTGAACTCGACGCGATTGCCTTTCTCGTCCGTCAACTCCGGCGCGGACTCCGTGCCGCCGACTTTGAAGCCCGCCTCGCGCAGCAGCGTGCGCGCCCGCTCCAGATCATAATCGGTGCGCGGCACGTCCGCGGCCACCCACGCGCGGTTGCCGGCGGAGACGAAGTTGTAGAGCGGCGTGGCGAGTCCCTGCCAGGTGTTGGCGGCGATGGAGTCGCGGTCGATGGCGTGCGAGACGGCGCGGCGGAAACGCGCGTCGTTGAACCACGCGAGCTTCGCCGGGTCGATGATAGGCTTGCCGTCGGCGCGCTTGCCGGGGTTGAGATTGAACCAGATGTTGTCGGCGTAGAGGCCGGGGCCGAGATCGTGCGCGCGCGTTTTGCCCTGCCCGCCGCGCAAGGAAGCGAAATCGGTCGGGCGCACGCGGTCGATGATGTCGAGCGTGCCCTGGCCGAGCCGCGTCAGCGCGTTGTTCTCTTCGCCCACCACTTCGAGGACGAGCCGGTCGAGATAGGGGAGTTGATTGCCCGCCGTGTCTTTCTTCCAGTAATGCGGGTTGCGCTTCAGGGTGAGGCGCTCGCCCGGCGTGATCGCTTCGAGGCTGAACGCTCCGGCCGTGACGACGCCGGCCGGGTCGCTCGTCACGCTGTAGGAGTTATTGAACTCGTTCTTGCCGAGCGCGTCGGCGAGCACGTGGCGCGGCAGCACGTTCAAATTCGACATGTAGTTTTCCGGCACGGCGATGGCTTCGGCGAAACCGAGCCGGAGGCGGCGCGCGTCGGCGACCGTGACCTCGATGGGCTTGCCGCCGACGAGCATCGCGTCGCGGTAGATGGGCGACGTGACGCGCTCGTCGTACAGCGCGCCGAGCGTGAAGGCCACGTCTTCGGCCGTGAGCGCGTGGCCGTCGGAGAACTTCAGGCCTTCGCGCAAAGTGACTTCGACGCTCTTGCCGTCCTCCGAGAGCTTCCAACTTTCGGCGAGCGCGGGCACGTAAGTTTGCTCGTCGTGATCGAGTTCGACGAGGCGGCTGCCCGTCAGAAAAAACGAGACGTAGAGCGAAATCTCGTCGGCGGCGAGGATGTAATTGAAAGTCTTCGGCGGCGAACTGAGGCGGTAGGTGAGCGAGCCGCCGCGCGTGCCCACGACGGGCGCGGTCGGCAGCTTACCTTCCGTGCCGCTCTGGTTGTTCGAAGAGGGCTGCGGCGTCTGGCACGCGCTCGCCACGAGGAGCGCGACGATGAGCGACAGACTGACAAAAAATCTTCCTGACGATGCAAGTTTCATATCAAAATTCCGGTTGTCTGAAGGTGAAAAACTGTGAGGCGTTTCGTGCGAACGCGCACGGGCGAGGCAGATGGATTCAAACATTTATACGGGCGGATGTCCAGAACTATGTGCGCCCGGACTCTTGTCGCGCGCGGCGAATAGATGTTAAATCAACGCGCGATAAGTTCGCTCAACCCCTTCCACGGACGATTCGAGTTGCCGGCGTGTTAAAACTGATTCTCTCCAGAGCGTTGCAGGGCGTCGTCGTGCTCCTCGTCGTCTCCGCGCTGACGTTCGCGCTGCTGGCCGCGGCGGGCGGCGACGCGCTCGGCGAACTGGCGGGCGAGCAGGGCGCGTCCGAAGCGACGCTTCAGGAATTGCGCCGCGTCTACGGTCTCGACGAACCGCTCGCCGCGCGCTACGCCCACTGGCTCTCGAACCTCGCGCGCGGGCGCATGGGCGAATCCTTCTACTATCACGCGCCGGTCGCGTCGATCATCTGGCCGCGCCTGCTGCGCACGCTCGCCCTCTCAGCCGCCGCGCTCGCTCTCGCGCTCTCCTTCTCGCTCGTGCTCGGCGCGCTCGCCGCGCGTCGCAGGGGCGGCGCATGGGATCGCGCGAGCGAATTCATCATCCTGCTCACGGCCTCGACGCCGCGCATCGTGCTCGCGCTCATCGCCCTCGCCATCGTCGCGCGCACTTCGTGGTTTCCGGTGGGCGGCGCGGGCGGCGAGACGCTCGCGGACTTCAGCCTCCTGCGTCTCCTGCCGCCGGCCATCGTGCTCGCGCTGCCGCTCGTCGCACTGTTTCTGGCGCAGGCGCGCGAGGGTTTGTCCGCGGCGCTCGCGCAGGACTTCGTGCAGGTGGCGCGCGCGAAAGGACTGCCGGAGCGCGCCGTCATCATGCGCCACGCGTTGCGCGACGCTCTGAACCCGCTGATCACGCTTTTCGGCTATGCGTCGGGCAGCGTCGTCAGCGGCTCGGTCATCGTCGAGACGGTGCTCGGCTGGTCTGGCCTCGGCGCGCTCAGCGTCAACGCCGTGCGTCATCGAGACGTGCCGCTCCTGATGGGCGTCGTGATAGTCACGGCGACGGCGGTGCTCGCCGGCAACCTCCTGGCGGACATCCTGCTGCGCCTCAACGACCCGCGCCTGCGGCCGCGCCCGAGCGCGCACGCACGCACGAGCCGCCGCAATCGCAGCTCCTTCAACCTGCCCGCTTCCGGCGCGTAGAGATTCGCATGACCGACACACAGCCGCCGCACGCCCCCGACACGCCCACGCCGACGACGCGCGCCGCCGACACGTCCACGCCGCCGCGCGCTGCCGCCGACACGTCTGCGCCGCCGCGCGCTGCCGGCGCACATGTCGCCGCCGCGCCGCACGTGCCGACGGACGACGCCTGGGAGCGCGCGCACGCCGCGCCGGTCGGCTGGCGTGGGCGCGCGCGTCGCCGCCTCGCGCGTCGTTGGAAGCTGGTTGTAGGTCTCGGCATCGTCTCGACGTTTTACGTCGTCGCCGTGCTGGCGAATTTCATCGCGCCATACGATGCGAGCGAACAGACGCGACAGCAACCGCTCGCGCCGCCGACCCGTATCCGTCTGCGAGACGCGGAAGGCCGCTGGCACGCGCGTCCGTTCATCTATCGCCTGCGCCTCACAGACCCGCTCGCGCGCACTTACGGCGAAGACACCTCGGCGCGCTTTCCCCTCGCCCTCTTCACGCGCGGTCATGCCTACAAGCTCTTCGGCCTGTTCCCGACCGACAGGCATCTCTTCGGCGTCGCGCGCGACCCGCACAAGCCTTCCGACACGCCGCGGAACGCAAGCACCTCGCGGAACGCGAACGCAACGTCAAGCACGAGCGCAACGCAAGGCACGAGCGCAACGCAAGGCACGAGCGCAAACGCAACGCCAAGCACGAGCGCGCCGCCCGGCGCGAACGCAACGCCCGGCGCGAATGCTCAGGCCGCGACGGGCGCGAACGCCGCGACACAGCGCGTACACCTGCTCGGCACGGACGAGTTCGGGCGCGACCGCCTGTCGCGCCTGTTGATGGCGTCGCGTTTCTCGCTCGCCGTCGGGCCTCTGGGGACGCTGCTCGCCGGGGCGCTCGGAGTTTTTCTGGGCTGCGTGTCGGGCTATGCGGGGCGCAGGGTGGACGCGCTGTTGATGCGCGCGGCCGATGCGATGCTGGCCTTGCCCGATCTCGTCCTCATACTCGCGGCGCGCGCCGCCTTTCCGCTCGTGTTGCCGCCGACGCGCGCGGGACTGTTGCTCGTCGCGATCTTCATCGCTATCGGGTGGGCGGAGATGGCGCGTCTCGCGCGCGGGCTGGTGCTGGGGTTGCGCGAGCGCGAGTTTGTGCTGGCGGCCGTCTCGCTCGGGCTAACGGAGACGCGGATACTTTTTCGCCACATCCTGCCGAACGCCCTGCGCCCGCTCGTCGTGCAGCTCTCGCTGATGCTGCCCGCGTTCCTGCTGGCCGAGACCGCCCTCTCCTTTCTCGGCGTGGGCGTGCAGGAACCGGCCGCGAGCTGGGGCAACATGCTCGTGAACGCGGGCAACCTGACGCTGCTCAACCAGCAGCCGCTCGTCCTGCTCTCGCCCGCCTTCGCCATCTTCCTCTTCGTGCTCGGCGTGCGGCTGCTGAGCGACGGCCTGCGACGCGACGGCGACCAACGCGTGCGCTGAAAACCCCAGGCCGCGCGTGCGCCGCGAGGCCGAAGTCGCGCCCGCGCCATATACTGTTACGAGAGACGAAAACATTCCCCACCGGGATACTGAGGTGAAACGATGAAGGCGGAACGATGAACGATGAACTGAAAGAGAGTTGCCTTCACTTCATCGTTCATCGTTCCGCCTTCATCGTTCCGCGCTCATCCTTTAGCTCTCCGTACCTTCCTGCGTCGTCTCAGCCGCGCCGCCGTCACGAAAATCCATTACTAAATTTGTAACGCATTTGTAATAAACATCGCCTTTCCGCAGTCAACTCAAGCCTTCGCATTTACCTTCGCCTTCACGCCCCCGCCCGCCGCTCAAGTTTTTCTCAACGCCTTCCCAGTATCGTGTCCAAATTCACAGGCAAGGAGAATTTGACATGGACACGAACCTCGCAAATTCGCATGTCGTCGGCGCGCGCTGTCAAGGCATTCCGCGCGGTTGACGGGAAAAACAGGGCGGAGCGGATGAGATAAGTAAGGGGCGTTCCGAATATTGAACGCTGCCCTTTCACGCCTCACCCGCTCCGCTTTTGTGCCTGCTCCTCTGCGCGGGGCGCGGCGTCAAAGGATGGTTCTTTCGCACGATGCCGACGCGCCGTGCAGCCGGGCGTGCGCAATGTGATTGCAACAATCTCAACCGCCTTCAGCTCCACGCCTCAAGTCGGCCTCAAGTATTCCTCAAGCGCGCCCGTCTAATCTCGCAAACGTCGCACGCCGACGGTCTTCAACTTCAATTTTAAATTCCCCAGAGGAGAAGTAATTAATTATGCGCAGAGCGCGAACACTGTGGATCAAAGTTTTCATCGTCATGCTGGTTGCCGCCTTCATCGCAACGGCCTTTTACGTGCCCCGTCCGGCTGCGGCTGCGGGCGCGAGCATCACCCCCCAGACCGACGGCCTCGGCTTCAACATGTACGGCCGCCCGGCTCCCAATTTCGATCTCAATCTCTCGCGCGCTGTCGCCAATCTGCGCACCGCCACCGCCGATCAACTGGCGGCGGTCGAGACTTTGAAGGCCAACTCTAACGCCTCGAACCTCACCGTGCGCTGGAACGACTTCGGCGGCTCGCCCGATGTCATCCGCGACTTCGCGAGCGCGCCCTACGCGGGAACGCCCGAAGAAGCGGGTCGCGCCTTTCTGGCCGCCAACGCCGCCGCCTTCGGCATCTCGAACCTCTCAGACCTGCGCCTCGTGCGCAACACGAACGCGCTCGGCGGCCACCTCGTGCGCTTCCAGCAAACCTACAACGGCCTCGATGTGAAAGACGGCGGCATCGGCCTCGTCTTAAACGCCGGCAATCAGGTGATCATGGCGAGCGGCCCGCACTTCCGCGACGTGCAGGTCAACACGCAGCCCACGCTCTCGGCCGAACAGGCGAAGGCCGCCGCGTCGGCCGACCTCGCGCGCTTCAGCGTCGCGCTGCCCGATAGCATCACGAGCCTCCTGCGCCCCGCGCTCGACGGCCTCGCCAAGCAGGTCGCCGTGCTGGATCAGTACCAGCCGACGCTCGGCGTCTATCCGACCGCCGACGGCTACAAGCTCGTCTGGAAAGTCGCCAGGTTCTCCGAGAACCCCTTCGGCCTCTATCTCGTTTCCATCGACGCGCACACGGGCGAAACCATCGCGCGCAAAGATTTCGTCAACTTCCAGAAAGCGCCGGAGACGCCGCTGCCCTTCACGGCCGACATCTATCCGAAATACCCGACCATCACGCAGGAACTCAAAGACCAATCGAAGATCAGCGTCGGCCCCGACGGCACGCCGCTCGGACAGCAGCGCGTCAAGCTGCGCAGCTTCGACGCCTCGAACGTCGTGACCGGCCTCGAAGGCACGCTGACGGGCACGCACACCGTCGTCAACAACGCGCTCGCCACCAAACTCCCGTTCGCGCAGGCCGCCAAGGGCACGTGGCACTTCCGCATCGACGACCCGGCGAATTTCGAGGCGCGCACCAACGAGCAGGATCAGCTCGCCGAACCGGCCGAGCATCAGGACGAGATCAACGCCTTCTTCTTCACGACCTACCTGCTCGAATACGTCGATTACCTGCACGTGGCGGGCGACAAAGTGAACAACCGCGTCGGCGCGGGCAGCTTCCCGGACGACTACCCGAACAAGACCATCCCGCTGCCCGCCACCGTCCACATCCCGAACATCTACATCGCGCTCGACGCTTCGGCGGGCAAACTGCCGACGGCCGATGCCAATTTGCCCTTGAAAGTGCTTGGCCTCGATAACGCCTTCGCGCTGAACCTGACGAGCCTCATCAGCGCGCTCGCCGGGACGGCCTCGCCCGTCGTCGTCAACCCGACCTCTTACGGCCACGGCTTCCTCTTCAACGACCTCGCGCTCGAAGGCACGGTGCCCTATCACGAAGGCATGCACGCCATCACCAGCCCCATCGCCGGTCTCGAAGGCGACCCCGAAGGCAGCGCGCTCAACGAAGGTCAGGCCGATATGTGGGCGTTCACCATCACCGATAATCCTTCGCTCGGCGACTACGTCGTCAACGCCAAGGGCATCCGCGACCGCTATCGCTCGCTCGGCCGTAACCCCGATTCGCTCGCCTACATCCGCAGCGCGCACTCGACCCTGAAGTATTCCGACATCGGCACGCTGACGGCCAAACCGGGCGTCTACGAGTTCGAGGAGCACTACGACGGCGAGATTTACATGTCCACGATGTGGGAAGTGCGCGAGATGCTGAACCGCGTCTACCCGAACGCTTCGACCTACAAACGCCCCGCGCCCAAAGACGGCACGCCGACCAAGGCCATCACGAAGGGCACGGAGATTTTCGAGCGTCTCTTCCTCGGCTCGATGTACGTGCTCGGCACGACCTCGCCCGACACGCTGGTCAAAGCGCGCGACGCGATGCTCGTCGCCGATCAATCGCTCTACCCGACCGACGCCACGGATGCCGCCGCGCCCGGCCAGCACCGCGCCATGATCGAACAGATTTTCGCGGCGCACGAAATGGGCAGCCAGGCGCGCGAAGTCAGCGGCGGCCAAGCCACCATCTCCACGCAGGTGACGGCCTTCACCGGCCAGCAGGCCGCGCCCGCCGTGCCGCAGGGCGTGTCGGTCGCGCCCGCCTCGGCGCGCACCAACCGCATCTCGTGGCAGCCCGTCGAGGGCGCGGTCTCCTACGAAGTTCTCAAGCGCAAGATCGGCTTTGAGAACCGCCGCCAGCCGAACGGCAAGCGTGTCTTCGCCGACGGCGATGCGTCCACCACCGGCTTCCGCCACGTCGCTTTCGTGAACGGCAGCCAGTCGTCTTATGAAGACCTCGGCCCGGTTCACGAAGTGTTCGCGCCCGCGGGATTGAACGATCTCTTCGACAGCGAATACGCGGTGCGCGCCATCGGCGTAAACCAGACGCGCCAGCTCGGCTTCTCAGACCTCTCCGGCGCGGCCAAGCCCGTGCTCGTCACGCAGGATGTGACGGCGCAGATTGACAGCGCGCTCTCGAACGTCACGTTCGCGAACGGCGTCTTCGCCTTCGACAACAAGCTGACGAACACGCGCGGCGCCGTCTCCGACGACAAGACCATCTACGGCCCCGTCAACTTCCAGATCACCTCTATCTCCGACCCGTCCGTCACGGTCAAGAACGCCGACGGCGGTGCGAACACCTTCGTCTACAAACAGAACCTCGCGCTCGGCCAGACTTCGGCGGCCAAGCGGCTTGAGTTCAACGACCCGCTGGCGAGGCTGTTCACTTTCGACGCACGCATCACCGGCCAGGCCTACGCGGGTTCGGCCGGCGGCAACGGCAGCCTCGGCAACGACGGCACGAGCGAACCGCCCGCGCCCATCACCTACTCGGTCTTCTCCGAAGAGTTCACCGGCGCGCTCGTCGCGGGCGACCCGACCGGCGTCTCCGGCGAACCGGCCTTGACCTACGGCGACCCGCTCTTCGAGGGCATCACCTGGAAAGACGTCGAGGTCACCACGAAGTCCGACGCACTCATTCTCGACGCCGCCCTGAGTTCGACCACCGGCGTCGACCTCGACTTCGAGTTGCGCACGGTGGACGGCAAGGTGCTCGCCAGTTCCGCGACCGCCACCTCCAGCGAGCGCGTCTCGTCTAACGTTCAACCGAACACGCGCTACATCCTGCGCGTGCTGGGTTGGGCGAACGGGCCGGCCGACTTCCGTATCGTGAGCAAGCAACTGCTTCCCGAAGGCTCGCCGAACGAGAACGCGGGCACGTTCACGCCGGGCGCGCCCACGAGCGGCACAACCGCGACGAGCGGCGCACTCAAGCCGACCGCCGTCGTCACGCGCCTCGTGCGCTTCACCGTCAACCCGCTGACCAAAACCGTGAGCGTGAAGTTTTTGAACTAACCGCCACGTCGGCGCTTCGCCTGAAACTCGGAGGCCGGTCTTCATTGAATGAAGACCGGCCTTCGAGTTTTGCATCCCCCTGATAAGTTTTATTGCATTGTCATTGCATTTCACTTTCTCAAGTCCGCCTCAACTCCACCTCAAGTTTTACTCAATAGCCCTCGCGTAAATTTGCGAGCGTGGGAGAGACATTCAACCCGCGCCATCAAATTCCAACCAAGAGTTAAACCGGAGGCTGTTTTTGAAAATGAGAAAAATCCCGACCCTGTTTGCGGCAATCATCCTATGCTTCGCGCTGGGCGCGACGACGCTGGCGGCCAGCGTCAGCCCCGCGCTCTCGACGCAACTCGCTTCGCTCGCCGACACGTCCAGCGTCGGCACGGTCATCGTCGCCTTCAACACAACGGACGGTCTCAAGGATTCGCACCTCTCGCTCCTGCGGGGGCTGGGCATCACGCGCGCCATCACCTACCCGCGCCTCGGCATGGTCGCGCTGCCGGCGGCCACGGCCGGGCAGGTGCGCGCCCTCGCCGCGTCGAGCGCGGTGCGCTCCGTCTGGGACAACGAGCGAATTCATTATTACGACTTGCAGGCGCGCACTCTCTCCGGCGTCGAGCGCCTGCGCACCGACGGCGCGCTGCGCCAGCGCAACGGCGGCGCGCCCGTCTCCGGTAAGGGCGACTTCTCCGTTCTCGTCATCGATTCCGGCGTGGACGCCACGCACGACGATCTCAAGCTCGGCCAGACCGTCATCCAGAACGTGCAGGTTTTGACCGGCACCGACACGATTGAAAAGGGCTTTACGCCCGTCACCGTGCTGGAGAACGTGCCGAACACGGATCAGACCGTCGGCCACGGCACGCACTGCGCCGGCATCATCGGCGGCACGGGTCAACGCTCCGGCGGCAAGTATGCGGGCGTCGCGCCGGGCACGAAGATCATCGGCGCGGGACTCGGCGCGGGGCTGTTCGTCATCAACGCCCTCGGCGCGTGGGAATGGGCGCTGGCGAACCAGTACAACTACAACATCAAAGTGGTCTCCAACTCCTACGGCAGCTTCGCCTCGTTCAACCCCGACGACCCGATGAACGTCGCGAGCCGCGCGGCCTACGACAACGGCATCACGGTCGTCTTCGCGGGCGCAAACTCCGGCCCCGGCAAGGACACCTTCAACAAGTATGCGAAAGCGCCGTGGGTGATAGGCGTCGCGGCGGGCACGAAAGAGGGCGGCCTCGCCTCGTTCTCCTCGCGCGGGCTGCCGGCCGACGAGCGTTTCTCGAACTCCGACCCGCTCGACGATTTCGACGCGCCGACCATCACCGCGCCGGGAACGGGTCGCGAATTCGAGTCGAACGCCGCGAAGTTCTCCGCCGCTTACGTCTCGACGCGCTCGACCTCGAACATCACCTCCAACGGTCTCGACGCCGACGCCGAACTCGCCCCCGGCGAGATTCCCTTCTACACCCAAATCTCCGGCACTTCGATGGCGACGCCCTACGTGGCCGGCGTCGTCGCCCTGATGCTCGACGCAGACCCGACGCTCCAGCCCGACGAGATCAGACAAATCATCACCGAGACGGCGACGCGCATGCCCGGCTATGCCGACCACGAAGTGGGCGCGGGCTACATCAACGCCTATGCCGCCGTGGATAAAGTCTTCAACCGCACACGCAATTACAACGCCTTCAACTTCCCGAACTTCAACGCGAAGTTCAGCGTCACCATCCCACACGCCGAACAGTTTCACGTCGATTTCAACCCGGCCTCCACGCCCGGCGCAAACTCGCCGAACGCGCGTAAGTTCACCGTGCAGCCCGGCATGAGCGTGCTCGACGTGTACGGGCGCGTGGATACTGCGGCCGAGTCGGGCGACGGCAACCTCGTCGGCATCGTCCTGACCTCGCCCAACGGCACAACCTATTCGAGCGGCGTTCAGTATCCGGTGATCGGCGCGAACAGTCGCGGCGTCATCGTGCAGAATCCGCTGCCCGGCGAGTGGGTCTTGGAAGTGCGCGGCGCGCGCGGCCTCGTCGCCGTGCCCGGCGTGAGCCTCCCCACGTCCGGCGCGGCCGCGCCCGGCGCCGTGGCCGGCGTCATCCTGCAAAAACTCTACACGCTCGCGCCGGTCGCGGACATTCAAACGCACGCGCAGCGCGACTTCTTCGAGACGCTGCTCAAGAACCGCCGCATGGACGCGCTCGCCGACGGCAACTTCCACCCGGGGGCGGCCGTGACGCGCGAAGACTTCGCGCGCACGCTCATGCTCAACACGCCCGTGCGGCAGACGGCGAGCGGAGCGCCCCGTTTCACGGACGTGTCCGGCGACCTCGCCGCGCTCGCCGAGTCTCTGACCGCGAACGGTTCGACCCTGCGCGATTGGAACTTCGCGCCCGCAGGTTTGATGTCCGCCGCCGGCACGACCTTCAACCCGACGGGCGCGGTCAGCCGCCTCGACCTCGCCGTCGCCTTCGTGCGCGCCCTCGGCCTCGACGCGGAAGCGAAACAGAAGGCGGGGACGAACGTCACCTCCGGCGGCGCGACGCTCTCGGACAACGCGCAAATCCCGACGGCCTTGCGCGGCTACGTCCAGATCGCCATCGACAAGGGCTTCCTCGAAGTCTATGCGGCCGAGATCAAACAGATCGCGCCCGGTCAATTCGTCGCGCTGCCCGGCCCCCGCGTCGAACCGGCGAACGGTCTCACGCGCGCCGCGCTGGCCGCGAAAGTCAACCTCTTCGCCGCGCGCTTCGCGGCCGGCAACTAGCCGCCGCTTAACCCTCGATGCCGCCCGCGCGGGCGGCATCGAGGGATTTTTTGAGTCCCCCTCGCTACCAGCAGCAGCAGCAGCCCGGATGTCTCTTAAGGTTCAGTCATTCCCGAACCGGGCTAAACGTCGGAATCGGCAAACAATGAGAGGCGCGTGCGAGTTTGCTCTCGCACGCGCCTCTTCGTTCGTGAATCACAGCCATCGTGGGCTTCGGAGCGTGATTCGCTCCTCGCCCGTACTCAGACCAAAACTCGTTCCTCGATCATCTCGAACTCAAGTTTGACTAGCGCAACGCGAGAGGTTGGAAGCCGTCGCCGTTCTTGAAGGTGAGGGCGTGCTTTTTGCCGTCCTGTTTGACGTTGACGAGGTTGATTTGATCATCGTAGAGGTCGAACATGAATTGATTGCGCAGGCGTGCGCCCGCCGCGCCTTCGG
The DNA here is from genome assembly GCA_035645855.1 of Pyrinomonadaceae bacterium. Classification (GTDB taxonomy): domain Bacteria; phylum Acidobacteriota; class Blastocatellia; order Pyrinomonadales; family Pyrinomonadaceae; genus JAIVJZ01. Next base: position 26,236 of record DASQLU010000075.1, read on the forward strand.
GCATCTTCGCCTCGAAGTAGAGCCACGCGCTATCGACGCCCGCGTCCATCCCGACCCACGCGAGTTTGACGGCCTCGCCCTTGGCGTTCTTCAACTGGAAAGTCTCCTGCAGGTAGGCGATGAGAAGCGGTTCCGCCTCCTGCTTGCGGTCGAGCCGCACGGCTTTGCCGCTCCGGCGACGGAGGACGTTTTCCAGATCGTCCGGAAACGTGCGCAGCGTGATTTGCAGCGACCGCTCGGCCGCGCTGTAGTCGGCCTCCGTAAAACTGGTGTGGAACTTGTGCGCCGCCGCCGCGCCCCGTGGCAGCAGCCGCGCGCTCGACAGGCCGGCGGCGGCGACGAGCGCAACCAGTGCGAAACTCAAAATGTATCGTGCGTGCTTCATAAATCAACTCACTTTAAAAAAACTATGAAGGAGGAACGCGGAACGATGAAGTAAAAGCAACTTGTCTTTCAGTTCATCGTTCCGCGTTCCTCCTTCATCATTTAGTTTGTCGGCGTCGGCGTGGGCGACGGCAACGGCTGCTTGCGTTCGAGCAGTTGCATGGGGTTGGGTTGCGCCTGCCCGTCTTTGAATAGCTGGAAGCGCGACTTGACGGGGCGGCGCGGGAAGTTGTTGTTCGACATGTCCACGTCGGCCGTCTCCATTCTGGGGTCGAGCGAGATGGAGCGCACTTCCTTGTTGGTCATGATCAGCTTGGAGACTTCCGTGTTGTTGAAGCGCCAGATTTCGGCGGGGATGCGCATCATCTCGTGCGTGCCGTCCATGTACTCGATGTCGAAGATGACGGGGCTCACGAGGCCGCCGAGGTTCTTCAAATCGACGACGTAGAAATTGAGGCCGGTCTGGAGCAGTTCGCGCTCGCGAGGGCTAAGCCCCTGGAGGAATTGCTGGTATTGCGCGCGGTCGCGCTCGGTCACGACGAGTTCGTCATAGGCGTTGTAGAAATCGCGCAGGCTGGGAAACTCGTCCACGCGCTTCGGCAAAGACTTGCTGCGCTCCTGCGAGAGCGTCTGCGGCTGCTCGGCGCGGTCGCGCGCGCGCGCGGCCTTGTCAAGTTCGGGGTTGGCGGTGAAGGGCTGGAAGAGACGCACGCGCTCGATGGAGATGTCCACGTGGTCGGTCGTGTAGAACCAGCCGCGCCAGAACCAGTCGAGGTCGACGCCGGAAGCGTCCTCCATCGAGCGGAAGAAATCGGCGGGCATCGGCCGCTTGAACTTCCAGCGTTGCGAGTATTGCCGGAAGGCGAAGTCGAACAGTTCGCGCCCCAGAATGGTTTCGCGCAGGACGTTTAAGGCGGTGGCGGGTTTGCCGTAGGCGTTGTTGCCGAATTGCAGGAGCGATTCGGAGTTCGTCATGATCGGCACCTGCTCCGCGCTCGCCATGTACTCGCGTATGTTCTGCGGCTCGCCGCGCCGCGAGGGGTAATTTTCCTCCCACTCCTGCTCGGCCAGAAATTGCAGGTACGAGTTCAGCCCCTCGTCCATCCAAGTCCACTGGCGCTCGTCCGAGTTGACGATCATGGGGTAGTAGTTGTGGCCGACTTCGTGGATGATGACCGAGATGAGGCCGTATTTCGTGCGCGCCGTGTACGTCCCATCCTCTTCCGGGCGCGGCCCGTTGAAGCAGATCATCGGGTATTCCATGCCGCCGACGGGGCCGTTGACCGAGATCGCGACCGGGTAAGGGTAGGTGAACGAGTAGCGCGAATAGACGTTGAGCGTGTGGATGATGGCGTGCGTCGAATACTTCGACCAGAGCGGTTCGCCCTCCTTCGGGTAGAACGACATCGCCATCACGCGGTTGCCCTCGACGTTGTGCCCCTGCGCGTCCCAGATGAACTTGCGCGAGGAGGCGAAGGCGAAATCGCGCACGTTGTCGGCGTGAAAGACCCACGTCTTCTTGCCCACGACGGGCTTGCGCGTCTCGTTGGCGCGCGCCTCTTCCGGCCTGATGATGAAGATGGGTTCTTTGGCCGTGCGCGCCTGTTCGAGGCGTGTGCGCTGCGCGGCCGTCAGGACAGCGGACGGGTTTTGCAGCACGCCCGTCGAGGAGACGACGTGATCGTCCGGCACGGTGATCGAGACGCGATAGTTGCCGAACTCCAGCGTGAATTCGCCCGCGCCGAGAAATTGTTTGTGCTGCCAGCCGGAAACGTCGTTGTAGGCGGCCATGCGCGGAAACCAGTGCGCGATCTCGTAGAGGTAGTTGCCGTCTTTGGGGAAGAACTCGTAGCCGGTGCGCCCGCCGATTTTGCGCTGGTCGTTGATCCGGTAGTTCCAATCGACGGAGAAGGCGACGGATGCGCCGGGCGCGAGCGGCTGCGGCAGGTCAACGCGCATCATCGTCTTGACGATGGTGTGCCGGAGCGGCGCGCCTTTCGCGTCCCGCACGGCCGTGATGCGATAGCCGCCCTCGAACGTTTGCGCGTAGAGCAGGTTTTCGATCTGGTTGAGCGGCACGCGCTCCAGATTGGGCGCGGTCTGCGTGAGGCGCGCGTCGGAGTCCTGTCGCCAGATGTTCTGGTCGAGTTGCAGCCAGAGGTAGGCGAGCGTGTCCGGCGACTGGTTGTGATAAGTGATCGTCTCGGAGGCGTTGATGCGCTGGTTCGCGTCGTCGAGTTCGACGTTGATCTGGTAGTCGGCGCGCTGCTGCCAGTAGGAGCGGCCGGGCGCGCCGGAGGCCGCGCGCTGCTCGTTCGGCGTCGGCAAAATTTCCTCAAGCTGCCTGAACTTGTCGCTGGGATTTGTTTTCGACTGTCCTCGCGCGGGCGTCGGCGCGAAAGCGAGGCACAGGAGGGCGAGCACGAGGGAACGCGTAAATTTCGTCAACATACTTGAGAGCATCCTTTTCACCTGAGAGACTTGAAAACGTGTCGGCCAAGCGCGCGCGTGAGAGATCGTCGGCGGCGACGCTTGAGGAGAGGAGCGAAGCCGTGCTTTCGGCAATTTGACGAAGGGTGACGAACTCTGTCGATTGTATATATACGCACCGGAGGACGTAAAAGTTAAGCGCCCCGGATGCGCCGCGAGAGCGCGTATTTTCCTTCCATAATTTCGGATTCAAAGGCGCGGCCGCACGCACACGCGGCGGCCGCACGCGCCCGTTCACCTCTTCTTCGGCGGGCGGCGCGGCCGCGCGAGTCGCGCCTTCGGCGGCCGCTCGGCGCGTGTGCGGGCGGCGACCGGCGGGCGCGCGAAGTAGCCGTTGCGGTAGGTTAGTTTCAACTTTTGCTTGCGCAGTTCGGGGTTCGCGAGATCGATCCTGAGATGGCGAAACGTGTTGTCGCGCGCCTTGTTGGTGGGCGAATAAGAGATGAGATATTGCGTGCGCAGTTCGTGATGAATCTGCCCGAACACAATGTCCAGGTCTAACTCGATGTCGTCTTCGGGGACGAAGGCGCGGCCGCCCGTGCGTTCGGAGAGCTTCCTGAGCGCGCCGCCGTCTATGCCGTCAAGCTCCTCATTGCCGATGCCGATGGAATAGACGACGGTGTTCATCCTGATGGCCGCCTCAATCGCCGCCTCTTTCTTCAGACGGCTCGACGTGTCCACGCCGTCAGAGAGCAGGATGATGGCGCGGCGCGTGCTTTCCGGCGTCTGCGAGAGCATGTCGGTGGCCGTCGCCCAGACGGCGTCCCAGATGGCGGTCGAGCCGCGCAGCGCCGGATTGTTGTTGTCCACGCCGGTGCGGGCGATCTCCTTCTCCGCCTGATCGTAGAGGAATATTTCCTCCTTCGTCGCCGGCTCGGGAATTTCCAGCCGGTCGATGGCGGCATGCAGGGGCGCGAGCTCGCCCGTCAGGTCCTGCTCGACGACCGCCTCGCCGGTGAAAGAGACGATGGCGGCCTTGTCCTTGCCGGGGCGAATCACGGCCTCTATGAAAGCGCGCGCGGCCTCCTGTTCGTCCGAGAGCGTTTTGGCCTGCGAACTGCTGGTGTCGATGAGAATAGCGAGCGAGAGCGGCATGCGCGTCTCGCGCTCGAAGACGGAGATGACCTGCTGCTCGTTGTTCTCGAAGATGCGCACGTCCTCCCGCCGGAGCGTGGTGACGAAGCGACGATCCTTGTCCATGGCGTTGAAGGTGACGTTGACGACCAGGGTTTCCACCTGCTCTACGTCGTCGTCTTCATCCTGCGCGGCGGCCGGAGCGGACGGCGCGGGCGTCTGCGCGGGCGTGGGCGTCGTGACAGGCGCGGGCGTCGGCGTCTGCGCGGGAGTCGGCGTTTCGGCCGGCGTCGGTTGCGATTGCTGCGGCGGCGTGGAGGCGGGCGTCTGCGCGCGCGCGGCCGGGTCGAAGGCGAGGGAGGCGACGAGCAGCGTCGCGGTCAGGGCGATGGCGGTGGGCTTGGCGAAGAATCTCATTTAACGCTCGTATCTCTTCCGCTTGAAAACATTTATACGGGCGGCCGCGCCCCGTTCGCGTTCATCCCTTGATGCGACTTCGCGACGCTCGCGCGCGCTTCCAATTGTGGTGGGGAGAGAGTGGAGCGTATTTTAACCCGTGGAGGGGCACAAACTGAATCGGCCGCGAATAAAAAGCGGCGCGGCCAGTTGCCTGACCGCGCCGCCGTCCCGCCCCTTGCTCGTCACCCCTTGATACGTTCCCTGCTTGTAAGTTCCCGCTTGTAGTTACTGCTTGTCGCTCTTGTCCACCACCGATTTCAGAGCCAGGAAGGTGGGCGGCCAGAGGCCGACAAAAATTCCCGCCTGCTTGTTGCCGCTGAAAAAGAGCGCGAGCGACGCGCCGATGGAGCCGATAGTCAAGATATGAAACATGCTGAAGCCCGTCGATTCGACGGTCGTGTTATCAATGGTCTTCAAGACCTTCTCATAGACGTCCGTGCGCGTGGCTTCCCCGCCACCTGCGCCCGTGCCGCCGAGAATATCCGTGGCCGTACCTAATCCTTGTGCTGACATTACTCTAATCCCCTTTCACGATCTGTGTTGTCGTCGGCGACGCGCCCCTTGAGGGCGGCGATGCCGAAAAGCAGTGCGAGCGACGCCCCGGCGATCAGGAAGCCCGCGAGTGGGCGTCGTCGCTTTGCCGGTGTCGTCGCAGCCTGTGTCGCGGGCTGTCCCGCAGGTGTCGTTTCCGCGTCCCGTTCCGTCATGTCCCTCTGTCGCCGCCGAACCGGATACGTTATAGACGTTCTTCGTCGCGCCGTTGTCTGCAAAATCGTGCAATTCTGTGCGAGGCGCGCTGTAACTTTGACTGTCCGTGACGAATATGACAGATTTGCGTTTTAAAAAACCCGGCGACGAATTTTTTGGCGAGAGGCGGAAAGCAGACATATGAGTTTGATCGAGACGATACGCGCGCGCGAGATTCTGGACTCGCGCGGCAACCCGACCGTTGAGGCGGAAGTGTTTTTGCACGGCGGCGAACAGGGGCGCGCGGCCGTGCCCTCCGGCGCTTCGACGGGCGAGCACGAAGCCCTCGAACTGCGCGACGGCGACCGTGCGCGCTACGGCGGCAAGGGCACGCTGCGAGCCGTGGAGAACATCAACGGGACAATCGCTGACGCGCTCGAAGGCTTCGACGCGCTTGACCAGACGGAAATCGACGCCGCGCTCATCGCCCTCGACGGCACGCCGACGAAAGCCAAACTCGGCGCGAACGCGCTCCTGGCCGTCTCGCTCGCCACGGCGCGCGCCGCCGCCGCCCACCTGGAAATGCCGCTCTACCGCTATCTCGGCGGGGCGAACGCGCGCACCCTGCCCCTCCCCATGATGAACATCATCAACGGCGGCGCGCACGCCGACAACAACGTGGACTTTCAGGAGTTCATGGTGATGCCCGTCGGCGCGCGGAGTTTCTCGGAGGCGTTGCGCGTGGGCGCGGAAATTTTCCACGCGCTGAGAAGCGTCTTGAAGGGGCGCGGACTCTCGACCGGCGTCGGCGACGAGGGCGGCTTCGCGCCCGACCTGCGCTCGAACGAAGAGGCGATTGAGACCATCCTCGAAGCCGTCGCGGCCGCCGGTTACAAGACGGGAACGGAAGTCCTGCTCGCGCTCGACCCGGCGGCGAGCGAGTTTTACGACGGCAAAAATTACGTCTTCAAAAAATCCGACAAGCGCAAACTCACGAGCGACGAGATGGTGGCCTACTGGAAATCGTGGGTGGAGCAATACCCGATCATCTCCATCGAAGACGGCATGGCCGAGAACGATTGGGACGGCTGGCGGACGATGACCGACGAGATGGGCGCGCGCGTGCAACTCGTCGGCGACGATCTGTTCGTGACCAACACGGAATATTTGCGTCGCGGCATCGAGCGCGGCGTCGCCAACTCGATCCTGATCAAGGTCAACCAGATCGGCACGCTCACCGAAACGCTCGACTGCATCGAACTGGCGCGCACCAATCGCCGCACCGCCATCATCTCGCATCGTTCGGGCGAGACGGAGGACACCTTCATCGCAGACCTCGCCGTCGCCACCAACGCCGGGCAGATCAAGACCGGATCGCTTTCGCGCACCGACCGCATCGCCAAGTACAACCAACTCCTGCGCATCGAGGAAGACCTCCGCGCCTCGGCGCGCTTCCCCGGCATGGATGCCTTTTACCAACTCGACCGGGAGGCCGCGAAGCCCGCGGCAAAGCCGGCCGCGAAAGGCCGGAACGGCAACTCGAAGAAGGCACACGCCGCGAAGAAGTAAGCGCCGATAATAAGCGCCGCTAAAAAGTGGACGCCCCTGTAAAATAGAAGCCCCTGCAAGGGGCGATATAGCAGTAGCCCACGGCGCGAGCCGTGGGTTTATAGCCAACTAACAAATGTTCTTAAGCCCCTGTAAGGGGCGAAAGAGATGCCACATACTTTTACCAATCTGTTGTCGCACATGATTTTCAGTACTAAAGATCGTGCGCCGCTGATTACGGCTGATTTGAAACCAGGGTTACATGCTTACATGGGCGGGATCATCCGCGAATTGAAAGGAAGGGCGCTGATCGTTAACGGAACATCAGATCATGTTCACTTGCTTGTCAGCCTATCGCCCACGCTTTCTCTTGCGGATGTAATGAGAGTATTAAAGACAAATTCATCTCGCTGGGCACACGCAGCGAGCCGTGCTGCTTTTAATTGGCAACCCGGCTATGGGGCATTCAGTGTCAGCCACTCGAATATGCAAACCGTAGCAGAGTATATTGCGCATCAGGAGGAGCATCATCGCACGCTCACATTTCAAGATGAGTACATCTTGTTTTTGCGTAAGCACGGCGTTTCATACGACGAGAACAATGTATGGAGTTGATATTCTTTCGCCCCTCCGGGGCTTGTTGAGATAATTGCTGTCCATAGACCCACGGCTTGCGCCTTGGGCTACTATTTATCGCCCCTTGCAGGGGCTACTATTTATCGTCCCTTAGCAGGGGCTACTACTATTTATCGTCCCTTAGCAGGGGCTGTGCGACAGTTATCGAGAGTTTCAATCAGGGGAGAATTCGACAGTGACCGACAGACAAGGGCCGCTCGCGCTCATCGTGCTCGACGGCTTCGGCTACAGTCCGGCGCGCGAGGGCAACGCCATCGCGCTAGGTTCGATGCCGTTCTACGACGAGATTCGGGAGAAGTACCCGCACACTTTGCTGCAGGCTTCGGGCGAATGCGTGGGCTTGCCCACGGGCGTCATGGGCAACTCCAATGTCGGCCACCTCTGCCTCGGCGCGGGGCGCGTCCTGCGCACGGACGTGGAGCGCATCAACTACGAGATCGCGTCGGGCGAGTTTCTGCAAAACGAAACGCTCAACCGCGCGATGGACGACGCCGTCGAAAATAATCGCGCGCTGCATCTGATGGGGCTGCTCTCCGACGGCCTCGTCCATTCATCGCAGGAACATCTCTACGCGCTGCTCTCGATGGCGCACGAGAAGGGCTTGCAGCGCGTCTACGTCCACTGTTTCCTCGACGGGCGCGATACGCCGCCGATGTCCGCCTACGGCTACGTCGAAGCGTTGCAGGTGCGTTGCGCCGAGATCGGCTGCGGGCGCATCGCGACAGTGTGCGGGCGTTATTACGCGATGGATCGCGACCGGCGCTGGGAGCGCACGGAGCTCGCTTACCAAATGCTCGTCCGTGGCGAAGGCCAGCGCATTATCGACCCGGTGGCGGCCATCAAGGAGGCCTACGAGCGCGGCCTGTCTGACGAGTTCATCGAGCCGCTCGTCGTCACGCGCGCGCGTGAAGAGGGCGCGCCCGTGGCGACGATCTCCGACGGCGACTCGATCATCTTCTTCAACTTCCGCGCCGACCGCGCGCGCCAGATCACGGCCGCGCTCACGCAGGCCGACTTCGCGGACTTCGACGTAGCGGGTCGCCCCGCCGTCCGATACGTCTGCTTCGCCGAGTATGACCGCACGTTCGCGCTGCCCGTGGCCTTCCCGAAGACGCAGCCTTACAACATTCTGGCAGACGTGTTCGCCTCGGTCGGCGTGCGCAACTACCGCATGGCCGAAACCGAGAAGTACGCGCACGTCACCTACTTTTTCAACGGCGGCACGGAGCGCGAATACCCGCACGAGCGTCGCCTGCTCATACCTTCGCCCAAAGTGGCGACCTACGATCTCGCGCCGGAGATGTCGGCCTTCAAACTCACGGACAAAATCCTGCGCGCCATCGAAGAGAATGAAACCGACGTCTTCATCATCAACTACGCCAACCCCGACATGGTCGGCCACACGGGCAATTTGGGCAAGACCATCGAGGCCGTCCAGTATGTAGACACCTGCCTCGGCTGGATCATGCGAGCCATGCGCACGGCGCGTGGCCGCATCCTGATCACCGCCGACCACGGCAACTGCGAGCAGATGATCGACCCGACGACCGGCCAGCCCCACACCGCGCACACCACCAACCTCGTCCCCTTCCATCTCATAGACGAAGCCGCGCGCGGCCTGCACCTGCGCGAAGGCGGCGCGCTCGAAGACGTCGCCCCCACGATGCTCGGCCTCCTCGGTCTGGAAAAGCCCGCCGAGATGAGCGGGCGCGATTTGCGCGAACTCTGATCATCCCGCCCGCCGCTCAAACCACAATTGATCGGCCATAGTTTATAATCCCGTGACGATGAGCATGGCGAAGGCGGCACAACAGTATTTGAAGCGTTTGGAAGGTCGCTTTCAGCGCGCGCGGCTGGCGGCGGGGCGCGCGAGTTTTTCCAACTTCGGCGAGGAGCGGATCGTGCGTAAGTACGTCGCCGAACTGTTGCCGGAGGGCGCGAGCCGGACGGCCGTGGACATCGGCGCGGGCGACGGCGTGCGCGGCTCGAACACCTACGCGCTGTTTCGCGCGGGGTGGCGCGGCGTCGGGTTCGAGGGGAGCAACCGCAAGGTTTGCAAACTGGCGGCCGCTTACAAACATTACCCCGCCGTGTCGGCCGCGAATTGCATCGTCACGCCGTCGAACGTCGTGCCGCTCTTGAAAGCCTACGACATCGAGCGCGAGTTCGGCGTGCTCTCGCTCGACATAGACAGCTACGACTACTGGGTGCTCGACGCCGTGCTCGCGGAGTTTCGGCCGCGCCTGGTGGTGACGGAGATCAACGAGAAGATACCGCCGCCGATCCGTTTCGTGGTGAACTACGACCCGTCGTTTCAGATGACGCACCACTTCTTCGGCTACAGCATCGCGAGCCTCGCAGACCTGGCCGCGCGCCACGATTACGCCATCCTCGAAGTGGAATACAACAATGCGTTTCTCGCGCCGCGCGAGTTGCCCAATGTGCGCCCGCTCGATCCGGCCGACGCGTACCGGCGGGGCTACGTCGAGCGTCCCGACCGCCGCGAGAAGTTTCGCGCGAACGCCAACATGGAGATACTGCACACGCTCAAGCCGGCGGAGGCGGTGAAGTTTCTCGATGAATTTTATGCGCGGCATCGCGGCAAGTATGAGTTGAGCGCGGGCGACACGGCGAGCGACACGATGGGCTACGCGGCGAGTGATACGGCGGGCGGCACGGTGAGTGATACGGCGGGCGACACGGCGGGCGACGCTAACGCCGCGCATCGGTCTCCGGCGGAAACTCATGCGCGGCCGGACGAGTCTCCGGCGCGGGAGACGACGGCGCGGGGTTAGTCGCCGTCCGAACGAGAGGAAGGAGTGTGAGAGGGTGTGGTTAATCCAGTGGGCGAAGTCGCGTTCGGAAGAGAATCCGTTCGGCGTGCCGATTCCTAATTTCGCGCAGGTCACGAAGACGATCTACAGGGGCGCGCTGCCGGACGAAGAAGGCTATCGCGGTCTCGTGGAGCGTGTCGGCGTCGAGCGCGTGTGCAGCATCATCGAGCACGAGGTGCGCGCCGACCGTGAACGCGCGCTCTCGGCGGGCATCAAAGAGTGGCGGCACATCGCCTTCTCCGACCGCGACGCCCCGGCGGATGCGCGCGTCCGCGAATGGCTCGATTACATTCGCACCGCCGACACGCACGGCGCACTCTTCACACACTGTCGCGGCGGACGGCATCGCACCGGCACGCTCATCGCCGTCTATCGCGTGACCGACTGCGGCTGGACGAAGGAACAGGCGTTCGGCGAGATGCAGAAATACGGCTGGTACGACGCGCTCGGCCACCGCCCGCTGCGCGACTGGTTCTTCCACCATTTCGACCCGAAAAACTTCAGCAAGACAGACGCTTAACTATGAAGAAGTTTTCAGTTTTCAGTTTTCAGTTGCATGTGGCAATCACGCCGGCTACTCCGGCTACTAAAGATGGGTTTTGAACAACTGACAACTGACCACGGACTACTGAAAACTGAAAACTGAAAACTCTTTATCCCTCTTTCTCTTCGGCGATTTGTTTCAGCGTGTCGAGGCGCGCGCGGATGGCTCTGGTGAAAATGTCGCTCTCGTCTTCGGTCGCGCCGCTGGCGCGCAGCCCTTCGCGGAGTTGCGCGTCCGTGATGCGCCCGACGTATCGGTAGAGCCAGCGCACGTCTTCGACGCCGATCTCTTCGCGCGCCTCCGCCGTCCGCTGGCCGATGTAGTTCCAACGGACGAGACCATCCTCGACGCCCGCGACGAACTCCGGCGTCTGCGCCTCGTATCCGGCCGCATCCCACTTGCTGCGAAACAGATTGCTGCCCCACTTGCCCATCGAAGCGCCCCAGTCGATGATCAGATAGCGCGCTTCGATGAGGCCGCCCGCGAGGGCATACTCGAAGACCGCCGTGTTCGAGCCGCGCGCCACGTCGCGCACGTCCTTGTTGTCCCAGTTCGACGTGAGCATCAACATGATCTTCAGCCCGTTCAGTTCGCGCGTGCCGACGAAGGGATTGTCGTCCCAAGCCCAGCCGTGCTCATCGAAGAGTTTCGTCACGCCTTCCTCGTCCAACTCGAAGCGCGCGTCCGCGAACTTGCAATCCTCGCCCACACACTCGCGCGCGCGCGTCAGTTCCTTCGCGCCTTCGATGCGGCCTTCCGGGATGAAGTATGCGACCTCGACGTAGTAACCGGCCGCCCAGGCCATGCGCGTCGCGAAGGTTTCGGAGCGCACTTCATCGCCCCACTTCACGCGCCAGACGCGGCCATGCGCGTCGCGCACGGACACGCAGGGGTTCGACCCCGTGGCGTGTTCGGCGACGAAGTGGAAGGGCGGGGCGGGCGCGCCGTCGCGTCCGCCGGGGCCTGCGTGAAAGTCGAGTTGTTCGACCGCGCCCGGGTCGTGCCAGAGGCTTTTGCGGTGCGCGCGCTGCGGCGCAGGCCCCGCGAGTCGCAGCTTGTAGACGGATTTCGCGCGCCAGATTAAATAGACGCACGCGATGACGACGGCCGTGCCGCCGACGCCGATGTAGATGATCTTGACTAACGTGTCCATTGTCCCTCTGCCCGTTTGATTCCTTAGAATCCACTATAGCATCTGATACTCTGACGGCGCGCGAGCGGGCAGCGTCCCCTTGCGCGTCCGAATGCGGCGGGAGCGAAATGGTGGCGGGAGCGAAATTGATGAACAGTGTCTGGCCGGAGAGTTTGCCGGTGGTGCAGGTGCGCGTGGCGCGCCCGACGCGCCGCCTGCGTGAGTTGAAAAAATTCTACTGCGACGGCCTCGGCCTCGAAGTGATCAATTCTTTCGAGGGGCACGCAGGGTATTCCGGCATCATGCTCGGACTCCCCGGTAGCGCCTGTCACCTGGAATTCACCGAACACGAAGCGGCGCGCGAGGAGGGCGCGGACTATCCGCCGTCGTCTGCGGACAATCTGCTCGTGCTCTATATTCCCGACGGCGCGGCCATCGCACACATCGCGGCGCGACTCGCGGCGCTCGGCTACGCGGCGGTCGCGCCGGAGAACCCCTACTGGAACGAGCGCGGCACAACCATCGCAGACCCGGACGGCTGGCGCATCGTCCTGATGAACACGGTGGGTATCTAAAGACGGCTCGCACGCCGGAACCTATCCCCGGCACGGAAGCGAGAGTGCGCCGACAGGTCGAACTTTTCCGCACCTTAAAAGCGTTATCGGAAGAGCCGCGCAAGAGGTACGAATGACCGCGCGCGAAACGCCGGTCGTGCCGGCGCGTCGAAGAGAAACTTTCAAACTGTTATCATTCGACTTTCACGCGATGAACTTCGAGCCACGCAACATTCTCGTCATAGACTTCGGCCAACTCGGCGACGTGGTGCTGAGTCTGCCCGCGCTGCACGCCGTCCGCGCGAGGTTTCCGCACGCGCGCATCACGGTCGCCGTGGGAAAGCCGGGGCGGCAGGTCGTCGAGATGTCCGGGGCGGCCGACGACACGCTCGTCGTGGATCGAGTGAGTTTGCGCGACGGGTCGAAGCCCGTCTCCGTGTGGCGCATCGCGCGGCTCGTCAAAGAGGTCAGGGCGCGACGCTTCGATTTCGTCATAGACTTGCACAGCCTGTCGGAGACTAACCTGCTCGGTTTCCTGTCGGGCGCGCCGCAAAGGCTCTACGGCCGACGCCCCACGCGCTCGCTCGACTTTCTCTCGAACTTTCGCCCGCGCCCCATCGTCGAAGACCGCGCGAAACATGCCGTGGATCGTTATCTCGACGTGGTTGCGCCGCTCGGCACGCATCAGGTGGCGCGCGTGCCGCGACTGCCGGTGCGCCCGGAAGACGTGCGCTTCGTGGACGAATTGCTGCGCCGCGAGCGCGCGGCGACGGATGCGCCGCTCGTCGGGATGTTTCCCGGCGCGGGACATCCGAGCCGCTGCTGGCCGCTCGCGCGCTTCGGCGAACTCGCGGGGCGGCTCGAAAACAACGACGGCGTGCGTACGCTCGTCTTTGCCGGGCCGGAGGAACGCCCGCTCGTCAAGGCGATGCGCGCACAGTTTCCGCGCTCCGCGATCATCTTCGACCGCCTGACGATTCCCCAACTCGCCGCCGCCGCGGCGCGCATGTCAGTCTTCGTCTCGAACGATACGGGGCCGATGCACATCGCGGCGGCGGTCGGCACGCCCGTCGTCATCCTGATGAGCGAGCATCCGATGCTCACAGCCTACGTCCCGCCCGGCGAGCGTCACCGCGTCCTTCATAAACCGACGATTACAGAGATTACGATTGACGAGGCTTACCGCGCGACCCGCTCCGCGCTCACCGCCGAACGCGCCGCATCCCTCTTCGCCAGTTAAGTTAAACTCCCCGCGCCCTTCGTTTTTCCCTTTAAATTCGACGCTCGTGTCTATTTCTGTCGCCACGAAGTTTAGTCTGGACAAAAATTGTTTAAACATGTCATACTACTTTCGCTGCTACCAAAGCAGCGCCGGCGTGTGACCCAAACAAAATCCACACCCCGCCGGATAAGCAGTCCCGAAACGAAACCGGATCAAAGTTGAATAGCTTGCACACGCCCCGTGCGGCTGTCGTCGGTCGTCGCGCGACCCGTGTTTGCACGCGCCTTTGCCGCGTGTCCCGCGAGCGAGACGCCTGTAGGTTCGGTCGAATTCGCGAAACCTGCCCGGTGAAAGTTTCCGGCTGACCTGACACAACACTTTTGGAGTCTATCGTCATGCGCAAAAGCACCTCCTTCCTGCTGCCCGCCCTGTTCCTCGTCGGCGCGCTCGATGTCCCGGCCGCGTCCGGCGCTCTGCGCCGTCTCCCGGCGGCTCTGTTGATCCCTCGGTCGCACGCAGCGGTCTTCGCCGTGCCCGGCGACACCGAGACCGACCGCAGCCGCGACGGGCTGCAAGGCCCCGTCCGGCGCATCCGCACGGAGACCTCCAAACTGGTGAGCAAGGGCGGGAAGATGACGGAAGGCGCGCGCGTCGTGCTGGAGACGGCGACCTACGACATGAAGGGCGCGAAGATCGACACGGCCTATTTCCTCGGCGCGGGCGGCTCGCTCACGGGCAAGGAAGTGTACAAGTACGACGACCGCGGCAACATCGTCGAGATGACGCTTTTCAACACGGACGGCTCGGTCTTGAGCAAAGAGAAATACGAATACGAGTTTGACGCGATGGGCAACTGGACGAAGATGACGACGGCCGTGGCCGTCATCGAAAACGGCCAGATGAATTTCGAGCCGACGGAAGTGACCTATCGCATCATCGGCTACTACCTCGAAGACGCCACCGCCAGAAAACTCCAGACGGCCGCGCTCGCCAACAACACGAACGCCGCCGCCAGCGTCGCGCCCGCCGGCCTGACGAACAACAAACCCGCCGCCACTACACCCGCCGCTCCTGTCACCGCGCCCGCCGCTGCCGCGCCCGCAAGCATGAACGCACCAAGGTTGAACGCGGCAACGAGCGGCGTCTCAGCCCCGGCCGTCAAGCGCGCGGCGAACGCGCCCGCGCCGCCCGCGAGTTCCGGCGTGCCCGCCGCATCTTCGACAATTGCCCTCGGTATGCCGAGCATGACGATTGCGAACAACGAAGGCGGCGCGCCCGTCGTCAAGACGAGCGACGATCTGCCCCCGCCGCCCGCGAAGCCCGTCGTCAAAGCCTCTCTGCGCCCCATCACCGGCGGCGTCCTGAACGGCAAAGCGATAGAGATGCCGAAGCCCGCCTATCCGCAGGCGGCGCGGCGCTCGCTCGTGTCGGGCACCGTCACGGTGGAAGTGGTGATTGACGTGTCGGGCAAAGTCATCGGCGCGCGCGCCGTGAGCGGCCCCGACATGCTGCGCGAGGCGGCCGAACGCGCCGCGCGCCAGGCGAAGTTTACGCCCACGCTGCTCTCCGGCGAGCCGGTGCGCGTCTCCGGACTGATCACCTATAACTTCTCGCTCTGATCGAACCTCGATTCCCCGACAAACCGAAGGATCAAAAACAGATGGCATTCACCGGACAACTCAACGACCTCGCCCTGAGCGAGTTGATCGAATTTTTCTGCAACCAGCGCAAGACCGGGCGTCTTAAAGTTGACTACGCGCTCGCCCCCGGCGTCTTCTTCATCAAGGACGGCGACCTGGTGGACGCCAAAGTCGGCGCGTTGAACGGCACGGAGGCAGTCTTCTTCGCTCTCACCTTACCGAGCGCGTCGTTCGACTTCAGCGCGGGGATGGAGTCTTCGCGGCGCACGATCAACGATTCGTGGGCGAGCGTCGTGCTCGAAGGTTTGCGCCGCATAGACGAGGGCATCATGCCCGACGCCTCGCAGGCCTTCGCCTCCGAAGAGGAGATTGATGAAGCGACCATCGACTACTTGAACTGCATCGAGGTGGCAAAAGAAGAGGCGGCGGCGAAAGCGGCGGCGAAAGATGTTTCGACCCGCGCGGCGAACGATTCCCTGCCGCTGCCGTTCTCGCAAACTCTCGAAGCCACGCAGAGCGGCATCGGGAAAAGCAGGTTAGTTATCGCCGGGGTGGTCGCCGCGCTCGTCGCGGCCTGCCTCGTCGCCGCCATCCCGCTCAGCAAACGTCTCACGCGTTCGCCTGCGACTGCTGCCGTCGTCGCTCCCGCTCCCGTCGCCGCCGCGCCAACGACGAACAACCCATCAGACGCTCAAGGCGACGACGGCGCCGCGAGCGGGACGCCTGCCGCATCGACCGACCCGAACACCGTCGCCGCGCCGCCCGCGGTAGCAGCCGCCGTCGCCGCCGAAGAAGAGGCCGCGCGCCTCGCCCGCCGCGAACGCGAGGCACGCCAGCGCAAACTACAGGAAGCGAAGAAGGCCGTCGCCGCGCAGGCCACCACGGAAGCGGTCGCGCCCGCAGCCGCGCCGAAACCCGCCGCCGGGCCGAAGTCCGTCCGCGTGAGCATCACCTATGACGAGGCGGGGCGCGTCACGCAAACCTCCGTCGTCGGTTCGAGCCCCGGCGCGGAAGCCTATGCCTCGACCGCCGTCCGCGTCGCACGCGGCCGCCGCTTCCCCGCGGGCAAAGCCGGTTCGACCGTGGTCACGATTCCGATCAACTGAATCAAGACAAGGGGGAACGGGCAAGGGGGAATGGATAAGGGGGAACGGGTAAAGGGTAAAGGGTAAGGGGTAAAGGAAAAGAAAAGCGGAGGCAGCATTCAACGGCTGCCTCCGCTTTTTATTTTCGCTATGGTCTCTGACCTTTAACCTTTACCCCTTACCCTTTTTACCTATACCCCTTACCCTTTTTCCTGTCTCCCTACCTCATCCCGACCATTCCGAGTATAAGCAGCAGCGCGCGGTTGAGCGCGAGTTCGCGGCCGCGCGGGTCGTACCATTCGTCGAGCGTGTGGGCGTTGGCGGAGAGGCCGCCCGCGCCGACGGTGATGGCGGGCACTCCGAGCGAGATGGCGATGTTGGCATCGGTGGAGGAACAGTCGAGGCGCGGCTCGGAGCCGAGCGCGCGCGTGGCGGCTTCGGCGAGGCTGACGAGCGGCGCGTCTTTCGGCGTCTCGCCGCCGGGGCGGTCGCCGATGAGTTTCATTTCGAGTTCGAGGGGCGGCGTGTTCGCGCGGCGAGTGCCGCTCTCTTCTTCGACGGCTTCGCGCGCGGCGCGTCGGAAGTAGGCGTCGAGGCGTTTCAATTCGTCGGGCGACTCCGAGCGCAGGTCAACGTCCATCGATGCCTCCTGGGCGATGCAGTTGACGCCCGCGCCGCCTTCGACGCGGCCGACGTTGAACGTGGTGCGCGGGCGCGCGGGCGCAGGGTATGAGATGAGCCGCGCGATGGCGCGTCCGAGCGCATGTACCGGGTTCGGCACGCCGAAGTCGCCCCACGAATGACCGCCCGCGCCCGCGCACCTCACGCGGTAGCGACGCGACCCGACGGCGCGATGCGTGATGCCTTCCAGCCCCGGCCCGTCGAGACTGATGAAGGCATCGATCTCGCGCGCCCACGCGCCCGCCGTCAGGAGATGACGCGCGCCGCGCAAATTTCCCTCGCCCTCCTCGCCCACCGTCCCGACGAACAGGATTGACCCTTCGGTCTCAATAGAGCCCTCTTCCAGCGCGCACAGGAGCGCGAGCAGGGCGACGAGGCCGCAGCCGTCGTCGGCGATGCCGGGCGCGTAGAGCCGCGCGCCCTCGCGCCGCACGGTGAAATTAGTTCCCGCCGGAAACACCGTGTCGAGGTGCGCGCTCACGACGAGCAGCGGATGCAGATTCGCCCCGCGCCTGAGCGCGACGCAGTTGCCCTCGGCGTCAATCGTCGTCTCGCTCAAACCGTACTGGCGGAAGCGCGCCGCGAGGTATTCGGCGCGCACCTCTTCGCCGAAGGGCGGCGCGGGTATCTCGCAGATGGCCGCCTGCTCCCGCGTGATCTCCTCGGCGCGCTCGGCGAACAATGCAAACGCACGCCGCACGCGCGTCGAAGCGAGCAGGTCGCGCACGGTCTGTTCGGGGGCAATGGCCATGGTGGAAGTAGTCATTAGAAAATGTTGGGAACGATTTAAAGCTTAAACTGACGGACGCATCGGCGACAGAACCAAATCACAATGGACAACTGAATCAGAGGGGCGACTATTCCACCAAGCAAAAACAGAATCGTTTGATACCAGGGCCACGCGAAGATGTTTCCGCAATCAATGCAAACGAAATCCGACGACTTGATCGTGAATCTGCCTTTGTGCGCGACGACCAAACGTAACATCATCGCGGCCAGCAAACCTGAGAAGACGCCGGAGCCGGTGGCGAAAGCGAACAGTATCGCTAATCTCGTTCTATCCATCCTCGATTAGACATTACCGCCCGCGAACTGTTCCTTAAACCATTTGCATCAACTCTTCTTCGCCGAGCACGCCCGACGCGCTCTTGGCGCGGTCGTAGAGACGGCCGACGCGCTCGTCGGTCGCTTCGATGCCGCGCGATTCGAGCCAGTAGATGACGTTCGATTTGCCGCTCATCGGCCCGACTTCGATCACCTGCCGCATGCCGAAGAGGCCGGCGGGCACGCCCGAATAGATGAGGTCTGCCAGTTCCGTGTCGCCCTTGCGGAAGCTCTTGATGACGGCCGCCGCGTGGACGCCCGTCGCGGTGCGGAAGGCGTCGCGGCCGAAAACCGGGTAGTTGACCGGAATCGTCCAGCCGCAACTCGACTCGGCCAACTGGCAGTAGTCGCGCAGCTTGGACAAATCGTTGTCGATCCAGCCCATCAATTTGAGGTTGACGAGCAGTTGATCCATCGGCGTGTTGCCGACGCGCTCGCCGACGCCGAGCGCGGAGCCGTGTACCTGATCCGCCCCGGCCTCAATCGCGGCGATGGAATTGATGACGCCGAGGCCCCTGTCCTGATGACCGTGCCAGTCGAGACGGATGCCGCCGCCCTGCTCTTCGATGATGCGCTTGACGAAGCGCACGACGGCGCGCGCACCGTCCGGCGTCGAATGTCCCACGGTGTCGCAGACGCAGACGGCGCGCGCGCCGGCGCGGATGGCCGTCGTGTAGAGCGCGCGAAGGGTTTCGGGGTCGGCGCGCGTCGTGTCTTCGGTGACGTACATCACGGGCAAGCCCTCGGAGACGGCGAACCGCACGGCGTCTTCGGTGAGTTGCAGCAACTTGTCGAGCGTCCAGTTTTCGGCGTAGAAGCGCACGGGCGACGAGCCGATGAAGGTGCAGGCTTCGATGGCGATCCCGGCGCGCTGCGAGATTTCGGCGATGGGGCGGATGTCGTTTTCGTGCGTGCGCGCGGCGCAGTTCGGGCGAATCTGCATCCGCTCGTCGGCGATCTCGCGCGCGAGTCGTTCGACGCCCGCCGCGTGCGTGCCGCCCGCGCCCGGCAGGCCGATGTCGGCCGTGTCGATCTTGAGGTCGTCCATCAGGTGCAGGAGTTCGAGTTTGCGCTCGACCGAAGGCTCGCAGACGGAGGGCGATTGCAGCCCGTCGCGCAGCGTCTCGTCGTCGAACCCGATGTGGCGACCGGGCGCGGGGTGCGACGGCGCAACCTCGTTCCAGTCATAGATCAAATCACTTGCAGGCACTTCGGCTCACCTCCGTTGTACGGGAAATTTTCGCGCGTTTTGTGGCGTGTACAGGATGTGTGGATTACAACAAGGGGCGTGGGGAAAGTCAAGCAAGGGGCTTTGCCGAACGCGGAAGGAGGAACGCGGAACGCGGAAGTAACAGAGATCGATTCATTGATCCGTTGATCCGTTCATTCAACACTTCATTTCTTCATCGAACCGATGAATTAATGGATCGATGAATCAATCTTTCCGGTTCATCGTTCCGCGTTCCTCCTTCAGCGTTCCTCCTTCCGCGTTTGCTTTTGACTCCGCAACCAACTCTGTTATAGCCTTCGTCGCGCTTCGGCAGCGACGAATACGAGCGCGTCTCCCGCCCGTCGAAATCCCGCACACCGAGGAGTTGTCCGGCGATGCCACGGGGCGCGGCGCGCGGTCGCAAGTCGGCCGCGAATGCGCGTCGGCAGTCCGCCTCTATTTTCAAACCAGACAGGAATTGTTCACGGCATGGATGAGTTTATCGCACAGGGTAACGACGAACACTTGAGCATTCTGCACCGCACGACGCCGGGCTGGATCGAGGTGATCGCCGGTTCGATGTTTTCGGGCAAGTCCGAAGAGTTGATCCGCCGCCTGCGCCGCGCCAAGATCGCGCGCCAGCGCGTGCAGGTCTTCAAGCCCCACATCGACAACCGTTACTCGCGCGACCACATCGTCTCTCACTCCGAGATGCGCCACGAATCCGGCGTGGTCGAGACGGCCGCCGAACTGCTCGCGCAGGTGGAAGAGGCGACCGATGTCGTCGGCATAGACGAAGGCCAGTTCTTCGACAACGAACTCGTCTCGGTCGCCAACCAGCTAGCGCGGCGCGGCCTGCGCGTGATCATCGCCGGTCTCGATCAGGATTACACCGGCCGCCCCTTCGAGCCGATGCCGCAGCTTCTCGCCATCGCCGAATACATCACCAAGACGCACGCCATCTGCGTCCGCTGCGGCCAGCCCGCCAACTACTCGCAACGCATCGTCAACGTCGAAGGCCAGGTGGTGGTCGGCGCGGGCGACTCCTACGAAGCACGCTGCCGCCGCTGCTTCGTCCCGCACGCCGACGCGCCCACGACCTATCTCAACGAGGCCGGAGTCTAGAGCTTTTCCGGCGCGCGCTCTCGTCGGCCGTTCACATAAATTGTCCGCCGCCACAGCGTCTCCTTGTTTGACGAGCGGGCGAGAGGGAGTTGCCTCCGTCTGCGGGTTCGACGCCGTCTCCCTCGCCGACGCGAACGCGTGTTCTCGGGCAATGCTGAGGGCGGCGGCGGCCGACGCCGGACGTATTTCTTTGCGCCCGCGTCGGGCGTTTTGTGCTATTCTTCTCCCGCCAATTCCCCTGCAACAAAATCTAACGCTCTGCGATTTTGCCCGACCACATCACAGGAGAAGACTTTTATGCGTGCTCTGAAATTTTCCCGGACTCCCGGTGCGGCCATCCTGCTCGCGCTCGCGCTCGTGGGCGCGGCCTGCCAGCCGGGGACGACCACGACGAACGCCAACCTCTCCACCGCGAACACCAACGCCACGAACGCCAACACCGCCGCCACGCCGACGCTCGCCGACGTTGTTTCCATCGAGACGCGCGAGCCGGAGCAGTACAGGGGCACGCTCGTTTTCACCGCGACGGCCGAAGGCCAGTCCAAAGCCCTGCAACTCCCGGTTGAAGTGGCGCGCGACGGCGACAACCGCCGCTATGCCTTCAACAACATTCCCGTCATCGGCCAGGTCATCTTCCTCGACCGCGCCGACAAACGCTATCTCATCCTGCCGACGCGCAAGCAATACGCGGAGATCACGCCGGAGTTGCTCGGCTTCGACGTGCGCTCGCTGACGCCGGGACAGATGGTCGTCTACCTGCAAAACCAGCGCGGCGTCGAGCGCGTCGGCGAGGAACAGCGCGAGGGGCGCACCGTCGTCAAGTATCGCCACGCGGCCACGGCCAAGACCACTTCGGCGGCGGGCGACGTGGCGACCGAGAGTTTCATCTACGTCGACAAGGAGACCGGGCTGCCGCTCCACGCGGACTTGACCGGGCAATCCACGGGCAACGTGCAGGGCGTCAAACGCGCCTCTCTCGTCGCCGACATGCGCGACATTCAGACGACCGTGGAGCCTTCGCTCTTTGAGTTGCCCACGGGCATGACGAAGTTGACGGATCAGGAGATCAAGCAGCGCGTGAGCGAAATCGCCGGCTTCTTCCAAGTGGCGATGGGGATGCTGAACACGCAACTGCGGGGCAACTCGCCGGGCGGCGCTCCGACCACCGGCGCGTCGCCCGCGACCGGCTCGACGCCCTCGACCGGCTCGACGCCCGCCGCATCGCCCGCTCAATGACGAGGTAAAAGAAGAAGATGAAATACATCCTCCTGCTCCTTGTCGGCGTGCTCCTCGGCGCGGCCTTGACGTTCTACATCTTCGTGGGCGCGCCGCGCATGAAACAGGCGCAGACGGGCGCGCCCCTGCAAGCGCCCGACGCGGCGGGCGACCCGCCGGGCACGGCCGTCCTCACGCTCGACGAGAAATTTTTCGACACGCTGCTCAACACCATCTTCCGCGACCTGAATGCGCCCGCGTTTCGCCTCGCCGCGATGCCGAAAGAATCCCGGATGGCGCTCGCGCCGGAGCAGCCGCAGGGCTTTCGCTTCGTGCGGGCGCAAGAGCAGCAGCAGCAGGGCGGTTGCACGAACCAGATCGTGGTGGCGCAGGAGGGCGGCGGCGTGCGCACGGGCGTGAGTTTGAAGACCGGGCAGATCGTCGCGCCGCTCGCCTTCAGCGGCAGCCGCGAAGTGTTCGGCAACTGCATGAACTTTCGCGGCGCGGCCGACGCCCAGATCACGCTCTACTTCAAACCCGAAGAGCAGACGCTCTACGGTCAGATCGAAGTGACGAGCGTGAACCTCGAAGGCGTCTCGCCGCTCGCCAGTCCCTTCATCACGGGCTTCGTCCAGACGGCGATCAACCAGAAGGTCAACCCGCTCGTGCTGATGCGCGGCGCGCAACTCTCCCTGAACATCCCCGTGCAGGCCAGCAACGGCACGCTCCGGGCGCAGGCCAAAGACGTGCGCTCCGAAGTTAAGGACGGCGCGCTGCGTCTGCACGTGACCTACGACTTTTCCGGCGCGCGCGCCGACGGCAGCGTGCCCGCGCCGCCGCCGCCGCAAAGCTAGGCGGCCTCTCGCCCGTAGTCCGAACGATAATTCAGCAGCGGGCGCAAGTTTACTTTCAGGCTTGCGCCCGTTTTCTCTTTCCCGCTGCGAAGGTGATTTGTTGCGCCGGATGACGGATGAATCGAAGCGCTGGCGTTGGGGCATCGCGGCGGCTCTGGCTCTGGCCGCCGTCGCGCTCATCCCGCAGGCGCACATGTGGCTGGAGCGCGGGCGCGACTGGCACGGCGCGAGTTTCTCTTTCTTCTTCGACGAGGCCGCCTACGAGGCTTACGCGAACGCGCTCATCCGAGGACGCGCGCGCTTGAACGACCCCTATACCGGACGCGACGACGCGCCCGGCGCGCCGCAGGCCGAATCCCTCTTCTCGATCCAGTTCGTCGCCGCCTACGCCGTCGCGCTCCCGGCGCGTCTCTTCAACTTGCCGGCCGCCGCCGTCTTCATCATCTTGTGGCCGCTCGCCGCCTTCGCCACCACGCTCGCGCTCACGCGCCTGCTCCATGTCGTCACACGCGACGAGCCGGCGGCCGCGACCATCGCGCTCGTCGTGCTCTGCTGCTGCACCTTCATACAGAAGTCCGCGCGCACCCTGCGCGGTTTGGAGACGGCCTACCTGCCGCTGCCTTTTCTGCGACGATACCTCCCCGCCCTGCCGTTCGCCTTCTTCTTCATCTTCTGCCTCCTGGTCTGGCGCGCCCTGACAACGGACGACCGCCGCCGCCCACGCGCCGCGCGCGCGAACGCCGTCTTCGCCGGGCTGACTTTCGCGCTCCTGGTCTATTCCTATTTTTACCTGTGGACGGCCGCCGCCGCCTGGCTCGCCTGCTTTGCCTGCCTGTGGCTGGCCGCCGCGCCGCGCGTAGAACGCCGCCGCGCCGCGCGCGCGTTCATGATCATCGCCGCCCTCGCCGCCGTCTCGCTCGCGCCCTATGCGTGGCTGCTCGCGCGCCGCGCCGCAACGATGGACGCGACGCAGGCGCTCGCACACACGCGCGCGCCCGATCTCCTGCGCACGTCGGAACTGCTCGGCCTGCTCGCGCTCGTCTTGCTCCTGTTCGGCGCGTGGCGCGGACGGCTCGCGCCGCGCGCGCAGTCCGCGCTCCTCTGCGCCTCGTTCGCGCTCACGCCCTTCGTCGTCTTCAATCAACAACTCTTCACGGGGCGTTCGCTCCAGCCCGTCCACTACGAGCAATTCATCACCAACTACGTCTCGCTCCTCGCGCTCGCGCTCGCGTTTGTGCTCGTCTGCGGCCGCGCAACGGCGCGCGTCGGCGGCGGAGAAGGGCGCGCGTCGCTTGAAGACGAAGAAGGGCGCGCGTCGCGTGGAGATGGAGAAGCGAGCAGGCGCGCGCGCGTAGGTGAAGACGAAGAAGGGAGATGGAGGGCGCGCGTGGATGAAGAAGAGCACGCGCCGCGCCTGCGCATCCCGCGAAAAGTTCTGGCCGGGTGCGCGCTCGCCGCGCTCGGCTGGGCGTCGTTTGAAGTCGTCGTCGCGACGCGGGGCGCATCGCGTCTCAACCTGTGGAGCGACGAGGTGCGTCCCGTCTACCTGCGCCTGTCGGAGCTGGCGCGTTCGGAAGGTGAATTCGAGGCGGCCTCGCCGGGGCGGCGGCGGCGCGTGGTTTTCTGTCCAGACCTCGCGCTGGCCGACCGGCTGCCCACAGTCGCGCCGCAGGCCGTGCTCTGGTCGCCGCACATGTCCGTCTTCTCCGGCGCCGCGCACGCCGAAGAGAAAGAGCGGCTCTACCGGCAACTCTACTACTCGAACATTGACGCCGAACGCTTCGCAGACTTCATCGGCCGCCCGCATCCCTTTCGCACGGCCGTCTTCGGCGCGGCGCGCGTCCTGAACGGCCTCGACGCCGCCCGCGCACCCGTCACGCCGGCAGACCTCGCGGCCGAAGCGCGCGCATACGCCGGTTACATCTCCTCCTACACACGCGAGCGCGCCGCCGCGACGCCGCTCTCCTACGTCGTCGCCGACGCGACCGCTCCCGCCGACCTGCGAAACATAGACCTCTGGTACACGCGCGACGCGGGCGAGCGCGTCGGCAACCACATGATCTATCGCGTCTCGCTGCGACCATAATGAACGGGCGAACGCAGGAACGCTGAGCGATGAACCATGGGCGATGAACCATGGGCGATGAACTATGCACGATGGGCGATGAAGTAAAGACGCGATGCCTTCACTTCATCATTCATCACTCATCATTCGTCATTCATCGCTTGTCACTCATCATTCATCGTTCATCATTCATCGTTCATCATTCATCATTCATCGTTTCCCGTCTGCGCCTCGGCCAGCCCGTTGATCGCGGGGCCGTTGACGACGTGGCCGTCGCGCTGGTAGCGCGAGCCGTGGCAGGGGCAGTCCCAGGTCTTCTCCGTGGAGTTCCAGCGGACGACGCAGCCGAGGTGTGCGCAGATGGCGGAACGTTCGTGGAGCGCGCCCGCCTCGTCCCTGTAACAGGCCACCTTCGTCAATCCACGGCGAATGATCGCACCGTCGCCCGCCTTGATCTCGGAGACGTCCGACACCTCGCCCGGCGTCACGAGGTCTGTGTACTGCGCCGCGACGTTCAAATTCTCTTCGGCGAAATCGCGGATCGCGCCGAGCGTCTTGCGCGACGGGTCGTAGAGTTCAGCCCACTCATTTTCGCGCCCCGAAATCAGATCGGTGAGCAACATGCCGGCAATCGTGCCGTGCGTCATGCCGTTGCCGGAGTCGCCCGTGGCGATGTAGACGTTGTTGCTGTCGAGCGGGTTACGCCCGATGTAGGCGAGGCCGTCCACAGGTTCCATGACCTGCCCCGACCAGCGAAACTCGAACTCCTCGACCTGCGGAAAACGCTCGCGCGTCCACTCTTCGAGCCGCCGGAAACGCTCCTCCGCGTCGTCCGCCTGCCCCGTCTTGTGGTCTTCGCCGCCGACGATCAAAACGTCGTAGCCGCCCGCGCTCTCCGCCGTCTCTCCGCCGTCGACGCGCTGCAGGCGCACGTAGTGATAAGGGTCGAGCGTGTCCCACAGGAGAATCTGCGGCACGCTCCCGCGCGGCACGCGCCCGCCGACGACGAACGTGCGATACGGCGCCTGCTTCGTGTGAATGGCGACGAGGTCGTTGACGGGCGAGTTGGTCGCGACGACCACGGCGCGCGCCGTCACGGTCGCGCCGTTCGTCGTCTCGACGCGCGCCTCCTCTGCGCCGCCCTCGATCTTGCACGCGTGCGTGCCGGTGTAAATCTCGCCGCCCGCGCGCCGCACGGCTTCGGCCAGGCCGCGCAGGTATTTCAGGATGTGAAACTGCGCCTGACGCGGGAAGCGCAAGGCCGCCCCCGTGTCGAACGATTCGACGGGCGCGCGCTCGACGTGCTCCACCTCCGTCAAACCGGCGCGGTGCGCGGCGCGGAGTTCCTTGCCGAGTTCCTCAGGGTCTTCCCCGGGCGGGACGAAGAGATAACCGTCGAGCCGCGTGAAGTCGCACTCGATGCCTTCCTCGTTGACGATTGCTTCGATCTTATCAACCGCCGCCGTGTGGCTGGCGGCGGCGAGGCGCGCGCCCCGCTCGCCGTGCAGTCGTTCGAGTTCGTAATAACGGTCGTCGAGCGCGTTGACGAGGTGTGCGGTCGTGCGACACGTCTCGCCGCCGGCGACGGGGCCGTCGTCCACAACGACGACGCGCTTGCCCTCTTTCGTCAACAGGTAGGCGGTCGTCAGCCCCGCGATCCCCGCGCCGACGATGACCACGTCCGCCCGCGCGTCCGCCATGAGCTGCGTCTGCGGCGGCACGTCCGCCGTCCGCATCCACACAGAGGTTGTCCGTCCGTTGTCAGTTTTCATCACACTTCTCCCCTGAAATTAATGAAACGTGTCTGCGCCGCCCGAAGCTTCAAACCCTCCACACTTTTGACCCGCGCACAGCGGAAGCAATCGCGCGGATCGACGCGCACGCGCGGATGCCGTGCCCGACGACGTCACGGCGGCACGCCTTCCGTGCCCGACGCTGCCGCCGCAAGCCTTCCGTCTCGGCCAACGCGCCTCTCAAACCCTACTTCAGGGATGTTCCGCAACGCGGGCATTGCTCTTTATTAACGAACGGCTGGTTCGTCTGCACGGCCGTGCCGCACCATTCGCAGAATTTTGTGTACCTGATAGTGATGAACGTCACCACCGCCAGAACGGGCAACACGAAAATCAGCAGTTCAACTTCAATCCCGTCCAGCAGCATGACAACCGGCAGGGACAGGGCGGACAGGATGATCGTCAGGCGAAAAGCCTTGCGCTTCGCCGCCGGTCGCATCTCGGCGTTCAGGATGTAGACGAATGCCACCGCGAAGCCTACGAACGGAATGATGCCGATGTGTTTCATACGTCCATCCCGCGCCGGTGATTAACACTTCCGCCCCGCGCCGGTGATTAACTCTTTAATCCCCGACGGGCGCGCTCTCTTCATCCGTTGCGTCCGCCGCTTTGCCGATGCGCTCGCGCTTGACGCCGTGGGGATTCGTGGAACGCTCGCCGCGCTTGCGCGCCCGTTTGCGCGGCCTGCGCACCTCGCCGTTGTGATCGACCGAGCGGATCGGCTGCAAGTCCGCCGCGTCGCCTTCCGGGTCGTCGAGACGCGTCTCAACCTCTAGCGGCGTCTCGTCCGCGCCTCGATCCGCGCCCGTGACCACGCCCCCATCCGCGCCCGTGCCCTCGTCCGCGCCCATGTCCGCGCCGTCGTCATTCGTTGCGGCGACATCAACATTCGTTGCGGCGACATCAACGCTCGTGCCGGCCGCTGTAGCGGTTGCCCCGGCGTCGGCAGCCTCGCCGAATCCGGCGAGCGCGCGTTGTCGCCCGAAGTGCGTGGCGATCTCTTCGGCGGTTTGGCGGCCGACGAAGGGCGTGAGTTCGGCGGCGGTGGCCTGCGCGATGCGCGCGATGGAGCCGAAGTTGCGGAGCAGACGGTTCTTGCGCTTATCGCCCACGCCGGGTATCTCCGTCAGTTCCGAAGTGAAGTCGCGTATCTCGCGCCGCTTGCGGTGATAGGTGACGGCGGCGCGGTGCGTCTCGTCGCGGATCAACTGGATGAGACGAAGCACCGTCGAGTGCGAATCGAGATAGACGGGTTCGTGCTCGCGCCCTTTGACCAGGAGGTGCGAGACCTCGTTGTGGCGGCGTGGCGGTTTGACCACGCCGATCATGGGGATGGCTTCGAGGCCGAGTTCGCGCATGGCGTCGGCGGCGGCGTTCAGTTGTCCCTTGCCGCCGTCGATCATCACGAGGTCGGGCAGCGAATTGTTCTCGTCGAGCTGGCGGCGGTAGCGGCGCGCGACGGCCTCGCGCATAGAGGCCACGTCGTTCGCGCCTTCGACCGTCTTGATCTTGAAGCGGCGGCCTTCGGCGCGGTTCATCTTGCCGTTCTCGCACACCACCATCGCCGCCACGTTCTCCGCGCCCGAAATGTTCGAGATGTCGAACGACTCGATGCGTGCCGGAAAACGCGGCAACTCCAGCGTCTCCTGCAACTCTTCGAGCACGCGCTCCATGTCGGGCTTGAGCACGCGGAAGCGCTGCTCGAAAGCGATCTGCGCGTTCTTCTCGACGAGCGCGATCATGTCTCGCTTCTCGCCGCGCTGCGGGTCGAGTATGCGCACGCGGCGGCCGCGCCGCTCCGTCAGGGCGCGCTCCAGCAGTTCCCGATCCTCGAAATCCACGGGCACGTGAATCTCCAGCGGCACGTAATCGGTCGAATAGTATTGCGTCAAAACTTCGCTCAGGAATTCGGCCGGGTCGAACTCGTCGGCCGATAAATCTTCCCAGAAGAACTCGCGGCGACCGACGATCTTGCCCTCGCGCATGGTGAAGAGTTGGAGTGCGAGCCGCTGCGCCTCGCGGTAATAGCCGAAGATGTCCACGTCGCGGTCGGGCGAGGTCGCCATCTTCTGCGTCTCGGAGACGGCGAGCACGGTCTTCCGCAAGTCTCGATACCTGGCGGCGAGTTCGTAGCGCATCTCCTCGGACGCGCGCTCCATGCGCCCCGCGTACTCGTCGGCCAGCTCCTTGTTCTTGCCTTCCAGAAACAGGCGCACGTCGCGCACAGACTCGGTGTATTCCTCCGGCGTGCACAAGCCCCGGACGCAGGGGCCGAGGCAGCGTTTGATGTGGTATTCCAGGCACGGGCGCGGGAGTTTGCCGTCGATCTCGATGTCGCAGGTGCGCAGTTGGAACGTGCGGTTGATGAGGTCGATGGTGCGCCGCGCGAGCGAGGCCGGGAGAAAGGGGCCGAAGTAGAGCGCGCCGTCGCGCTGGATGCGGCGCGTGATCATGACGCGCGGGAAAGCCTCGTTGATCGTCAACTTGAGATGCGGGTATTGCTTGTCGTCCTTGAGCGCGACGTTGTAGCGCGGCTTGTGCTTCTTGATGAGGTTCGATTCGAGGACGAGGGCTTCGACCTCCGTGTCGGTGACGATGAATTCGAGATCGACGATGCGACGCACGAGTTCGCGTGTCTTGCGGTCGTGCCCGCGCCCCGACTGGAAGTAGGAGCGCACGCGGTTGCGCAAATTCTTCGCCTTGCCGATGTAAATAATCTTGCCCGCCTCGTCCTTGTGTATGTAGACGCCGGGCGAGACGGGCAGATTCCTGAGTTTCTCTTCGAGGGTCATACGCTAAAAGCTGTCCGTCGTCCGTGGTCAGTTGTCCTTTGTTTGTGGTCGGGCAACTCGCGCGCCGAGAGTGAAAAATTCAAGCCGGGTCAGGCGAAACAACTGACCACGGACAACTGACTAATGGCGACTTTAAATGTTAGTTTAACGCATCGAGAGTCGGAGAGGAAAACCCGAGTTGCGATTCCCTTTTCAGTTGCCGGATGAGAGAGAGTTCGATGCCGTCGGCTTCGGCCTGAACGCCGTGGATCACCTGATCGTCGTGCCCGCCTATCCGGCCTTCGACACGAAGACGCGGCTCAGCGCGCACGCGCAGGCGGCGGGGGGGCAAACCGCTTCGGCCATGGTCGCGCTCAAACGTCTCGGCCTGCGCACGGCCTATGCCGGACGCTTCGGCTCGGACGCGGAAGGACAATTCGGGCTGGAGACGCTCCGGGCGGAGGGCGTCGATGTAGAGTTTGCGCAGGTGGTCGAGGGCGCGCGCAACCAGATCGCCTTCATCGTCATCGACGCACGCACCGGCGAGCGCACGATCATGTGGGATCGAGACGAGCGGCTGGCCTACCGGGCGGAAGACGCGCCCGTAGAGTTTGCCGCGCGCGGGCGCGTGCTGCATCTGGACGCGCACGACCCGCCGGCCTGCGCCCGCCTTGCACGCGCGGCGCGCGCCGCCGGCACCGTCGTCTCCGCCGACATCGACAACATCTACGAAGGCTTGCCCGAGCTCCTCCCGCACATAGACGTGCTCATCTCCTCCTCGGAGTTTCCATGCCGCCTGACCGGCATCGCGGACGAGCGCGCCGCGCTTCTGGAACTGAAAACGCGGCTGCACGAAACGGCCGTCGTCGGCATGACGCTCGGCGTGCGCGGCGCGCTGCTCTACCACGCGGACGCGTTCATCGAAGGGGCGGCCTTTCCCGTCCCCGGCGGCTGCCGCGACACGACCGGCGCGGGCGATGCCTTCCACGCGGGCTTCCTCTACGGACTCCTGCAGGGCGAAGAGATCGAAACGTGCCTCACGCTCGGCTCGGCCGTCGCCGCCCTCAAATGCCGCGACCTCGGCGCGCGCGCCGCGCTCCCCGCCGCGCACGAGTTGAATCAGTTTCTCGCCTCGGAGGGGGAAACATCCTGACGGCGAAGGCCGGTGAGAGACAGAGGCCGTGCCTCATTCGCTCCGACTTTCAACTCCTGTTTTCCCTCGACTCCCGCTTTCATCGGTGTCCACCAGGTTGACTTGGCATCGCACGACGACTATTATCCGCCCACGCCACAAACGTGCCGCACTTCTGGCACGCCGCGCAGAAACTATATAGCCCGACTCTATATAGCCTCCGGAGTATGCGCAACGGGTCAGGCCGTAACCCACCGCTTATGCTTCCTCAGCCCTCGTCAGGAGAATCCCACATGAAAATGTTGCCCCGCACTCGTTTTGCGTTCGCCGCGCTGTTGCTCTCAGCCGTTGCCGCGTTCTATTTCTCGTCCGCCTCGTCGGCCGCGACCACAACCCCCGTGCCCGGCTTCGACGGCACTCACACAGGCCCCCGCGCCACCGGCTCACCCACCACGGGCACGAACCGCCCGACCTCTTTCAGGTACAACGCCTCGCAGACCGTCAATCCGAGCCAACTGCCGGCGGGCGGCTCCGTGACCTTCCACACGACCATCGCCATCAATCCCTACGCCGCCAACTGGACGGCGGGCGGCAATCTCGTCACGGTCGGTTTCCTGCGCGAGATCGCGTCCGAGACGCCCAACGGCAACACGCCGCTGGCCTCTCCCGCGCACGACGGCGACCCGGCCATCTGGTTCCAGAACAACAACCCGCAGGGCATCGGCATGTGCTGGAACAAACAGTTTCTCATCAACGGCAACTTCGAGTTCGGCAACGGCGCGATGTGTGGCCTGCCCGAAGACAATTCGGCGCAGACGGCGGCCGAACCCGGCTCGTTCGTCAACTACTACGTCACCATCTTCGCCGACAACACCTTCCGCCTCGTCGTCGAACATCTCGACGCGGACGGCGAGCGCGTGCGCAACCTCAACACCATCGGCTCTAACCCGCAGGTCATGAGCGGCGCGCTCCCGCACCCGGCCAACTCCAACTATCATCCCTATATCCGCACGCGCGCCGGTTACGACACGGGCGGCAACGGCATCGCGAACCCCGAAACCCCCTGGGCTTTTACGATGACGAACAGCAGCCTGCTGACCAATACGCCAATCGTCGTCTCGCCCGCGAACATGAACAACTGGTTCTTCTTCAACGAAGGCGCGACCGGCTCCGGCGGTTTCGAGACCGGCCCGGCCGCGCCGCCGCTCGGCGAAGGCAGCGCCTTCCTGATCGTCAACTCGACGGGTCGCCACATCCTCGGCACGCGAGATTACGCCGGAACGCGGCTCGACCAAATTACCGAACTGCGTTACAGCACCTTTAAGAACACCAACCCGGATCAGGCGGTTGACATCGCGCTCCAGTTCGACATCGACTACGACGGGGCGGGCGGAAACGCCGCCTATCAGGGTCGCCTCGTCTTCGAGCCTTACCAGACCGGCACGAACCCGCAGCAGAACGTCTGGCAGACGTGGCAGCCTTTGGTGAACGGCAGGTTCTATGCGTCGAGGCCGGGCGCGAACGGCAGCAACGGTATCTGCCCGCAGAATGCTCCCTGCACGTGGGCGCAGGTGCTCGCCAATTTCCCGAACGCAACCATCTTCGATGGCGGCACGCCTGAAACCAGGGGCACCCTCCTCTTCCGCGCCGGCGGGCCGTGGCCTAACGGCTACGACGGCAACGTGGACGCCTTCACCATCGGCATCAACCGCAACGATACGACCTTCGACTTCGAGCCCGACGCCGACGCCGACGGCATCGGCGACGGCGCGGACAACTGCCCGTCCACGCCCAACAACGATCAGACCGACACGGACGGCGACGGACTGGGCAACGCCTGCGACCCCGACGATGATAACGACGGCGTGCCCGACGACACGGACAACTGCCGCTACGTCGCCAACCCCGATCAGGCCGATGACGACACGAACGGCAGGGGCAACGTCTGTCCGCTCCCGGTGGCCGGGCAGGTGCTCATCTCCGAGTTCCGTCTGCGTGGCGAGGGCACGGCCGCCGCGTCCGACGGCCAACTCGACGAGTTCGTCGAAATCTACAACAACACGAACGCGCCCGTCGCGGTTGACACGGCCGACAACTCCGCCGGGTGGGCGGTCGCCGCTGCCGACGGCAACGTGCGCTTCGTCGTCCCGGCGGGCACGCTCATCCCCGCGCGCGGCCACTATCTCGGCGCGAACAACAATTACACGCTGGCGGGAGCGGCCGCCGCCAACCGCACTTACGCGGCCGACATTTCCGACGACACGGGCGTCGCCGTCTTCGGCTCGGCCACCGACCTGACGCTCAACACGCGTCTCGACGCCGCCGGCTTCTCGACCGCCGCCGACCCGCTCTACTACGAAACGAACGGCCTCGCGCCCGTCGGCTCAACTGACGGCCAGTATGCCTTCGCGCGCAAACTTCTCAGCGGCCTGCCGCAGGATACGGACAACAACGCCAACGATTTCATCTTCGTCTCCACGTCGGCGGGCGTGTTCAACGGGGCGCAGTCTATCCTCGGCGCGCCCGCCCCGGAAAACCTCGCCTCGCCCATCCAGCGCAACGCCACGATCAAGGCGTCGCAAATCGATTCGTGCGCGGGCGGGGGCGTTTGCCAGAACCGCCTGCGCGTCGGCACGCCCGTCGCGAACGGCGCGTTCGGCACGTTGAAAATTCGTCGCAAGTTCACGAACAGTACCGGCGGGATGGTGACGCGCCTGCGCTTCCGCGTGGTCGATATGACGACGCTCAACAGCCCCGGCTACGCGCCGGGCAACGGGCAGGCCGATTTGCGCGTCGTGCCTTCCGACGCCGCGAACTTCAACGTGACGCTCAGCACCGGGGAGAGTGTGCCGGTCTCGGGCACACAAGCCGAGACGCCGCCCGCTCAA
Source organism: Pyrinomonadaceae bacterium (assembly GCA_035645855.1). Lineage (GTDB taxonomy): Bacteria > Acidobacteriota > Blastocatellia > Pyrinomonadales > Pyrinomonadaceae > JAIVJZ01. Next base: position 59,363 of record DASQLU010000075.1, read on the forward strand.
CCGAACGGCGGCGGGTTGAACTCCGGCATTTCGCTGATCACGCCCGTGCAGGTCGCGCCGGGCGCGTCGGTCAACATCGAGTTCAATCTCGGCGTGATGCAGAACGGCTTCTTCCGCTTCCTGGTCAACGTCGAAGCTGTGGCGACGCCCGCCGAGTCTGCCGCCGGTGCTTTGAAAAGCCCGGCCATGAAAAACCCGGCCACGAAGAAGTCGTCCAAGTCCAACCCGGCTGCCGGACAACGCATGAAATCGCGCCGCTGAACGGTTGCGGCGACGCTTAGACAAGAGCGCGCGTCGCCGCGCTTCACACTGTCGGCGCACTTCACACTTAAGGCGGGCGGCTCTCTGTGGTAAATCACAGAGAGCCGCCCGCCTTAGTTTTCCCTCAACGTTCCTCCCGCCGCCCGAAGTTCCCGGCCTAATTCCTCGTGCCCGCGCGGGTGCGCCTGCCTTTACGCCCACGCGAGTTTCACTCACCCCTATGCCCCGCGAGTTTTCGGTACTTCTCTAAATCGAAGCCCGCGTTCGTGTAGTTCTTGAGCTTTTTACTTTCGACCAGATGCTCGTAGATGGCTTTTGGAGAGGATTCCCTTTGGGTGATGGCGAAGTAGCCATAAGAGCCGACGAGGGCGAGGAAGCCGATGAGGTACGTCCACGGCTCCATCTTGTCCCATGTGAACTTATAAATCAGATAACCCAGCGCCGCACCTACCGCCAACAGCAGAACCAGATTCGCAAGGAGACATCTCTTCGCGAACTTCTCGCTGTTGGAATCGAGTTTGATTTTCATTCGGGTCATGATTTCAAGTAATTCCGTGTCCCTCGGTTCGAGAGCGTCGGTTGCGGGAGACACGGGAGGGAGGACGGGCGGCGGAGTCTCCGGTCGCTCCTGCCTGCTTCGATTCTCCTGCCGCTCGCGGCGCGACTCCACGGTCTCGATGCCGTCGAGTAGGAGTTTGACGTTGACGGTCTCTTCCAGCCCCTCCGGTATCCAGTCCCAGAAGCCGTTCGCTTCCAGCCGCAGCAGGTGTTTGTAATCAACCGCGATGTCCGGGCGCGCGGGCAGCGGCACTTTCTGGGCGACGACGAGGCCGGGGATGGTCTCGTGAATCGAGTCGAAGTCCGAGCGGATGACTTCGAGGAATCTCCGGCGCGAGTGTTCGGGGCCGCTCACCCAGATAAAAATCTTGCCGTCCTCGATGTCGGCCTTGACGAGCGCGCGATTCCCCTCCTCGTTCTTCAACACCACCCCTGTCCGCCAGAGCGTGTTCCGGTTGATATACCGACGCATGCGCACGATGAAACGCGAGATGATGCTCGTCGGCAGCACGCTGTAGTGGTACTGGAAGGCGAGCGCGCCCCTCCAATCGCCGGTGTCCGGCTCTTCCTTGGTCAACAGGTCGGGAATGAGAAATCTCTCATCCGGGAATCCGGCGAAATCGAAACAGAGTTCAAACTTGCGCATGATGTTCAGGATGAACAGGTGCTTGTCCTGCGGATATTTTCGCTTGTCCAAAATCCTGCCGAGCCACTGTCGCTCAAGCATCCCGCGAGTCTGGAACAGCTTGTTGGAGTTCAGGATTTTGTAGACGCCGTTAGTGACCCATTCGGGATTCAGAATGTTCGTCTCTTCCAGACGCGGGTCGTCGCGGAAGTTCAAGACCAGTCCGAGGTCGTGCAGGAAACCGATGAGGATGTTCTGGCTCGTCTCGTCGCGGATGTTCTCCTCGCGGCACAGCCGCACGTAATCTTGAAAGGGGATGTAATCCTCCTTCATCCGTTCCAGCCGTTCCTTGACGGCAAACCAGTTCGCCAGCAGTTGGTCGTGGATGTGTTCAAGCGCGCCGACCTGGCGCGTGATGACTGCTTTCAAGTCGTCAATCCCCTGCTTATTCCGGCAGGAGGTTTCGACGAAAGCTTTGATGTTCGCGTACTTGGCCTGCAAGCCGCGACGGTCAAGGTCTAGTCCCTGCTGGTCAACCTTGTTGCCGACGATGATGACGGGCGAGTCTTTACCGAAGCTCTGGATGATCTTGAGCCAGTATTCGAGCCGGTTCTCCTCTTCGCCGAGGCGCGCGTCCAGCACCAGCACGTACAGGCTGCGCTTCGTGAGAAAGAACTGGTGCGTGGCGTGCATAATCTCCTGCCCGCCGAAGTCCCACACGTTCAGGCGCACGGATTGGCCGTTGACCTCAACCTGCCACGGCCTGATGTCAATGCCGTCCGTCTTGTTCTCGCTCGGGTCGAACTTATCTTCCGTCAAGAGTCTCACCAGCGAAGTCTTCCCCACGCTGCCCTGCCCTACCACCAGCATCTTCGCCTCGTTCAGAGGCTTCTTGCTCCCTGCCCGGTGCTGAAAATAATAGTTAAGGATCATCTGCGGCTCGTCTGTTTTCGCTAAAATTTCCGGGGGGACGGGCAGCAGATTATTGGCGAGGTAGAGGCGCGTGAGCTTCGTCAGTTGTTTTAACTCCGGCGGCAACTCCGTGAGGTTATTCTGATCGAGGTCGAGCCACTCAAGATTGGTCAGCCGGATGAATTCCGGCGGCAGTATAGTCAGAGCGTTACCTATCAGGCTGAGCCATGTCAGGTTGGTCAACTGCCCGATCTCCGGCGGCAACTCCGTCAATTGGTTATAGCCGAGATGAAGCGTTCGGAGGTCGTGCAGCCGCACGACCTTCGGGGGCAACTTTGTCAATTGGTTGTGGCTGAGGTTGAGCCATGTCAGGCCGGTCAAGTGCCCGATTTCCGGCGGCAACTTCGTCAGTCGGTTGTGGCTGAGGTGAAGCACTTCGAGGTGATTCAGTCGTATGATCTCAGGCGGCAACTTCGTCAGGCCGTTGTTGCTGAGACTCAACTCCCGCAGGTTCGTCAGACGCACGATCTCAGACGGCAACTCGGTCAGCCGGTTGCCGTTCAGGTGAAGCTCTGTGAGGCCGGTCAACTGCCCGATCTCCGGCGGCAACTTCGATAGTTGGTTGCTCTCAAGATAGAGATGTGTGAGGCGGGTCAATTGCCCGATCTCCGGCGGCAACTCCGTCAGTTGATTGCCGTTGAGGTGAAGGTCTGTGAGGTTGGTCAACCGCCCGATCTCCGGGGGCAGTTCCATCAGTAGGTTGCCGTTCAGGTTGAGCGACATGCGTTTGTCCTCAACCGACTCTTCGATCACCTTGAGAAGTTCGTCTTTTGTCATCGGTGAAGCTCGTTTCCTGCTCTGTTGATAAATTCTCGTCAACTTCGAAAGTTGGCGGGCGTGGCGGCTCGCCGTGGTGGGCGGCGCGGTGCGTGAGAGGCGGGATTATACAGCAGGGGGCGGCGGTCGCCGCGTCGATCTGCGTAAAGGCATCGGCGTTCGCTCAACTTCGCCGCGCGGCAGGGCGAACGGGAATTATGCGTGCGGGAAGGCGTGCGGAATGTCGGGGCGGAGGCCACGGTGGCCTCTGCCCCGGCGCAGATCGCGCGCGGTGCGGGCGGGAATTAACTCGTCGCTAATCCTGATAACCGTCGGGGTGCGACTGCATCCACGTCCAGGCGGATTCGATGATGAGGCGGAGGTCCTGGTATTGGGGCGTCCAGTTGAGTTCCGTTTTGATGCGTGCGGAACTGGCGACGAGGAAGGCCGGGTCGCCGGCGCGCCGCGCGGCGACGCGCACCCGGATGTCGCGCCCCGTCACGGCGCGCGCCACGTCTATGACTTCTTTGACCGTGTAGCCGTCGCCGCCGCAGCCGAGGTTGTAGATGGCGCTGCGGGTGTCGAGGATGGAGAGAGCGAGTATGTGCGCGCGCGCGAGATCGACGACGTGTATGTAGTCGCGCACGCATGTGCCGTCGCGCGTGGGGTAGTCTTCGCCGTAGATTTCCACTTGCTCGCGCTTGCCCGCGGCCGCTTGCAGGATGATGGGGATAAGGTGCGTTTCGGGGTCGTGCATCTCGCCGCAGAGGGCGGTTGCGCCGGCCGCGTTGAAGTAGCGCAGGGAGGCATAGCGGATGCCGTGGGCGCGTTCGTACCACGGCAGGGCGTGCTCGAAGGCAAGCTTGGTCTGGCCGTAGGTGTTCGTCGGGGCGGTCGGGTCTGTCTCTTCGATAGGCTGCTTCTCCGGTTCGCCGTAGGTGGCGGCGGTCGAGGAGAAGACGAGGCGTCGGACATCGGAGTCGTTCATCGCGTCGAGCAGGGCGAGTCCGGCGACGACGTTGTTGCGGTAATACTTCGCGGGGTTCGTGACCGACTCGCCGACGAGCGAATCGGCCGCCATGTGGATGACGGCCTCCGTGCGCTGCTCGCGGAAGACCTGACGCAGCCTCGCGCCGTCCAGCAAATCCGCTTCGACGAGGTGTGCGCCCGCGACCACCGCGCCGCGATGGCCTTTGTAGAGACTGTCATAGACGACGACCTCGTGGTCGTCGCGCACCAGTTCCTCCGTCACCACGCTGCCGATGTAGCCCGCGCCGCCCGTCACAAGTACGCGCATGATTTAAATGTCGAACGGTCGCCCGCACCCGGCGGGCAAAACCCCTCTTCCCCGTTTACTCAAAATGTAAAAATCTTTCGTTCGATGATAGCACGCGCGGACGCCCTCAATTAACTTTGAGGCTTGCCTCGCCGGTGGAGCGTGGTTCCGTGAAGAGAGGGAACGATGGAATGTTCACCGGCTTTTACTCTTAATTGTCTGCCGACGATTATAGTCCGAGTGCCAGCCAGCGCCGGCTCATGCGCGGCATCGCCCGCCCGCTGCCGCCTTTGAAGTTGAGAGCCACGCTGTTCGCGGGCGGGCGCTATAGCGTCGTCTCGCATAGATAAGGGCTATGGATACAGGCAGGCTACCGCCGCACGATAAGCCAGTGCGCGGCGGTAGCCTGAGCCTTCTTTGCTCTGCTACGGAGTTTTCGCGACGTACTCAGCAGGAGATGCCGGCGACGTTCGCCGGATACTTCCGGCATCCGGCGAACGAGGAGAGGCGTCATATCCGGCGCGTTACGGCGTTGAATCGTACAGTATCCAGTCGTACCCGGCGCGGATGGGTGTGCCCGGATAAGTGAAAACGCCGAGCCAGGCTTCCTCCCCCGTGCCGGGCGTGGCAGTCCACAGGTTCGCCATAATTTTGCCCGGCTCGGTCGGAATGGGAACAAGGACCCCCGTAAGGGGATTGAGATTCTCCTTAGCCATCGTATGCAACAGGACGCCGTCAAAATAAAACTCGATCTTATCCGCTGACCATACGAACCCGTACCTGTGGTATGCGGCGGACAGGTCGACGCCAACGTCGATAGTCACTTCGGGGCCGCTGATGCCGTCTGTATAGTAGTGAAACTGTATCTTGGAGGGATAACCCTGTCCCGCGACACTTTCTTTGCCGAGAATTTCGATGTCTATTTCGTCATGGTCGGTGGCACCATGATACGAGCCGGTGTAAATGAAGAAAGATGTCACCAGTCCCGACCCGTTCGCGGCTTTCATGCGCGTCTCAAATTTGCCGTAGCCGTATGGATCGAGGCTTTGAAGCTCGCCCGACGCATAGGGCTTGGGGTTAATCACAGGACAGGGTTCGTTATCGAGTTGCAGGATCATCTTGTCGGGCGACAAGCCGAATTTGACGTGATCCTTACGCCAACACACGTTCATTTCGCTACCATTAACCCAGTCGGCCTTTTGCCAGCGCTGGCCTGGGGTAAAGGTGCTGAGATCGTCGAAGAAGTCGGTGCCCTGCGCGTAAGCAGGCGCAGCGGCGACGGAAAAGAGAATCAGTAATGTTAAGGCGAGGCACAGGCGTAGTCTGCCGCTTCCGTAGAGGCGGTGAGAATGTTTCGTCATCATCATGTGTTCCCCCATTGGTGAAGTAACTGCTCAGAGGGTGTTTGCCAAACACGTCCGGCTACACAAACTCCACAGAGCGTTGAGGCGCGAGCCCCATCTTCAACTCGAATGCCTGTGCGGCCGGAAGATGTTTTGCGACACTATCGAGCGACGCGCGCCAATTGCTTTGGCCTGCCGCCGAACTCAATCGAGACATGCACGTCCGCGAGTTTCCGACCTCAAGCCACCAGTATATTGGCGTAGAAATGTTGCCGGCGTCGGGTGTTGCCGGCCCTGCTCCTTTAAATTTTTCGGGCGCGCGGGACACACCCGCCCGGCATCTCCCGAGCGGCGCTTGCCGCCGGACGATTCTCCGCCCGTAACGCGAGGTTGCAGCCTCACGCGGCGCGTAACTATTGTTTGTCCCTGTCTACTTACTTAGTGGCGAACACGCACAAAACATTTCAACTTCATTTCGCGGCCTGTACAATCGCAAACCGCTTCGCGCGCTAAATGGGGCGATGCGGCTTTAGGAAGGGAAGATATTCAGACGGTTGAGAGACGGAGACGATGCGGGATAATTTATCAACGGCGGATGCGGGACAGAGCAGCGCCGCTTACCAAAGGACTTCCGGCGACTATAAAATCCGGCAGATCATCACCGCCTCCGCCGTAGGCACGATGATCGAATGGTACGACTTCTATATTTTCGGCAGCCTCGCCGCCGTCATTTCCCCGCTCTTTTATCCGCCGGGCAACGACACCTTCGCCTACATCGCGTATCTCGCCACGTTCGCCGTCGGCTTCGTCGTGCGCCCCTTCGGCGCGCTCTTCTTCGGGCGCATCGGCGACATCGTGGGACGGAAATACGCCTTTCTCGTCACGCTGCTGATCATGGGCGGCGCCACGGCCGTCATCGGCTTTTTGCCGACCTACGCGCAGATCGGCATCGCCGCGCCCATCATCCTGCTCTTCATACGAATCCTTCAGGGTCTCGCGCTCGGCGGCGAATACGGGGGCGCGGCCGTCTATGTCGCCGAGCACGTGCCGGACGGCAGGCGCGGTTTCTACACGAGCTTCATCCAGATCACGGCGACGCTCGGACTCTTCCTCTCGCTGGCCGTCATCCTCGTCGTGCAGAACATGATGAGCGCGGACGCGTTCGCCGGGCGCACCGGCTCGTTCGCGGGCTGGCGCATCCCGTTCATCATCTCGATCTTTCTCGTTGGCGTCTCGCTCTACATCCGGCTGCGGATGAAAGAGTCGCCCATTTTCCAGCATGTTAAAAGCGCGGGCATGACTTCGGCGAAACCGCTCAGGGAAGCGTTCACGAAATGGAGCAATTTGAAGATCGTGCTGCTCTCGCTGTTCGGCGCGACGGCGGGTCAGGGCGTCGTCTGGTACACGGGGCAGTTCTACGCGCTCTTTTACCTGCAATCGATTCTCAACGTGGACGCGACTTCGGCCAACTACATCGTCGCCATCGCGTTGCTTTTGGGGATGCCGTTCTTCGTCGTCTTCGGCGCGCTCTCGGATAGAGTGGGGCGCAAGTGGATCATCATGGCGGGCTGCCTGCTGGCCGTCGTCACGTACCTGCCGATCTATCGGGGGATGCAGGCGGTGGCCGGGTCGAACGTCGTGACGGCCGTGTCGCGGCGACACGAAGTGACCGGCGCGATCAGCCTGACGCCGCAGACGAGGGACGCCGCCGGCAATCTACAGAACGCGCCGAAGGTGTTGACTTACACGAGCCTCAACAGTCTCCTCGGCAACCGTGCCGCGTGGGGGCTGATCCTGCTCGTCTTTATACAGGTGCTATGGGTGACGATGGTTTACGGCCCGATTGCCGCTTACCTGGTCGAGGCCTTCCCGGCGCGGATCAGGTACACGGCGCTGTCTCTGCCCTACCACATCGGCAACGGCGTGTTCGGCGGGCTGTTGCCGCTCATCGGCCTGTCGGTCATCGCCAGCACGGGCAACATCTACGCCGGACTCTATTACCCGATGATCGTCGCCTCCGCCACCTTCATCATCGGCTCGCTGCTCTTGCGCGAGACGAAGAACGTGCTGATCTGGGATGAAGTGGAAACAACGCCGGGGGCGGACGCCCGGCCAAGTTAGCGCCGGATGTTTATCGTGAGTTCGTCGGGAGGTCTCAACCCGTGTTGCGCAGGCCGGCCGAGATGCCGTTGATCGTCGCCGCGAGCGCGTAGTTCAACTCCGCGCTCTCCTCGCCGCCGCGCTTGCGGCGCAACAGTTCGATCTGAATCAAGCTCATCGGATCGACGTAGGGGTTACGCAGGCGGATCGAGCGCGTCAGGACGGGATTGTTCTCCAACAACTCGCTCTGGCCGGTGATGAGCAGAACCATCGCGCGCGTCCGCTCGAACTCTTCCGCGATCATCTCCCACACGCGCGCCCTCAAGCCTTCGTCCTCGACCAGCAGGCTATAGCGTCGCGCGATGGAGAGATCGGCTTTGGCGAGACCGTTCTCGACGTTGCTGATGAAATCGTGAAAGAGCGGAAACCGCTCCGTCATCGTGCGGAGCAATTCCACGCCGCCCTCGTGCGTCCGGCAATAGAGCGCGAGCGCATGGCCGACGCCGAACCACGCGGGCAGCGTGTGGCGGCTCTGCATCCACCCGAAGACCCACGGGATCGCGCGCAAACTCTCGATCATCCGTGCGGGGCTGCTCTCTTCTTTTCCCGGCTCCTCGCGGCGGCTGGGGCGCGAGCCGCTTTTCGCCAGCTCGAATTCCCGCACCGGGGTCGCCTGAAAAAAGTAGCGCAGCGTGTCTGCATTTTCGACCACCGAGCGGCGGTAATAAGCGAACGCCTCGGCCGACATCTCTTCGAGCGCCGCCGCCCATTCGGCCGCGACGGGAAACGCGCGTGGACGCGCGAGCGCGTCGAGCGAGGCGGCGATCATCAATTCAAAACTGCGCTCGGCCAGGATCGCGTCCGAGTATTTGAAATTCAGAACTTCGCCCTGCTCCGTAATCCTGAGCCGCCCGTTGAACGCGCCCGGCGGCTGCGCGGCGATGGCGCGATGGGTCGGCCCGCCGCCGCGCCCGACCGTGCCGCCGCGCCCGTGAAAGAGCCTGAGCCGCACGCCGCACGCTCGCGCCACGCCGTGCAAAGCCTCGTGTGTTTTGTAAAGTTCCCACGTGCTCGTGAGCATCCCGCCGTCTTTGTTCGAGTCAGAGTAGCCGAGCATGATCTCCTGCTCTCGCCCCCACGAATCGAGATAACGTGTGTAGAGCGGCGAAGTCCAGAGACGACGGCAGACTTCCGGCGCGCGGCGTAAATCTTCGATTGACTCGAAGAGGGGCACGGGCATCACGCCCGGATCAACCTGCTCGCCTGTTGTCGCCGCCACCCGCACGCCGCACAACTCCAACAGCCAGAGCAACCGCATCACGTCCCCCTCCAACGCCGCGCCGCTGATGACGTAGGCGCGTATGGCCTGCGGCGGGAACGTGCGTTTCAGCGCGGCCACCGCTTGCAGACTTTCGAGGAGCGCGCCTGTCTCCGGCGAGATGGCCGGAACCGCCTCCATTGATTCAACGCCGTCCGCGGATTCAACGCCGTCCGCGCGCGCGCCCTCCGGTTCTCCTTCCAGCCGCAGGCCGCCCGCGAGTTCGCGCACGGCGCGGGCATGAATGCGCGCGTGCTGGCGTATGTCGAGCGTGTGTAGATGAAAGCCGAATGTCTCCACCTGTCGCAGGAGCGGATCGAGCAGCCCTTCTGCAAGCTCCCCGCCCTTGTGCGCGGCGAGGCTTTCGCGTACGAGCTGTAAGTCCGCGCGGAGGGCGGCCGCATCTTCGTATCCGCCCGGCGGCACGGGAACTTCGCGCGTCGCGCGCAGGCGATGGAGCACGCAGGCGAGAAAGCGTCGATATATTTCGGCGGGCGCGTGACTCTCCACTTCGCCCCGCGCGCCCGGCAGAGTTTCGCTATATGCCTGAAGGGCTGCCTGTAGATCAGTCGAGACTTCGACCTGTTGCGCCGAGAGGCTCACTTGCTCCCGTATGCGGCCTGCGGCTTCCAGGTAGTAGTCGATGATCGTGTGGCGCGCCATCGAGAGAGCTTCGCGCGTCATCCCGGCGGTGACATAAGGGTTGCCGTCGCGGTCGCCGCCGATCCACGAGGCGAAAGTGATCACGGGGGGCAGTTGGTCAACGCCGAGGTGGACTGCGTAGACCTGTGCGAACGCGCTCGCCATCTCCGCGTAAACTTCGGGCAGCGTTTCGATGATCACCGACGGGTAGTAGTCGAGTCCCATCTTGATCTCATCGATCACGGTCGGGCGTTGGCGGCGTATCTCGTCCGTTTGCCAGATCGAGGTGATCTCGCGCGCGATTGCCTGTTCGGCGGCGGCGGCTTCCGCGTCGGAGAGAGGCAGGCGGCCGAGCCGTTCGAGTTGGCGGGCGATGCGCCGTCGCTTGAAGAGAACGGTGCGGCGCGCCACCTCCGTCGGGTGCGCGGTGAAGACGGGCGTGACCTCGATGCGCCCGAGAGCGTCGAGCGCATCCTGCCAGCTCGCGCCCGCTTCGCGCAGCCGGTGGAGAGTGCCGCGCAAAGTCCCCGGCAGCGCGGGGAGGCTCGCGGCGAGGGTGCGCGCGCGGCGGCGTTGCTTGCGATGATTAGTCTCCGCCAGGTTGGTGAGTTCAAAGTAGATCGCGAAGGCCTTGGTCAGGTGATAAGCATCCGTTAAAGAGAGGTTCCTGACGACTTCATCGACCCGCGCCATCGCGCCGGTATCGCCGGACTCGGGAGGCGACGCGCCGCCTTTGTGCGCGGCTTTCACGTTGCGATGTTCGCCCGTCAACCCGCGTAACAGTTCCACCGTATCGTAGAGCTGTGCGCCGACCTGTTCCCTGATGGTTTCGCCGAGCAGCAGGCCGAGCGAACGCACGTCGCGCCGCAGGGGCAGTTCTTTCAAGGCCGGGTCGTCGCTCGTCAATTCCTCCAACCGCGCCGCCTGATCTTCTACCGCCCACAAAGACGCGCTCATTCTCTTCCCCTCATTATTTTGATTCATGTTCGACCAGCACCCGATTTATACGCCTCTCGCAAGGCGGCAAAGGTTCCACGCAGTCGCGCGGCCACTATCCACTGATCTTCGACCGTCGCGTCGAGCGCGATGCGCGCCTTACCTGTAGCATGAACTTCCGCGAAGCTTTAGTACACGGCTCTGGTTTTCAAAGTGCCCTTCGCTTCCTTCAGGATTTTCAATGCGTCGCGGGATATTCTGGTGTCGACGTCCAGAATGACGTAGCCGATCTCGTCGTTCGTCTTCAGGTATTGGCCGAGAATGTTGATGCCGCCGCCGGACAACTTCGAGTTGATCTCGGCCAGCACGCCGGGCACGTTCCGGTGGATGTGCAATAGCCTGTGCGTCCCGTCCTGAATCGGCAGGCTGACGGCGGGGACTGTATGTGAGCCGTTCGAAGTCCCGAGTTCGAGGTACTGGAGCAGTTTGGAAGTCACGTCCGCGCCGATGCCGGCCTGAGCCTCTTCGGTCGATCCGCCGATGTGCGGCGTCAGGATCACGTTCGGTAAATTTTGCAGTTCGCTGGAGAAGGGGTCGCCGCTTTGCTCAGGCTCGTGCGGGAAAACGTCTATCGCCGCTCCCCCGATTGCGCCGCTTTCGATGCGCTCCCGCAATGCTTCCAGATCGACCACGTCGCCCCGGCTATAATTGATGAGGATCGCGCCGTCGCGCAGGTGTGCGAGAGTGCGCCGGTTGATCAGGTGGCGCGTCGAGGCGTCGGCGGGAACGTGCAGCGTCACGATGTTCGACCCCTCCAGCAACTCCGTGAGATCGCGCGCCTGACGGGCGTTGCCGAGCGGCAGCCGTGGGGCGATGTCGTGATAGACGACGTTCATCCCCAACGCCTCGGCCAGCACGGACACCTGCGAACCGATGTTGCCGTAGCCTACGATGCCGAGCGTCTTGCCGCGCAGTTCATAGCTCCCGGCCGCGCCCTTGAGCCAGAGGCCGCGATGCGCCGCCGCGTTCTTATCGACGATCCGGCGGATCAAGATCACGCAGAGCCCGATGACGAGTTCGGCCACGGAGCGCGTGTTGGAGTAAGGGGCGTTGAAGACGGCCACGCCCCGAGCCGTCGCCGCTTTCAAGTCCACCTGATTGACGCCGATGCAAAAACACCCGACCGCCAGCAGTTTGTCGGCCGCCGCCAGCACACGCTCCGTGAGCCGCGTCTTCGAGCGGATGCCTAAAATGTGTACGCCCCTGATCGCCGCGCGCAATTCATCTTCGCCGAGCGCGCCCGCGAGGGTCTCGACCCCGGCGTATCCCCTCCCGGTAAATTCCACGGTCGCGGCGCGGCTGATGTTTTCCAGCAGGAGTATCCTGATCTTGTCTCTCGGATAGGACGTTTCTTTGTGCTTCATAATTTTGCGGATGCCGGCCTTCAAGTATCCGACAGCTACGCGAAATCGTAAATGAGCCGGCGCGCTCTTGTCCTATTGCCGCGCAGTGTGCCACTCTGTGACACCACTCCAGCACGTCGGAGAGAAAGGAACCTGTCCTTGCTTTCTCTCTTTCCCCCTTACAACGATTTCGGCCGATATCGTTTGTCCCGGTCGGCATCCGGCGCGGGAAGCGTGGGGAAAGGTTCGGCGAAGAGTTGGAGCCGGGAGCCGTCTCCGGCGTGGACGATTGCGTTGAACTCCCTGTGATGTGGGGAACTCTTTATGCTGTGGTGAACACTTGATAACGTGCGAGCCGGGGGTTTAGCTCCGGGTCGCGCGGCCTCAGCGCAGGTTGCGGAAGGTGATCGAATAGCGCAGCGCATCCACCTGCGGGATGCTGTGCTCCCACACGGAGCGCGCCTGTCCGCTCAGGAAATAGGCGGAGCGCGGCGCGGCCGTCACGTTCACGCGCTCCCACTTCCGCTCGCCCGCCGGACGCCTCAGCCGCAGGACGCACGGGGCGTGCAGCGAGATACCGACCACTTCCCCGAAGACCCCCTTGTCACGATGCCACCCGATCCCCGCGCCGGGGCTGTATTCCGTGACCATCACATGTTGAAACTCCTCCGGCCGCAGACCGGCGAAGGCGGCGGCGGTCTCGCGCAGCGCGTGGAGATATTCGGGGATGTCGTCCGCTTTCCGTAGATGACGCGCGGAGAAATCGTATCGCCAGCCGAAGGAGACCACGCGACGCTTGCCTTTGTGGCCGTGAAACTCAAACTCGCGAAAAGGCAACTGGCGCACGTGCGCGAGGAGCGCGACTTCCTCGGCCGTGCCGATCAATTCCGGCCGGTAGCGGAATCCCTCCGGGAGAGGCGGCGCGGTTTCGTCCGCGCCGTCAAAGAATTTCAACTGCGATGTCATGGCTCTCGCGTACAACGAAAAAGATCGCCGCCGGGCTTCGCTTCAAAGTCGCCTCCCGCACGCAGCGCGCCGGAGGGGTCGATTCTCCCGCGGGTCTCAGGCGGAATTCAGCGTCGCGCGCTCGATTAATGTCGCCCCCTGATTTTGCGGGCTGTTGATCGAGGCGCTGACCGGGTAGCCGAGCATCTCTTCGGCCGCGTAAGGACGCAACAACTCTTTCACGAGATCGCGCTTGCGCGCGTCCACGTCTAACCACAACTCGTAATCATCCGGGTGCAGGATGACGGGCATGCGTTCGTGCACGGGGCGCAGCACCTCGTTCGCTTCCGTCGTCAGGATGGTGCAGGAGTTGATCGCCGCGCCCGCCTCCCCTTCCCAACGCTCCCACAGACCGGCGAATCCGAACGGCCGTTCGTCGCGCAGGCGGAAGAAGAAGGGCTGCTTTTTGCCGCCCTCCCGTCGCCACTCGTAGAAACCGTCCACCGGGATGATGCAGCGCCTCTGTTTGAACGCCTGGCGAAACGAGGGCTTCTCCTCCACCGTCTCGGCACGGGCGTTGATCAGGCGCGCGCCCATCGACGCATCCTTCGCCCACGAAGGGATCAAGCCCCACTTGAAGAAGGCCATCTCGCGCTCGTCCGAGACCGTGCGAACTCCGAGGATGTTCTGCGTCGGCGCGATGTTGTAGCGCGCCTCGACCGCCGGCGCTTCCGCCACCTTGAATTCTTTAGCGAGCCTCTTCGGGTCGCTCCGCTGCGCGAATCGTCCACACATCTCGTTGTACCTCCGTGCAGATTATTATAGACCATCTTTTGTGTTGCGTGTTATACGTTGTTGCATCTTTAATACTTTCATACCGGAGCTATTCTGTATGGACGATTCAGTGGCGGGGGTTTATCTGCCGGACAGGCGGACGAGGTGGGCGCGCCCGCTGATTCTATGCCGCGTGCCGGCGGGCTTCCCTTCGCCGGCGGAAGACTACGTAGAGGGGCGCATCGACCTGAACCGCGATCTCATCAAGCATCCGCTCTCCACCTTCTACATACGCGTCTCCGGCGACTCGATGGTCGGCGCAGGCATCATGCCCGGCGCGCTGCTCGTCGTAGACCGCGCGGTCGAGGCTTATGACGGTCACATCGTCGTCGCGCGCATCAACGACGAGTTGTGCGTGAAGAGACTTTCGATGGGCGACGATGGCAGGATATGGCTCCTTTCCGAGAACGAGCATTACCGGCCGATTGAGATCACGGAAGAAATGGAGTTCGAGGTTTGGGGGCGCGTCATCTATTCGATTTCGACGCACTGAAGGGGCGGATATGACAGAGGCGTTCGCCCTCGTCGACTGTAACAACTTCTACGTCTCGTGCGAGCGGGTCTTCGACGCGGGGCTCGCGGGCAAACCCGTCGTCGTGCTCTCCAACAACGACGGGTGCGTGGTGGCGCGCTCCCCGGAGGCGAAGGCTCTGGGCATCGGGATGGGAGTGCCGCTTTTCAAGATCAGGCACCTGGTCGAAGCGCACGGCGTTAAAGTCTACTCATCGAACTACGCGCTCTACGGCGACATGAGCCAGCGCGTGATGGGCGTCCTGCAATCCTTTACGCCCGACGTCGAGATATATTCAATCGACGAAGCCTTCATGCAACTCGCCGTCCGGCCGCACGGCGACTCGCCGGTTCCGCGCGCACCGGGGCGGGAGATCAGGGAGCGTGTCAGGCACGACACGGGAGTGCCCGTCACGGTCGGCATCGCCGAGACGAAGACGCTCGCCAAGCTGGCTAATCATCTGGCGAAGAACTCGAAGAAGGCCGGGGGCGTCCTCGACCTGACGGACTCGCCTTACAGGGAGGTGGCGCTCGAACGCACGCCGGTCGAAGAGGTCTGGGGCATCGGCACGGCCTACGCGAAGCTGCTCAGGCAGAAAGGCATCCGCACGGCGCTGCAACTGAGGGATGTGGATGTAGCCTGGGCGCGACGGGCGATGACGGTGGTCGGCGCGCGCGTCGTGTTGGAGTTGCGTGGGGTGAGTTGCCTGCCGCTCGAATCGTGCCCGCCGTCGAAGAAGTCTCTCACCTGCTCGCGCACGTTCGGGCGCAGCACCTCGTCATTGCCCGACTTGAGGGAAGCCGTGGCCTGTTACGCGACGCGGGTAGCAGAGAAGTTGCGCCGCGCGCGGCTCGCCGCCGGGGTGGTGACGGTCTTCGTGCATACGGATCGCTTCTCGCAGGGCGCGCAATACTTCAACGCGGGAACGCACACGCTCGCCTACCCGACCGACTCGACGCACGAGATCATGCGTTGCGCCCTGGACGCGCTGGAGAGAATATTCCGCGCGGGCTTCGACTACCGGAAGGCGGGCGTGATGCTCAACAGCCTGTCGCCCGCCGACCAGCTCACGCTAAGGATGTTCGGCGACGAACGCGCCGAGCGGTTCCGGCAGGTGTTGTTGACGGTCGATCAACTCAACCGCAAGTGGGGGCGCGACACGGTTCGCTTCGCGACGGCGAACCCCGTGGGAAACTGGCGGACGAAGATCGAGCGACGCTCGCCCCGCTACACGACGCGGCTCGGCGAAGTGCTCACCATCAACTGACGGTTAGTGATATAACAATCCCTGCTCTAACCCAACGCACAGCACGGACGAATAGGCCATGATGAAACTACTACGCATCTCTCTCTCCCTCTCGCTCGTCGGCCTGCTGCTCGCCGCACCGCACGGCTCCTCGCGTGCGACGGCGGCGGCGCACGCGCCGCGCCGCGTCGATCTCGTCCTGACGAACGGCAGGATTTTCACGGCCGACGAGCGGGGCACAATCGCCGAGGCCGTGGCCGTCGAGGGCGAGCGCATCGTCGCCGTCGGCACATCGGCCGAAATCGCGCGCGCTTACACGGGCGCGCGCACCGTCAACCTCCGTGGGCGTCTCGTCACGCCCGGCTTCAACGACGCGCACCTCCATTTCATCAACGGCGGTCTCTCCCTGCTGCGCGTCGAACTCGTCGGCGCGCGCTCCCTCGCCGAGGCGCAGGCGCGCATCGCCGCGAAGGTGCGCGAACTGCCGCCGGGCGCGTGGATTCTCGGCCGCGGATGGGATCACACGCTCTGGGGCGGCGAGTGGCCGACGAAAGCCGATCTGGATGCGGTCGCCCCGAACAACCCGGTCTTCGTGCAGCGCGTGGACGGCCACGTGAGCTGGACGAACACGCTCGCGCTCCGGCAGGCGGGCGTCACGCGCGAGACGCCCGCGCCCGAAGGCGGCGAGATTCTGCACGACGCCGGAGGGCAGCCGACGGGAATTTTGAAGGAGACGGCCGCCACGCTCGTCGGGCGCATCGTGCCGGAGCCTTCGCGCGCCGAGCGCATGCAGGCCGCCGAACGCGCGCTCGCAGAGGCGCGCCGCTACGGCATCACTTCGATTCACGACAACTCCGGCTACGAGGCAACCGAACTTTACAGGGAGCTGCTGCAAGCGGGAAAACTGACCGTGCGCGTCGCCGAGTGGGGGAACTTTGAAGACCCGGTCGAGAAGTTGAAGGCGCAGCGACTGGAGTTCGCGTCGTTCAAAATCGACCCGCTGCGTATACGCCTGACGGCTCTGAAAGGCTACGTCGACGGCACGCTCGGATCGCGCACGGCCGCCATGCTCGCGCCCTTCGCCGACGATCCGCACAACAGCGGCATCCCGCGCCGCCCGCTCGAAGAACTCACGCGCATGATCATCGAGCGACATAACGCGGGATTTCAGATCGCCCTGCACGCCATCGGCGACCGCGCCAACCGCATGGCGCTCGACGGATTTGAGACGGCACTCGATCAACGGTCGGGGGTTAATAGCAAGATGACTGCCGATGAAAAGTATTTGAATCGTGTCCCCGGAGCTTTTATCAGGCATCGCATCGAACACTCGCAGGTCGTCGCGCCGTCGGACTTCGCGCGCTTCCGCTCGCTCGGCGTTATCGCTTCGATGCAGCCGTCGCACGCCATCTCGGATAAGCGTTGGGCGCAGGATCGCTTGGGCGAGTATCGCGTGCAGGGCGCGTATGCGTGGCACATGATGCGCTCGTTCGGCGTGCGCGTCGCCTTCGGCACGGACTGGCCGGTCGAACCTATCAACCCCTACCTCGGACTCTACGCCGCCGTCACGCGCCGGAGCACGGAGGGCGATCCCGTAGGTGGCTGGTGGCCGCAGGAACGCCTCTCAATCGCCGACGCCATCCGCTGCTACACGGCCGAACCGGCTTTCGCCTCTTTTGAAGAAAAGGACAAAGGCCAGATCGCGCCCGGCATGCTCGCCGACCTCGTCGTCCACTCGCGCGATTTGTTGACCATCAAGCCCGAAGAGATTTTGCAGACCGAAGCCGTCCTGACCATCCTTGGCGGGCGCGTCGTCCACGAAAAATAGACGCCCCGGCAACCACGCGCCACCGGCGCGGCACGACGCATCACCGACACGGCACGACGCGCCGCCGACACGGCACGGCAACCACGCGCCACCGACACGGCACGACGCACCTTGAGACCATGACCCCTGATGCGCAAAAGCTCTCGCCGCGCGTTCGTCTCCGCGCGGTCGCCTGCGCTCTGCTGTTCGCGTTTACCGTCGCGGCGAACGAGGCGCGGGCGGCGTGGCGCGCGGCCGGGGATGTCGTCGCCGTCACGCGCGAAGCGAACGGCGTGACGCTCACGCTGACGAGCGGCGCGCGCGTGCGCGTGACGTTTTTCGACCTCGACGTGGTGCGCGTGCGTGCCGCGCCGCGCGGCGCGTTCGAGCGCGACTATTCCTATGCGACGTGGGCGCGGGATCGCAAGACCGTGGCGGCCGTCGTTCGGGAGACGCCGGACACCATCGAGATCAGGACGCGCGTGGAGGGAGCGCGGATCGTCATTCGCCGTCGCCCGTTTACCGTCACGGTGCTCGACGCGCGCGGGAACGTCGTGGTCGCGGACGACGCCGCGCGGCCTTTCTCTTTCGACACGGAGAACGGCGCGATTGAGGCGTCGAAGCGACGCGACGAGTTGGAGTTTTATTACGGCTTCGGCGAGAAGGCTCTGCCCACGTCGCGGCAGGGGCAGGTATTGGTCAACTGGAACACGGACGCCTATGCCTACGGGCCGGGCGTCGATCCGATCTACCAGTCCGTCCCCTTCTTCATCGCGCTCAGGCAGGGGCGCGCCTACGGGCTGTTTTTCGACAACACCTACCGCACGCATTTCGACATGGGGCGCACCGCCCCCGACCGTTACACTTTCGGCGCGGCGGGCGGCGAGTTGAACTACTACGTCTTCACGGGCGGCGAAGCGCGCACGCCGCAAAAAGTTCTCGCCGAATATACGGAGTTGACGGGGCGCACGCCGCTCCCGCCGCTCTGGTCGCTCGGCTATCAACAGTCGCGCTGGTCTTATCACCCGGAAGCGAAGGTGCGCCAAATCGCGCGCGGCTTTCGCGACCGACAAATTCCGGCCGACGTCATCCACCTCGACATCGATTACATGGACGGCTTTCGCGTCTTCACCTGGGACAAGGCGAAGTTTCCAGACCCGGCGCGTTTGCTCGGCGATCTGGCGAGAGACGGCTTTCGCACCGTCCTCATCATCGACCCGGGAATCAAGGTTGACGAAAAATATCCGGTCTACACCGAAGGACGCGCGGCGGGCTTCTTTCACCGGACGCGGGACGGGCGCGAGTTTCAGGCGAACGTGTGGCCGGGCGTCTGCGCGTTTCCCGATTTCACGAACCCGCGGGCGCGCGAGTGGTTCGGCTCGCTCTACCGGCGACACCTGGACGAGGGCGCGAGCGGCTTCTGGAACGACATGAACGAGCCGGCGACGTTTCCGCCCGACGCGCGACCGCCGCAGCCGAACGTGTTCCACGACCCGGCCAGGACCTTCCCCCTGGACGTGCGTCACGCGGGCGACGGGCTGCCCGGCGACCACGCGCGCTATCACAACGTCTACGGCATGCAGATGGCGCGCGCCACTTTCGAGGGCGTCGCCAAACTTCGCCCCGAGGCGCGCCCCTTCGTCCTGACGCGCGCGGGCTACGCCGGCGTGCAACGCTTCTCCGCCGTCTGGACGGGCGACAACGTGCCGACGTGGGAACACCTGCAACTCTCCATCGCGATGCTCACGAACATGAGCGTCTCCGGCCTCGCCTTCGTCGGCGCGGACGTGGGCGGCTTCACGGGCGACGCCTCGGCCGAACTCTACACGCGCTGGTTGCAGGCCGCCGCGCTCACGCCCTTCTACCGCTCGCACGTCTCCACGAATTTGCAGGAGCGCGAGCCGTGGTCGTTCGGCGCGGAGCACGAGCGGATTAACCGCGCCTCCATCGAGTTGCGCTATCAACTGCTGCCCTACATCTACACGCTTTTCCGCGAGCACGAACGGACGGGGATGCCCGTCATGCGCCCGCTCTGGTTCAACTACCCGGCCGATTACAACACCTACGCGCCCGCGCTCCCGCTCGAACAATTCCTCGTCGGCCGCGACCTGCTCGTCGCGCCCGTGCTGACCGAAGGCGCGACCAAACGTTCCGTCTATTTCCCCAAAGGCGATGCGTGGATCGACTGGTGGACGGGCGCGCGCCACGAAGGCGGAACGACCGCCGAGATCGACGCGCCGCTCTCGCGCCTCCCGCTCTTTGCCCGCGCCGGGGCTGTCATCCCCGTGCAGCCGACCATCCAGCACACGGGCGAGACGGCGGGCGCGGCGCTGAGCGTCGTCGCCGTCGCGGGCGCGGACGGCGAGGGGCGCATCCATCAGGACGCGGGCGACGGCTACGGTTATCGCCGGAGCGCGTGGCGCGCAACCACCGTCACGCAAATCGGCGGTACGATCCGTCTCAAACACGCCGGCGACTTCAAGGAGGCGCGTCCCGTCAGCCACCTCCACGTGCTCGGTCTGAACGCCAGGCCGAAGGAGATACGAGTTGACGGGCGCGAAGCCCGCAACGTCTCTTACGACGGCGACAAGCGACGCCTGCGCCTGCCGTTGCCAGGTGGCGCGAGCGAGATCGCGTTTGTTCCGTGAGCGGGTCGCGGGCAAGCCCGTTCGACTTCATCGACGCCTGCTCAGACGCCGGGGCATAACTATGAACCAATCGTCCACGAAGCGTTTCGCGGCCAGCGCAACACGCCGAACATCTGCACGACGCACGCGCAACTCGAACGCTTCGCGGTCCGTGCCGGCGGCCATCGCGCGCAAAAATTTGCCGGCCGCCTGAGACATTGCCTGTACGTGTAAGTTTATGAAGCAGACGGCGGATGTGGTCATCATCGGCGGCGGCATCGTGGGCGCGAGCGTCGCGTTTCACCTGGCGGAGCGCGGCTGCGCGAACGTCCTCGTTCTGGAGCGTGAGAGCGCGCCGGGCATGGGTTCGACCGGCAGGGCGACGGGCGGCGTGCGCGCGCAGTTTGCGACCGCGATCAACATCCGCATGTCGCGCTACTCCATCGAGTTCTTCACGCGCTTCGAGGAAGCCACCGGCCACCCCTGCGGCTACGAACCGGCCGGTTATCTTTTCGTCGCCACGAGCGAGGCGCATCTCGATTACCTGAAACAGACGCGCGAGCGGCAACGCGCGGAAGGACTCGCGAACGTCGAACTCGTCGGCGCGGACGAGATCGCGCGGCGCGTGCCCGGCCTGCGCACGAAGGACGTGCTCGGCGGATCGTTCTGCCAGACGGACGGCTTCATCGCGCCGCTCAAGGTGTTGCACGGCTTCATGGCGCGTGCGACCGCGCGTGGCGTGCGCCTGTGGACAGAGGCGCAGGTGACGAAAATCGAAGTTGCGGGCGGGCGCGTCGCGGGCGTCGAGACTTCGCGCGGGCGCATCGAGACGCGCGCCGTGGTCAACGCCACGGGCGCGTGGGCGGCCGGTACGGCGCGCCTGGCGGGCGTGGAGATTCCGGTCGTGCCTTTGCGCCGGCAGTTGGTGAGCGTGCGGCCGCGCGCGCCGCTGCCCGCCGGGCTGCCGATGGTCATAGACATGTCGGACGGCTTCCACTTCCGCCCCGAGTCGCGCGACATGATGGCTGACGCAGGAGCAGCGTCGCCGCCCGGCGCGCTTATGGCCTGGCCTGACGATGCGGAGACGCCCGGCTTCAAGACCGACTTCGATCCGGCCTTCACCGAAAAAGTTTTCCGGCGAGCACGCGTCCGCGCGCCGTTTCTCGCCGACGCGAGCGTCAACGCGAGCCGCTGCCGCGCGGGGTTGTACGAGGTGACGCCCGATCATCACGCCATCATCGGGGAATCGCCAGAGGTCGCGGGACTGTTCTTCGCCAACGGCTTCAGCGGGCACGGCGTGATGCACTCGCCCGCGACGGGCCGACTCGTCTCCGAGTTGATTCTCGACGGGCACGCTTCGCTGTTCGATTTGAGCGCCCTCGGCGCGGAGAGGTTCGCCGCCGGTCGCCTGCTCACAGAGACTTCCGTGATATGAAAACGATGAACGCGGAACGATGAACGATGGAGTAAAGAGCCTTGCTTTTACTTCATCGTTCATCGTTCCGCGTTCATCGTTTACTCTAATCGAGCATCACGACTTCGCCGTCAACGACGCGTGCGAGGTATTCGCCGTCGCGCATGACCCAGGCGACGCGGCGGCCTTGTCGTGCGAGTTCCGCCCATTCGCTCTTTTTCGTTGGGTTCTGTTCGACGAGCAGCGTGCCGCGGGCGAGTTTGACGTGGCGCAGGCCGGAGCGCGCGAACTTTTGCACGCCGCGCCCGCCGCCGAACAATTTCTCGAAAGCGACGAGGATGCGCCCCGGAGTCAGTTCGTCGTCGTCTTCGTCGGCCGCACCGGCGCTTTTGTTTCGCTCAGGCATGGGGCGTGCGGCGCTGTTCGTTGGCGTGGTGGAGTTCGTCGCCGCCGGCCGGGTGGCCGTCGCGGCTCCGGCTTTTGCGGAGGGTGCTTTCCACGAGGGCGAGCAGGTCTTTGGAGCGATAGGGTTTGGCGAGGTAGGCGTCGAAGCCCGCGTCGAGGGCGCGCTGGCGATCTTTCTCGGCGGCGAAGGCCGTCACGGCGATGCAGCACAGGGGACGCGTCTGTTCGTCTGCGCGCAGCGCATCGAGCGCGCCCCAGCCGTCGAGGACGGGCATCGAGAGATCGATGAGGGCGATGTCGGGCAGTTCCGCCCGCGCCGCCGCGAGCAGCTCATGACCGTCTCGCGCCTCGCGCACGCTGTGGCCTGCGCTCTCCAGCATCAGGCGCAGGAGTTCGCGGTTATCGTCGTAGTCGTCGGCGATCAGGATGCGAGCTATGGTCATGAGCGTTTCGGCTGCGGGAGCGCGCGCGCTTCACCTCTTTCGCAGTTTGATGAAATGTTGTTCCACGGCGGAGCAAAAGAGTCTGCGTGCGAGCGGTGCGCCCCTTATAACGTAGCCGCGCCCGCGTGTCAAACATTTAGATCGGCGTCAAAAAGTAAGAGTTGACGGGGCGGCGGCGAAAGCCGGGAAGGAACATACGTGCGGTTTTCGGTTTAAGTTTTACCTCGCGGCTTTTTACTTTTGCCTTTTTCATGAGTTGCTTGACACCGCGCGCGCGCGCCCGCCATAATCGCTGGCAGGCGTACGCCCTCCTGAAGCGCGTGCCTCCGGTCAGTCAAAAACAGCTGACAGACCACAGCAACCTACCGGGCGGGACTAGCCCGCAACTACCAGCAACACGAGCACAAAAGGAGAGTCACAGGTGGCAGGAAGCGAAGACTTGGAACAGAGTTTGCGCGCCGAAGTGGAGAGCTATATCAGGGCGCGCGTGCAGGGGCAGCAAGAAGAGATCGCGCGTTTGCAGAGCCAGGTGAATGAGGCTTTCACGCGCCTCAACGAGCGCCTCTCCGACGACTCGCTCTCGGACGCGCCCATCGCCATCTCGATCTCGGAGCACCTGCGCGCCGCGACCGGCAAGGGGTCGGAAGCGGCCGCCGAGTCGTCCGCCCGCGCCCGCGCGACGAGCGACATCGCGCTCCTGAAAGCCGCCGTTGACGACATCGACAACCAGCGTTCGCAAGCCGACATCCTCAACACGCTCGTCAACCGCGCCGCCGCCTTCACGCCCCGCCTCGCCTTCTTCGTCGTCAAAAACGACCGCGCCACGGGCTGGCGCGCGCGCGGACTCGAAGGCACGGTCGGCGACGACGCGGTGCGCGAAATCTCGCTCCCCCTCGCGGCCGACACGCTGCTCAGCCACGCCGTCAGCGCACGCTCCACCTGGAGCGGCGCGCCCGGCACGAACGCCGACGACACTCAACTGATCTCCAAACTCGGCGACGAAGCCCCGCAACGCATGGTCGCCATTCCGCTCGTCGCCCGCGACAAGTGCGTCGCCGTGCTCTACGCCGACAGCGCCGCGCTCGAACCCGAAGCGATCAACCTCGAAGCGTTGGAGACGCTTGTGCGCGTCACGAGCATGTCGGTCGAACTGCTCGCGCTCAAACGCCCCGCCCCGCGTCCCACCGAGCGCGCACACGTCGCGCCGCCCTCCTACGTCGCGCATGCCGCGCCGCCGCCGACACCGCCGGCCGCCGCGACGGGCACGCACGCCGAGAGCGCAGGCGGAACTTCACCCATACGCGATTTCAAGCCTGCGCCGCCCGCGCCCGCCGAAGCGACGCACGAACCCGCGCTCGTCGCCGAACCGCACGAGGAACGCGGCATCGAACCCTCGTTCGCGTCGGAAGCCCGACCGCCCGTCGCGCCAGGTACATCCATGGGAGACGGGCGCTCGACGCCCACGCCCGTGGCCTTCGAGCCGTCAAACATGAACGCGCCGCCCATAGCCGCGCCGCCCGTGGCCGCGCCGCTCGGCGGCAGTTCGCGCCGTTCGAGCGCGGACGCGGAGTTGCCCGTCGAGGTCAGCGAAGACGAACGCCGCTATCACAACGACGCTCGCCGCTTCGCGCGCCTCCTCGTCTCCGAGATCAAACTCTACAACGAGCAGAAGGTGCGCGACGGCCGCGAACAGGGCAACCTCTACGAACGCCTGCGCGAAGAGATCGACCGCTCGCGCCAGATGTACGACAAGCGCGTCGCGCCGAACGTCGCCTCGCGCTACGACTATTTCCACCACGAACTCGTCAACACGCTCGCCGAAGGCAATCCCGCTAAACTCGGCGGCGACTATCCCGGCGCGAGCGCGGCGGCGTAAGAGTCAGCCGCGAGTTAAAGCCGCGAGTTAAAGTCGCAAGTTAAAGTCGCAAGTTAAAAGCGCAAGGCGCAAAAGAAGGCCGCGAGTGTGATGCTCGCGGCCTTCTCCCTTCCCGCTGCTTCTCTCTTCCCGCTGTTTCTCTCTTCCCTCGCGCTACCACCTTAACGCTCACTGTTACGCCTTGCTCTCTCACGCCTCGCGCCTTCTCTCTCGCCTCGCGGACTTCGACTTTCCTCAAACCGCCTTTTTTCCCCGACGGGCAAACGACTCTCGCCAAGCGGCGCATCCTAGCCGGGAGCGCACGCGCCGTCGCGCAGGTCATCGCAGGTTCAACTTGATCTCCCCGCCACGGCAGGTTAGTTTAATTTTCATGCGTCCGTATCAACGCGCGTAATTCGCACGCGCGGGGGAATGTAAAAGTTTTGAAAAAAATTTATCGCCAATATCAAGTCGCCTTCATCTCCGTCATCTCTTTCATCGCCGTGGGGGGCGCGCTGCTGTTGCTGCCGTTCGCGAGCGCGAGTTGCAGTGCGCCGCAGCACCAACAGGCGGGCGCGGCGGAGGCCATCGAACGCCTGCGCGCGCTCACGCACGCCGACCCGCCCGCGACGCTGCCCGCCGAGAGCGCGGTGGCAGCCATCGAGACGCAATACGCGAACACGCCGGCTACCGCGGGCGCGCTCGCGCGGCTCCTGCGCGCACGCATCAAACTCGCGGCGAATGATCAGGCGGGCGCGGCCTCGCTGCTCGACTCGAAAGACTTCCGCACGCAGACCGCGCTCGGCGACTACGCGCTCAGCCTGCGCGCCGACGCGCTCACCAAACTCGGACGACGCACCGAAGCACGCGCCGCCTACGAACGACTCGCGCGCGACTACCCGAACTCTTTGCGCGCGCGCGCGGCCTCCCTGCGCAACGCGGAACTCGCGCTGCAAGACAATCAGGCGGCGGCCGTGCCGCTGCTCGTCAAAAACCTGTCGGAGGCGGACGACGGGGGCGCGCTCCTCCTGACGGCTAAAGCACACGAACAGGCGGGCGATACGAGCAGCGCGCTCAACGCTTACCGGCGCATCTACTTCTACGCCCCCGCCTCGCCCGACGCCGCCGAAGCCGCCGCCGCGCTCACGCACCTCGGCTCGCCCCTCGCGCCCGCTTCCCCTGCGGAAGCCACGACGCGCGCGCACAAACTTTACGACGCGAAGCGTCACGGCGAAGCCGCCGCCGCTTTCGGCGAAGCCTTCGCACGCTTCCCCGCAACCGCCGACACACCTTCGCAGTTGCGTCGCGGCATCGCCGCTTTCAATGCCGGGAAGAATCGCCTGCCCGAAGCCGTCGCGGCCTTGAACGCCGTCCCGTCGTCTGCGGGCGAGGCGCGCGTCGAAGCCCTCTATTATCTCGTGCAGGCTCAGGCGAAGTCGCGCCAGTGGGAGGCTGCGCGCAGCGTCTATGCGGAGATGCGCCGCGCCTTCCCCGAACACACGCACACGCGCCGCGCGCTCGCCGCCGCCGGGCAGATCGCGCGCGACGAGAAGAACAACCTTGAGGCCGTCAATTTTTTCCGCGCGGCGGTCGCGGCCTATCCGGGCGCGACGGAAGTGGCGCAGGCGCAGTTTGAACTGGCCTGGGCGGCGCACGAGTCGAAGAACTACGCGGAGGGCGCGCGCCTCCTGCTCGAACACCTCGCCCTCTATGCCGACCGCAACACCGACAATCGCGGACGCGCCGGCTACTGGGCGGCGCGCGACGCCGAACGCGCCGGCAAACTCTCCGACGCGCGCGCCCTCTACGAAGCGATGCTGCAACGCTACGACGCCAACTGGTACGGCGACCTCGCACGCCAGCGCCTGGACGTGTTGAAGCGCGCGAACGCCGGGTCGGCCGACCATGCGCCCGACTCGCAGGTGGCGCGCGCCGTCTCGAACCTCGCCACCGTCTCAACCGCCGAAGAGACCCCCAACGCCGCCGAGGCCGACGAACCGCTCGCGAAGGCAGACCAGTTGAACGCCGTCGGTCTGGACGAGTACGCGCTCGACGAAGTGAATAAAGTTCTGGAATCAGCGCCGCGCAGCCCGCGCCTGAATCTGGCGAAGGCGCGCATCTATCGCACGCGCCAGCAGAACTTGCATGCCTTCCTCGCGCTGCAAAAAAGTTATCCCGATTATTCGCAGATGAAGCCGGAGGAATTGACGCGCGAGGAGTGGGACGTGTTCTACCCGCTCGCCTACTGGGACGCGATCAAGCGCGAGGGGCGCGCGCGCAGCATAGACCCTTACCGCATCGCCGGGCTGATCCGGCAGGAATCCGTCTTCGACCCGCGCGCAGCGTCTCACGCGAACGCCTACGGCCTCATGCAACTGCTGCTCCCGACGGCGCAGCACACGGCGCGCAGGTACGGCATCACACGCGCCGTCACGCGCGAGGCGCTGCTCTCCGATCCGCACCTCAACATCCAGCTCGGCACGGGTTATCTGCGCGATCAACTCAACACTTTCGGGCGCATCGAGTATGTCGCCGCCGCCTACAACGCCGGGCCTGGACGCGCCGTGCGCTGGCGCGCGGAACTGCCTGCCGAGATGGACGAATGGGCGGAGGCCGTGCCCTTCCGCGAGACGCGCGGCTACGTGCAGGGCGTCGTCAGGAACACGCTTCAATACAAGCGGCTCTACAACGAGGATGGAAGCTTCCGCGCCGAAGTCGGCGCGCGCGCCGTGCGCCCGGCCGCGCTCCAATCGAACGCGCCCGATGCGAACAACAGCGGCGTCGTCGTGCGCCCGCGCCGCGCCGCGCCCGACGAAGAGGAGTTGCGTGAGGAACAGTAAGCCCGCCGCGTGAAGTCGGAGGAGAGGCGTCGGATTAAGCCCGCCGCGTGAAGTTGAAGGAGAGGCGTCGAATGAGAGACACGACGAAAGAAGAGACTGCACGCCCGCGAAGTTCAACTCTCAAATTCCCGCCGTCTCAACTTCTCTCCTGCGCCGCCTTCGCCCTCGCGCTTGCTCTCGTCAGCAT
This sequence comes from Pyrinomonadaceae bacterium, assembly GCA_035645855.1. GTDB lineage: Bacteria > Acidobacteriota > Blastocatellia > Pyrinomonadales > Pyrinomonadaceae > JAIVJZ01. The sequence goes on from DASQLU010000075.1 coordinate 86,667, forward strand.
TGCACCACCTCACGCGCACGCACAGGGAAAGAAGCCGCACGCAGGGGCACGCCGGAAGGCCGCCGCGCCCGCCGCCAACGCCCCGGCGTCAACCGCAGCGTCGGCTGCAGCCTCAGCCGCTACGTCCCGCACAGCGTCCGCCAAAGGCAGGACTCCCGCCGTCGCGGCGACACAGGGCGCGGCGAGATCAAGCGCGGCGAAGTCGGTCGCGCCGAAGTCAGTCACGCCGAAGTCAATCGCGCCGAAGTCGATCATTTTGAAGACCGAACCGCGTGCAGTGGTCTGGCTGGACGAAGTGCGGCGCGGCGTGTCGGACGAGGCGGGGCGATTCGAGATCACGAAAGTTTCCCCCGGTCGCCACGTCCTGCGCGTGCGCGCCGTGGGCTTCCGCGAGCGCACGCTGTCGCTCTTGCCCGCGCAGCGCGGCGAGATCGCCTTTGCGCTCACGCGCACCACGGACGAAGCCGAACTCGCTTTCCAGCAGGCCGAAGCGGCGCGCGAGCGCGCGAGCGGCGACGACGCGCGCCGCGAGGCCGCGGAGCTTTATCGCCGCGCCCTCACCCTGCGGCCGCGTTTCCCGGCCGCGCGCATCGGGCTGGCGCGCGTCCTGCTCGATTTGAATGATTACGAAGCCGCGCTCGTTGAAGTTGAGGAAGCGCGCGCGGGTCGCCCCGGCCTGGCGGAAGCTTCGGCCGTCGAGGGACGCATCCTTCGCGCGTCCGCGCAAAACGCCGAGGCCGTCGAAGCCTACCGGCGCGCACTGCGCGAAGCGCGCGGCTTCCAACCCGAAGCGCACACCGGCCTCGGCATCATCTACGAGGAAGAGGGCAGGTATGAGGAAGCGGCGGCCGCATTCGGCAAAGCCGTGGCGCAACTCGCCGACACCGAGCCCGTCCTCTACGAGTTGCTCGGCAGGGCTTACGAGCGTCTGGAGAAGTACCGCGAGGCCGTCGCGGCCTACGAGAAATATCTCGCGCTCGCCCCGCGCGGCAAACTCGCGCCCGCCATCGAGTCGGTCATCGAACAATTACGCAGACAGGCCGCCGAACAGCCGAACTAGGCCGCTAGGCGATAGCGCGTTAGGCCGCACGCGATAGGGTTAGGACAGGCGCGCGCCGTCGCCCGCCGCTTCGTTTCCGCGCGGCGCGAGTTTGCCGAACACCGCGCGGCCGATGAGCACCATGATGGTTCCCATGATCGGCCCGGCGATGAGTCCGCCCGCGCGTGACTTCATCGCCTGCGCCATCGGCGCGGTCGTGCCTTCCGGGATGTTGAGCGCGTCCCAGTGCGTAAAGTAAGTGTTGAGGTCGGCGGCATAGCTGATGAGCGTGGCCGTGAAGATCAGGATTTGCCCGGTCAGGCCGATCACCACGCCGCAGAGGATCGTGCCGACCCAGTTGAAGTTGCCGACGCGGTGCGACAGCGCGCCGTAGATGAGGGAGCAGATCACCGTCAGCCCGACGATGGAGAACATCGCGTTGCCGCGCGGCGCGTAGGGCGTGCCCGCGAGGCCGACGGTGAAGCGCGCAATCGTCCAGATGACGAGCAGGACTAAGGGGAGGCGCACGAAGCGCAGGACTCTTGAAAGCATGGGGGTTTTCTCTACCTCAGACTAAAGGGAATGGAAGAACTCTCGAAACGACGGACACACGCTAAAATAAACCTAACTTCTTAGCCACCACAACCAGCAGAAACGCGACGGCGAGAAAAGTCGCCAGCCAGGGGCGTCTGCCCATCGGACATTTACCTTCTCCGGTCTCTTCGTTCATCGCAATTTTCGGATTTGCGCTGATGCCGCCAACTGTGCGAGCATCGCGCCTTAGCGTTTAAACTATTTCCGTTTCGTTCGCACAAACTCAATTTACATGACACGACCCACCGCCACAACACCGCGACGCCGCGTCTCACAGAAGGCGAGCCGCTTCACCGAATCGGTCATCCGCGAGATGACGCGCGAAGCACTCAAGCACGGCGCGGTCAACCTCTCGCAGGGCTTCCCCGATTTTCCCGCGCCCGCCGAAATTAAAGAGGCCGCGATGCGCGCCATCGCGGCGGACGTGAACCAGTATGCCATCACCTGGGGCGCGCGGGATTTCCGCGAAGCCATCGCCGAAAAGACGAAGTGGTATCTCGGACTCGACGTTGACCCGGAGACCGAACTGACCGTCACCTGCGGCTCGACCGAAGGCATGATCGCCGCGATGATGGCGACCGTCGACCCCGGCGAGGAAGTGGTCATCTTCGAGCCGTTCTACGAGAACTACGCGCCCGATGCCATCCTCTCCGACGCGCGCCCGCGCTACGTCCCCTTGCGCGCGCCCGATTGGACGTTCGACCGCGACGAACTCCGCAGCGCCTTCAATGAGCGCACGAAGGCCATCATCATCTGCAACCCCAACAACCCGACCGGCAAGGTCTTCACACGCGACGAACTCGAATTCATCGCCGCGCTCTGCCGCGAACACGACGCGCTCTGCTTCACGGACGAAATCTACGAGCACATCCTCTACCCGCGCGCGGACGCCGAGATCAAGCACGTCTCGATGGCCGGGCTCGAAGGGATGCGCGAGCGCACCGTCATCGTCAACTCGATGTCGAAGACTTATTCGGTGACGGGCTGGCGCGTCGGCTACTGCATCGCGCCCCCGCCGATCACGTCGGCCATTCGCAAAGTTCACGACTTTCTCACCGTCGGCGCGGCCGCCCCGCTGCAAGCCGCCGGTGCGATGGCGCTGCGCCTGCCGCCCGCCTATTACGAGCACCTGCAGACCGACTACATCGCGCGCCGCGACCTGCTCCTGCCCATCCTCGCAGAGGCCGGCTTCCGCATCTTCCGCCCCGACGGCGCTTACTACGTGATGACCGATATCTCGGCCTTCGGCTTCGCGAACGATGTCGAGTTCACGCGCCATTTGATCCAGCAGGTGGGCGTGGCCTGCGTGCCCGGCTCCTCCTTCTACAGCGACCCCGCACGCGGCGCGCAGCAGGTGCGCTTCTGCTTCTGCAAAAAAGACGAGACGCTCCACGCCGCCGCCGAGCGTCTCCAAAAATTGCGCGCTTAAACTTCAAGCCCGACGAGAGGGTTTATGCAAAGTAAGATAAAGCATGAAGTAATGCTTTGGGTGCAATATGTTCTGATTTTGTTTATCACTTTACATGTTGCGTTTTGGACAGCGGTAGCGCGGGCTAACGCCCAAATCATTGATTCAAAGGATGCAGCGACTTCAATAGACGCATCGGACATGTGGTTGAACGAAAGCCCCTATTTTTATTGGTTGCTTTTTTGGTTTGCGCTTCTGGGCACGGCTAGATTGGTGATAGTTGCCGTCATTTTGTATTACAAGCGCGGCGGTTCAGAGCCTAAACATTCGCAGCTTCAAACCGACTGACCTGACGTGTGGGACACAAAACGTCAAATCATCTGGCTCTCGACGGCCGTCATCTTCGGCACGTTCTTTGTCTATCAACACGCGCGCGAAGAGGCCGAAGGCTTCGACCCGGCCTACTTCGCCCTGCTCGAAATCATCCTCCTCATCGTCATCGCCACGATGTTCTATTTTTACTCAAGGAAGAAATAGAGAAAACATAGAGGTCAGAGGTCAGAGGTCAGAGGCTAGAGGTTAGAGGTTAGAGGTCAGAGGTCAATAACGACAGTTTGAATCACCCGCAGAGCGGCGGCAGAAATTAAGCCGCGGAGCGGCGGCAGACAGTAGCCCCGCCCGTAAGGGCGGGGTTTGGCGGTTGATAATAAAGACTCAAGCCCCGTCAGGGGCAACACATCGCGCTTGATGATGTGTCGCCCCTGACGGGGCTTAATAAAGTTAACCGACTCTTGATCCCCGCGCTGACGCACGGGGCTACTATCTGCCGCCGCTTCGCGGCTGTAATGCATCGTTGCGCGTTGCCCTATAACTAACCTCTAACCTCTAACCTCTAACCTCTGACATCTAACCTCTAACTTCTAACCTCTGACATCTAACCTCTAACCTCTGACCTCTACTGCTTATGATTCGGCGGCTGCGCCGACTTATAGCGGAGGCTGATGCCGGGACTGCCGATGATGAGCAGGCGGCGCGCTTCGGAATAGGGCATCGCCGTCGGGGCATAGGAGAGCAGATAGCGGTGCTTGCGCAGTTCGTCGCAGATGATCTTGGCCGACTCGGCCGGTTTGTCGAGCGGCAGCACGCGCCCGCCCGTGCCTTCGACGAGTTGTTGCACGACCTGTGCGGGCTTCGGTTGATCGCGGCGGTGCGCGCCGCCCGTGCGGTCGGGGATTTGCAGCGCGTAGACGGTGATGTCGCTCTTTTGCAGTTCGTGGAGGAGGTCTCTGAACTTCACGTTGCTGCCGCGATCCAGCCCGTCGCCGACGAGCACGATGACGCGTTTGCGGTTCGAGCCAGCTAGCGGGCGCAAGGCCACTTCGATGACGTCGTTGATCGCGTCGAAGAGATGCGGGTTCCCCTTTTTCCTGAGCAGCGCGACGGCCTCTTCCACGTCCTTCGTCTTATCCGTCCAGTCGGTCGAGAGTTGTTCGGCGCGTTCGTCGAAGCCTGCGATGAGCAGTTGGTCGCCCTCGTAAATCTCGTAGGCGAACTCGCGCGCCACGCTCGCCAGTTTCGGAATGTCCGTGCGCAGGGAAAGCGAGTTGTCGAACAGGAGCACGACGCGCGCCGGGCCTGTGTCGGGCGTCAAATTCTGGATGCTCTGTTCGATGCCGTCGTCGTAGAGGGCGAGGTCTTTGGAGGTGATGGGCGCATTCGAGCCGTCTTCGCGCTGCGCGACGACGTTGACGAGCGTCGCGCGGTCGCGCGAGTTGACGGGACGCCGCCCCGCCTGTCCGGCCGCCACGAGACACGCGGCGACGATGAGAGCGGCGGTGATTAAAACTTTAGGGTAGGACACGTGCTTGGCCTCGAAGTAGGGGTGCTCAGACTCAATCGTTTTTCGAGGACTTGGATGTCGCCACCGGCCGAGAGGTTTTCTTAGGCTTGGTTTCTTCCGTGGCGGCGGGTTCGGGCTTGGTTTCGGCCGGGGCTGTTTTGGTGTCGGCCGCGCCGTCGGCTTTAATCTCCGGCGCGCTCACGCTTTTGGCCGGTTCCTTGTCGGCGTCGCCCGTCTTTTTCCTGGCATAGTCCGTCACGTACCAGCCTGAACCTTTGAGTTGAAAGCTGCTCGTCGACCACTCTTTCTCCAATTTCCCGCCGCAACTCTTGCAACGCTTCAAAGGCTTGTCCGTGATCTTCTGCATCACCTCGACGCGCGCGCGGCACTTCTGGCAACTGTATTCGTAAATCGGCATAAATCTTCCAGTCGTCTGTTCACAGACAAATTTGAGTTTGAACTTATAGACTGCGCTCGATTATACGAAGCGTGCAGGAGGCGCGCAACCGCCCGGCCAAAGTCGGACATTAAGAGCCGCTGCGCCCCTGCCCGCGCGATAAGAGCTAAAAAAATCTCTCTTCCGGAGACATTTTTTGCACAGTTTCAATACGCCGGCAACCCTCCGCGACCCCGAAATCGTCGCTCAGGATGAACGATCCGGAAGGCAAGTTTCAGCTTCTCAGCAACTTGCGTCCGCGTGAATTAAATACAGACAGTAAAAGGACTTATTTGCATAAATTCAGTGCGCCGAAAGCAACCGGCCGGGGGTATCGTCCATCTTACCCCCGGTCTCGATTAACGCTCTTTGCAAATCGTTTCCACCATGCGCAGCCCCCAACCCTTTGCACCGCATCAACGATGCAACCGACGGTGTCGAACCACAAAATTCGACCCAAGCTCACATGGAGAACGACTGAATGCAGATTACCCGACACATCCCCCATTTCCGCTCTTTTAAATTATCACTTTTAACCCTCTTCGCTCTTTTTCTCGTCGCTAATTTCACCAGCATCGGAACCAGCGTCTTCGCGCCGTCGGCGGCCGCAACCATCCGCCCCAAAACCATCTTCATCCCCACGGACATCCCCACGTCCGGCGACGACGAAATCGATCTGATGATCTTCCGCGCCGGCCAGGAATACGGCGTCGACCCGCGCCTCATTCACGCCGTCGCCTACCAGGAATCGCGCTACAAGACGAACGCCGAATCACACGCGGGCGCGCAAGGGCTGATGCAGATGATGCCCGCCACCGCCACGCGCTTCGCCGTCGAGGGCAAGACGGGCGTGGAACAAAACGTCTACGCCGGAACGAAACTGCTGCGCTGGCTCTTGAAGCGTTTCGACGGCAACGTCTCGCTCGCGCTCGCCGGCTATAACGCGGGTGAAGGCTCCGTCGACAAATACGACGGCATCCCGCCCTACCCCGAGACGCAAAACTACGTCCGCAAGATCACGGCCAACTACGGCAGAACCTATCACCCTGTTCTCGACCCCGCCGACGCCGGCATCTACTTCAACCTCGTCCAGGAGATCGCACGGAACTAGAACGATGAAGTAGGAACGATGAACGATGAACGGAAAACACGTTGCTTTCCGTTCATCGTTCATCGTTCCTACTTCATCGTTTAGTTTGTTATCATCTGCCCCTGAACATTCCTTTCGCCGGAGCGCGCCGGTCGCGGTCGCCGGATGTGTGACAGGCGCGACCTCCAGCGCGCGCCGGGCGAGCCAGTTTGTATTAGGAGCAGCAGCGCCTTTGTCTTTGCAGCCCACGCCCATCACGAGCCTCGAATCGCTCTCGCTCGAACGCAAGATCAAGATGCACGAGGCGCGCGAGGCGATCATCAATCGCCTCGCTCCCTCGATCCACACCAAGATCGACCTCGACAAATTCCTGCAGGCCGTCGTCAGCGAACTGGGGCGGATGATGGACGTGGATCGCTGCGACGTGATCCAGCTCGCCTCCGAAGGCGAACTGCGTATCAGCCACGAGTGGCGCGCGCGCGAAGACGTTCCTTCGAGCCTCGGCACGTCCGTCCCCGTAGATTTCCGCCAGCTCGCCGGCCGCTTCAACCTCGCGCAGCCCATCCGCATAGACGACACGGCCGCGCCCGGTCTCGACCCGAAAGTGGGTCTGCTGCCCGCGAGCCTCAACACGCGCTCGCTCCTCGTCGTGCCCGTCGTGCTCGCGGGCGACGTGCTCGGCCTCGTCGGGATGCACACGGTGCGCGCGCCGCGCAAGTGGCTCGACGAAGAGGTCTCCTTCCTCCAATCCATCGCGCGCCAGATCGCGGTCGGCTACCAGTACGCGCGGCTCTACACGGATCAGCAGCGCGAATCGCACCGCACGCGCGCGCTGCTGGAGATCGCCAACACCCTCAACGCGCGCTCGGACTTCAACGAGGTCACGTCGCTCGTCCTCGAACGCGCGCTCGCCCTCGTCGGCGCGGACTACTGCGCGCTCGGCGTGATGAACTCGACGGGCAAAGCCGTCAGCCTCGCCGCCTTCAAGGCCGCGCCGCACGCCGCCACCGAAGGCGTGCGCGGCCTCATCAAAGAGCACGGCCAGTCAATCGACATCACGGACTTTCCGGCCGTACAGGACTTGTTCAAAGAGGGCAAGACGCTGCAGGTTTTCGACACGACGCTGCCGCCGCCCATCCGTTTCGTCTTCAATGCCACGCTCGGCGGCCACGCCGCGCTCGTCGCGCCCGTCCACGTCGGCGGGCAAACCTTCGGCCTGCTCGGCCTCGTCTGGAGCGCGGCGCGAGAGAGTTTCGACGAACACGAGACGGCGCTCGTCGAAGGCATCGCCGACCAACTCGGCACGGCGCTGGAGCGCGACCAACTCTCGGCGGAAGTGATGCGCCTGCGCACCGTGCTCCACCAGCGGCGCGCCGAAGATCGCATCATCGGGCAAGCCCCCGGCATTCGCCGCGCCATCGAACTCGCCTTGAACGTCGCCGACACGCAGACCTCCGTGCTCATCCAGGGCGAAAGCGGCACGGGCAAGGAACTGCTCGCCAACCTCATACACTACAACTCGCGCAGCAAGGATCAGACTTACATCAAACTCAACTGCGGCGCGATTCCCGAAACGCTCCTCGAATCCGAACTCTTCGGCCACGAGCGCGGCGCGTTCACGGACGCGCGCGCGCGCCGTCGCGGCAAGTTCGAAGAGGCCGACGGCGGCACGCTGTTTCTAGACGAGATCGGCGAGATGAGTTTGTCTGCGCAGGTGCGCCTGCTGCGCGTCCTGCAGGACGGCGAGTTCACGCGCGTCGGCGGCAACGAAGTTATCAAGGTGGATGTGCGCGTCATCGCCGCCTCGAACGTAGACCTCGAACGCGCCGCCGAAGCGGGCACTTTCCGGCGCGATCTCTTCTACCGCCTCTCGGTCTTCCCCATCCGCCTGCCCCCCTTGCGCGAGCGCGCCGAAGACGTTCACCCGCTCGTCATCCATTTTCTCGAACACTACAAGCAGAAGACCGGCCGCTACATCTCCGGCATCTCGAAGGACGCCCTCACAGCCCTCACCGGCTACGACTGGCCGGGCAACGTCCGCGAACTGGAGAACGCCGTCGAGCGCGCCGTCATCATCGCCTCCGGCCGCCAGATCGAACTCGACGACCTGCCCGAGGCCATCTCGCGCCCCCTCGTCGAAGCGCGCGCCGGCCAACGCGCCGAACGCACACGCGCCTCCGCGGAAGGCCGCCACATCAAACTCGAACTCGACATCCCCTCCACCCTCGAAGAAATCGAACGCCGCGCCATCGAAGCCACCCTCGATTACACCGGCGGCGACAAAACCCGCACCGCACGCACCCTGCGGATCGGCCGCAAAACCCTCTACCGCAAACTGCTCGGCTACCAGAACGAAGACCCGGCCACCTGAGCCGCCGGATGCAAAGGAAGACGACGATGACTGAACAGGCGCTTTCATACGAACAATATCTCGACAGCTTGCCCGCCGAGCGTCGCGCCGAGATCGAGCGCGTCTGGGGCGTGGTGCGCGCGCACGTGCCGCGAGGCTACGCCGAAGAGATCGACGCGAAGTTTTTGAGTTTCAAGGCGGGCGGCGATTGGCTGGTCGCGCTGGCGAATCAGAAGAACTACATCAGTCTCTACCTGATGCCGCTCTACCTGTTTCCCGAGATGAAGGCGAAGTTCGATGCGGCCGCCGACGGAAAACTGAAGTGCGGGAAAAGCTGCATCAACTTTAAGCGCGCAGGGCAATTACCGCTTGAGGTGTTGGGGGAGATTGTGGGTAGCTACGAGGCCGATGACTACGAGGAGCGTGTGCGGCTGCTGCGTAGCGCGCAGCGGCCGCCGCGCGAGAAAGCCACAGGCGGAGCTTGAGAAAGTTTCGCACCCGGAGGGCGGCGAAGCGTCGCAGAAGTTTCGCGCGCCTGTTAATCGTCGCCGCTTTTCGACGTTTACACGGGTATGGACGGCGTTTACACAACTATGGATGCGCGCCCGGCCACGGACGGACGCTCCGCGCCGGATCGCGTGCACGCGCGGGTGCGCGGGGCGAGACTCTTGAGAATCTTCACCGTCTTCACCAGAATACTTCTCGCGCTCGCCTTCACTCCGTCGGGCATCACCAAAGCGCTCGGCAATCGCTTCACCCTGCTCGGCATCGACAGCCCCGTCGGGTTCTTCTTTGAAGCCATGTATCGCACGGGTTTCTACTGGCGCTTCCTCGGCCTGTGCCAGCTTGCCGCCGCCCTCCTCCTGCTCATTCCCAGAACCGCGACCATCGGCGCGCTCGTCTACTTTCCGCTCACCCTGAACATCTTCGTCATCACCGTCTCGCTCGAATTTCGCGGCACGCCCTTCATCACCGGGTTGATGTTGCTGGCGAACATTTATCTCCTGTGCTGGGACTACGACAAGTTGAAACATCTCATCAAGTGAGGAGCGCACCGCGCGCTGATAGAATCCGCACCGGCCGCTGCGTATATGGCCTGAGCGCGTATTCGTTGCCGTGAGCGCGGAACAAATGCCGGCTCCCGCGCGTAAGGTTCGGGGCGACCGAAAATCAGCGGCCGCCTGACAGGGAACCTCGCGCCATGAAATCTTTCTCCACGCTCCTGCTCGTCACGCACATCATCGCCGGAAGCCTCGCGGTCGTCGTCGGCCTCGTCGCGCTCGTCACGCGGAAGCCCGTGCGGGCGACGGCTGCTGCTACTGCTGCGACGACGGCCGGGCGGGCGCACAGAAAATCCGGCAGGCTGTTTCTCTACGCGATGTGCGTCGTCATCGGCACGGCCACCGTGCTCACGCTTCTCAGTCTCAACCCTTACTTCGCGGGGCTGACGGCCGCCTCCGCCCTCGCGGTCTTCTCCGGCTATCGCGTGCTCTTGCGCAAACGTCCTGACCTGAACGCGTGCGACAGGGCGCGCGCGCTCGACTGGCTCGTCACGCTCGTCATACTCGCCGTCGGCCTCCTGCTGATCGCGCTCGGCGCGTCGGGCGGCATCACTCGAAACCTGCCGGTCGTCTATTCGCTCGGCGTCGGGAGCACGCTCTATGCCGGTTATGATCTCTATCGTTTCGCGCGCCCGCTCGCGCGTCCCTTCTCCCCGAACCTCTGGCTCTACGAGCACCTCGTCAAGATGATCGGCGGCTACTTCGGCGCGGTCGCGGCCTTCTCCGGCAGCGTACTCGTGTTGCTGCCCGAACCGTGGCGTCAACTCTGGGCGACCTCGCTCGGCCAGACGCTCGCCATCGTCCTGGTGCTTTACTACCGGCGAAAACTCAACACGCGAAACCCTCTCGACGGACGGGCGGACGCCGCGGCTTCGTCTCTCGACGTGCCGGCGACGGCCACGCGCCAACAGGCTTAGTTCGCGTCGCCTTCACGAACAACTTGCTCGTCCCGGCGATTTATCTTCCGCGTAACAGGCGCTTAACATAAGCGTTTCTTGCGCCTCTTTGCGCCTCTTTGTTATAGTTTTTGCGCGGGAGGACAAACCGCTTGAGTTTTCGCACACTAGACGCCGGGGCTTGCAGCCCGCGTCCCGGCCGGAGGAGAGAGGTCATGGCGATGTCAAGGCAAGGCGTACAGATACAGCGAAAGCGGCGCGAAGAAGAGTCTGGACTCTCGACGCAACTCACCTGCTTCCTCATCGGCGGCGCGCTCGGCGCGGCGGCGGCGTTGTTGTTCGCGCCGAAGTCCGGGCGGGAGTTGCGCGGCGACATCGCCGACGCGACGCGGCAGGGCGTGGATCGCGCGCGCGACAAGGCCAACGAGTATTACGAAGTTTCGCGCGAGCGCGCGACCGGGCTGTACTCCACGGCGTCGAGCAAAGCGGGCGAGGTGGCGGGCGCGGCGCGTCAGGCCGCGGCCAGGCGTGGGGAAAATTTGTCGGCCGCCATTGACGCCGGCAAGCGTGCCTACGCCGAAGAGAAACGCCGCACCGAAAGCTCCAACATACTCAATCAGGCTCCGACTTACGAACCGGAAAAATCCTAACCACTGCGGAGCGCGGATTGCGGAATGTGGATTAAAAACAAGAGACCTCTTGCCGATCCGCTTTGCCTGGCAATCCGCATTCCGCATTCCGCATTCCGAAATTGCTTATGTCCCTGTTGGCTTTTCAGATGAGCACGAGCGACCCGGCGTTCTGGGTTTTGGTGATCGTCGCCGTGGCGTTCCTCGGCGTCGCGGCCGCGCTCATCGCGATGGCGTTCGCGGTGCGGCGCGTCGTGTTGATGGTCGGCAATCTCGAACGACGCGCGGAGCCTTTGCTGGAGCGCGTGGCGTTGATGAGCGAGCAGGTGAAGGAGATCGCGGCGCAGGGCAAAGAGGTGGCCGATCAGGTGACGATCATGTCGGCGCACCTGGCGACGGCCTCCGTCCATTTCTCCGAGTCCACCGCGCTCATCAAGGAAGAGGTGCGCGAACTGAGACAACTCGTCGGCTACACGGCCGTGACGGCGCGCGATAAGGTCGAGCAGGTGAGCGCCACCATCGATCAGGCGCAGCGGCAGTTCTCCAACACCACCCTGTTTATCCACTCGAAACTGGTCGAACCGGCGCGGGAATTGGCCGCGATTATGGCGGGCGTCCGGCGCGGTCTGGAAGTGCTGGTGTCGCCCGCCCCCAAACAGATTGACCAGACTTACGGAGAGGATGAGATGTTCATCGGATAACTATCAGGTCATCTCCCTCTATCCCCGTATCCCTCCTTCAAGCGCCGCCGCTTTAATTCTGGAAACCCGAAGCCATTCGGCCTTTTCCACCCTTGTCTCTCTATAATTTTTCCTCCTCTCACTCCGGGCGGTCAAAAGACCTCTCGCATGCCGCTAACTTTAAGGAGTATCGCCCCATGAAGCGCACCCTCAAGATTACCTTCCCGCTTTTCCTGTTCCTGCTTCTCTCCGTCTCAGCCCGCGCCGAACCTGTAGTCATCACGAGCGGAAACGTCAGCGTTAGCGTCTTTCGCAACGAGTTTCGCGGCGGTGGCGGCGGTATCTCCGGCGACGGCTTTCAGATCAAC
>DASQLU010000076.1:0-62600 GCA_035645855.1 Pyrinomonadaceae bacterium
GTCTGTTGTTGCTGCTGACCATCACCGGAGGGCACAGGTGTGTTGCTCTGCGGGTTACCGAGCGGAACTGGCTGCGGGATGGTGTTGGTGCGGTTGCGGTCGGTGACAGTTCCGGCCATCGGTCGCCCGTTGTAGTCCGGACGGTAGATGCGCGGCGTGATGAAGAACAACAACTCGTTGGTGTTGCGGATGGTGGCCTTGCGCTTGAAGAGGTTGCCGAGGACGGGAATGCCGGAGATGCCGGGCGTGCGCGTCTGCGTCTCGCCCTCGCTGTCCAGGAGCACGCCGCCGACCACGGTCGTGCCGCCGTCTGGCACGAGCACTTCCGTCTGCATCCGCTGCGTGTCGATGCCGGGCGTGCCGAGCGAGTTCGTCAGCGAGCGGTTGACGCTGTTGTTCTCCGCCGTGACGCGCAGCACCACCGTGCCCGCGTCCGTAATCTGCGGCGTGATGGAGAGACGCAGGGGGACGGAGATGAAAGTGGTCGTGAAGACGGTCGAGCCGCCGAGTTCGCCGCCCGCGCTGCCCGCGCCGGAGGCCTGCGGGGTGACGACCGGAATCTGCGCGCCGCTCTCGATTTGCGCCGGGCGGTTGTTGAGCGCCGTGACGCGCGGATTGGCGACCACCTTCGCCTGGCCTTTGCTTTCGGCGGCCGTGATGAGCGCGCCGATCTGCGCCGTGCCGAAGATGCCGGTCGTCAAACCGATGACCGTGCTGGGGGCGGTTGCGCCGAGCGCGCCCGTCGCCGGGGGCGTGTTGCCGAGGCCGCCGGGGAGGCCGCCGGGGCGTAGGCCGCCATTGGCCGGGGCGGTTTCAAACGCCGCGCCCGCCCCGCCCGTGCCGAACACGGCCGCCTGCAACTGCACTCCGAGGTCGCGGCTGAAACTGCGGCTGGCGACGACGATGCGGGTCTCGATTTCAACCTGCGGTTCGGGCTGGTCGAGCAATTCGACGAGTTGACGGATGGAGGCGATGTTCTCGCGCACGTCCGTGACGATGAGCGTGTTGCTGCGGCCGTCGACTTCGACGCTGCCGCGCTTGGAGAGACGGCGCGAGATGATCGGGAGGATGCCCTTGTCGCCGCTCTTGCCTGTGGCGTCGCCGCCCGCGCCGCCGGAGAAACTGTCGTTGCTCGCGCCGCCGGAGAAACCGCCGGTCGAACCCGCGGCCTGCGCCAGCGTGCCGACCGCGCGCGCATAGTTGAGACGGATAAACTCCGTCACGAGCGGCGCGGCGTTCAAACGTCCTTCGTCGATGGAAGCCTGCGCCTCGGCCTCCTCGGCCAGCACCTTGAGCGTCGCGACGCGCAGGATGTTGCCCGTAACTTCAATTCCGAGGCGGTTGGCGCGCAGGATCGAATTGAGCGCGACGTTCCAGGGCACTTCCGTGACGTTGACCGTGACGGGAACCGCGCCGACCGACGAGTCGATGATGAAGTTCACGCCGTACTGTTCGGTGATGTAGTTGAGAATGTCGCGGATGTCGGCGTTGACGACGTTCAGGTTGATCGGCTCGCCGACGAAACCATACTGGCCGTACTGCTGCCCCTGCGTGGACTGTTGACCTGCGCCGCCCGGCGTGGATGCGCTGATCTGCGGCGTGGGCGAAGGCCTGCTTGCGGGCTGTTGCTCGGAGGCGGGAGCGTGTGCCTCGCGCACGCCGGGTTGCTGTGCGGGATTGTCTTCGGGGCGCAGTTCCAGCACGAGATCGTTGGCATCGAGGAAGGAGCGGTCGCGCGCGGAGGCGCGCAGGGCGACGCGAAGGCGCGCGAGCGGCGCGCCGTTTTTGCCAATCGCGCATTGCACTGTGAGACCGGCGACGAGGGGCGAGGCCGGTGTGTAGGAAGCCGCGAGACGCGTCGCATCGACGCCGGGAAGCTCGACCATGAGCGTGCGTTCGTCAATGCGACGCACGCCGTAAGTGAATGGCACTGTCCCGGCGAAGGTGATGCGCGTCGCGTCGCCGTTAACCGACGTGCGAACGCCGGTCAGCAGGCGCGCGCTGGCGGCCAGTGAAAAAGTTGAGAATGAGCATAAAAGGAAGAGGACGAGCGCGCCTCTTTTTATGACCGCCGAAAGCGGATGTTGCTGATTGAGCATTTTCTTTTCCTTTGTCAGGAGTGACCGGCTGCTTTACGCCACGCGCTAACGCTCGTGTGAGTCCGCAAGCGACTCTTCAAAAGCGCGCGCCGCACAATGCGAAAGCCGCCGGCGGGTTTGTAGTTCCAAACGGAGCGGGAGCACAGACCGTTGAGTTCAAAGCGGGTAGGAGTTCTCAAAGGGTGTGCGAACGGGAGACGGTTCGGACTTGGCGCGCCGGTCGGCTCAGGCTTCCGCCGGCGCGCGGAACGAACGGGTGGGAAAGCTTATCGTTTGTCTTGCGCGGGAGCGACTTCTTCTTTCGCTTTCGGCGCGGCGGGGGCTGCCGGAGCGGGGGCGGCGGCGGTTGCCGTCAGAGTATCTTTGACGGCGTTCGTCACGCCGAGGCCTTTCATCTCAACTTTCATCTCGCGCCGCCCGTCGCTCCAGCGCGTCTCTTTGCGAAAAACGAGACGGTCTTCTTCGATGGCGACGAGCATCCCGTCGAAGAAAATTTCGCCGGGGTAGATGACGTAAGAGAGTTTGATGGGCTTGGCTTCGACCATCGCCGCATAGCCGCGCGGCGTGCGGAAGATGCCGGTCACGACCGCTTCACTCAGGAGCAGCGCCGTGGTCGGCTTCGGGGCGGGCAGTTGCGCGTTCATCGCCACCGCCTTCTGCGCCTTGTAGGCGGCGATGCGCTGTTCGATGCTGGGCGCGGCGACGGGTTGCGCCACGGGCTTCACGCGCTTGACGGGCGGCTTGTACTTCGTGAACGGGTCGCGCCCCGCGCCGCGATAGGTAGTGTTAGCTTCCTGCGCGTGCACGTTGCCGGCCGCGTTGAAGGTCAACAGCGCGCCGGCGGCCAGCGTCGCCCGCAAAGTCTGCTTGATCATCTTGGTGTAGTTCATCGCTTTTGTTCCTGAGTGGTTCCGGCCGCGTTCGCTCGCGGTGAGGGTATGTCGGGTTAACTATTTCGCGGCGGGCGCGGCGGGCGCGACGACGGGCACGGTCGCCGGGACGGCCGGTTTCGCGTTGTTCTGTAGCTTCTCGCTTGAGGCGTAATAGGCGGTCAACAGGAACTGCGCGTCGACCGTTTTGCCCGCGCCCTGATCCTTCATGCGCGAGAGTTTGAAATCGCTGATCGAGACGATGCGCTGGTAGGCGGCGATCTGAGCGAAGAACGCGCCCAGGTTGTTATAAGAACTGGAGACTTCGATCTCGACCGGCTTGCCCGCGTAGAAGTCCTGCTGCACGTCTTCCTTCGGAGAGAAGCGCGTCACGGAGAGACGGCCGCGCGCGCGATCCTGTAAGCCCTGCAAGACGCTCGTCAGTTCGCGCTGTTCGGGCAAGAGCGCCTTCAAATCTTCGTAGTCGGCCTGGGCGCGCGCGTAGGTGGCCTTGAAGTCGTTGAGCCGTTGCGAAGCGATCTGCGCGCGTGCGTTTTCCTGTTGCAGTTTGTCAACCTGCGCTTGCAGCGTCCTGGTTTCTTCGCGCGTGCCGCTGGTGACGAAATACCAGAAGCCTCCGTAGACGAGCAGTGCGACGAAGCCGAAAACGGCAAGTTGAGCGTACCAGGGTTTTTGTTGTAGTGCGTCTAATTTCAACATGAGATGTCAGTTCCCTTCGGGCGCGAAGTCGAGCGGCGAGTGCTATGTTTTGGCAACCTGGGTGGGAGGAGCCGCGGGAGCGGGCGCACTCGCGGGCTTCGCGTTGCTGGCGGGCGCGGCGGTTTGACTGCCCGGCACGGTGTATTTGCACTTCAGTGTGAAGGTCACGGTGTCGAGTTTAACGATTGGTTTGTTCGGGTCTTCCGTGGCGGTCATCGGCGCGGACGTGCTGCCGTTGACTTTGTCGAGCAGCTCGCGCTTCGTCTCCAGGCTGACGTTGGTGAAGAGGCCGGAGGAGAATTCCATGCTGCGCCCGAACTGTGTCACGGCCGCCTCGTTCGGCGAGTCGCCTTTGAGGATCAACTCCCCGCCCTTCTGTTCGATGCTTTCGAGACGGAAGTCGGCCACCTTCGGGATGCGCTCGTTGATGGCCGAAAGTACCGCGACCGGCCCCTGCTGCGAAGAACGCAACTTCTTGATCGCGTCGATGCGCGTCTGGATTTCCTGCGTCTTCTTTTCCAGTTCGGCCTGCTCTTTCTTGATGGCCTCCATGCGCGCGGCCTGTTCTTCCTGGCGTTTGAGTTCCGCCGTCACTTCGGCGTGCGCCGAGTTGGCGCTCGTCCAGTCGAACACGATTGCCATGCCCAGCAGGGCGACGATGACGAGCAGCACGAGCCGGCCTTGCGTGCGCGGGTTGGCGACGCGCGTCTCGATGGCGGCGACGCTGGTCTTGTCCGTCACCGAGTCCAGTAAGTTGACCTTGATCATTTAAGCCTCCACTCCTCTCAAAGCCAGCCCGACGGCCACGGCCAGTTCCGGCATCACTTCACGCATGTACTCGGGGTCGAAACGTTTCCCGTCAACTTTAATCTGGCGGAACGGGTTGAACGCCTCGACGGGCACTCCGAAACGGTTCGCCAAAAATTCCGTCAGCCCCGGCAGCTTCGAGCCGCCGCCGGAGATCAATATTTTCTGCACCGTGCCCTCGCCGTCGTCGGAGGTGGCGCGGTAGAAGTCGAACGTCTTTTGAATCTCCAGCGCGAGGATGTCCGAGACGGTCTCCAACACGTCGGCCATGTCGCGCCGCTCGCCCTCGCCCTGAGCCATCGTGCCGCGCTTGACCGCCTCGGCCTGCTCGAACGTCAAGCCCAACTCTTTTTGCAGGAGCGCCGTGTACTGGTTGCCGCCAACCGAAACGTCGCGCGTGAAGACGCTGCGCACGCCATGCAGGATGTTGATGTTCATTGTGGACGCGCCGATATTCAGGAGCGCGACCGACTGATCCGGCGTCGGCTGGTAGTTGATCTCGTAGCAGTTTTGCAGGGCGAAGGCGTCCACGTCGATGATGGTGGGGTTTTTGCCCGCAAGCTGGATGACCTGCTTGATGTTCGCCACGAAGTCGCGTTTGCAGGCGGCCATCAGGACGTGCAGAGAGTCGTCGCTCGAACCGACCACCTGATAATCCAGGCTCACGTCCGCGATGTCGAACGGGATGTGCTCCTCTGCGTGCCAGTCAATGGACTCTTCCAGTTCGTCCTTGCTCATCGGCGGGACGATGATGTTCTTGACGATGACGGAACTGCCGCTGACGCCCGCCGCCACGCGTTCCGTCTTGATCTGGTGGGACGCGAATACGTTGGCGATGGTCTGGGAGACGGAATTGAGCTCCATGATCTGGCCGTCGACAACAGTGTCCGGCTGCAAACTCTCCTGGCCGAGGTTGACGAGGACGAGGCTGCCCGGCTTGCCCTGCAACTCGACGGCTTTCACCGAACTCGAACCGATGTCCAGACCGACGAGGCTTTTCTTGTTAGAATTTTTTCTTCCAAACATGTTCTTATTTTTCCCCGGAAACTTTCCGTGCTCTTCTGCGTTGGTCTCGCCGGAGGCGGGCGCGAATACGGCGCGCTCTGGAACGAACGTCGCGCGTGGAGGGTGTCGAAGGCGTATATAGAGTGGGGTTCATGTTGCTGCGGCTGTGTTGTAGGCGTCCCGTTGGCATGTGACGAAAAGGCTGAATGCCGCTTATAAATCAGGGGAGAAGCGGTGCGTTCAAGCGAGGCGGACGTTGCACGGTGTTCGAAACGAACGATTTTTACTGGGAATGAAGGTGGCGGGTAAAACTGCTGCGGTTCCCGAATGCACGAATGGCAAACGGCGCGAGCCTCTACACCTTCGGCAACCCGGCCAAGTCGGCAGCCGGCTTGAGGCTGTGTCCGACTCCCGTGGGCTTTGCGACCTCCGCTCGCGCAGAGTGTGCCTTTATCGGTTGAGTTTCAAAGAAAAAGGCTTGCCGTTCGCATACCTCGCCGTTTAAATGGAACGCCGGGATAGCTTTTGCGGGAGACCGAAGCAACGCCTTATCGACAGGAGCGGGAAATGCGGTTCCCACCGTCAAGAAGGAATATAAACCATCGTGTTTAGCAGTGTCAACAACAATTTTGATTGTTTAACTTATAGATTTCACAAACCTTGTCTCATCAATTTGACGTAACCGCGCTGCTTTCTGGAAAAAAGTGGCGCGACTTCCAGTTTCGTCCGAGGGTGAACTTTCCTGTAAAACAGGGGGGCAAAACCTGGGGTTTCTTGCTTCGTCCGGTTGACGAAAGGTAGGATGCTGGCATGAATAGTTGGCCGCGTAGGATCGCCCTGTCAATAATCGCGCTCGCGCTTCTGCTGGCGGCGTGGGTCTGGTGGAATCGCCCCGAAGCCGTGGACATGTCGGCCTACGTGCCCGCCGATTCGCTCATTTACATCGAAGCGAACAGCTTGCCGGAGATTGTAGGCGGCCTGACCTCGACGGACGCCTGGCAGGCGCTCGCCCCGCCCGCCGGCCTGAGCGAGAACATCGGGAGGGTCGGGTGGCTGAGTCGCCTGTCGGCCTGGAGCGGCATCGGGACGGCCGAGACGGTGGTCTTCTCGCGGACGCAGGCGGCCGTCGCCGTGCTCGGATTCGACGTGTCGGAGGAATCGAGCACGGTGCGCGACATCAAACCGCGTATCGCGCTCGTGGCGGAAACTCATACGGGCGCGGGACGCGTGCAGGCCGCCGTCACCAAGCTCGTCGGCAACTACGCGCGCCGCAAGTACGGCGAGCCGGTCATCGGGAAGCAGGACGCGGATTCCCCGACGTTTCTCACCTGGACGACGCCGGACGGCAAGAAAAAGATCGTCGCGGCGATCTCGGAGAGTGTGGCGATTATCGGGAACGACGAAGAGACCGTGCGCGCTTGCCTCGCGGTTCGCAGGGGCGAGCGCGCTTCTCTGGCCGACGACGCACAACTGGCGGAAATGCGCCTGCGTATGAACGCTGCGAGTTCGCTCGCCTTCGGTTACGTATCGCCGGCCGGTGCGCGCAGGCTGCTGGAGACGGCGACCAAGACATATTTCGGCCAGCTCGCTTCCGACCCCAATGCACAGAGCGCGGCGGCGATCTTCATCCCCCAACTGGCCGGGCGGATTCTCGGCGGCGCGGCGTGGAGTTCGCGCGTCGCGGGGGGCGCGGTGGTTGACAACTATTATTTCAACGTGCAAAACGAGCTCGCCGCGCGTCTGGAAACTTCGCTGGCAACTTCGGGCAAGCGCCAACTCCGCGCCGCAGACCTGCTGCCCGCCGACACCAATCAGCTCACCATCTACAATTACCGCGAGCCGGAAGCGGCGTGGCGCGGCCTAAACGCCGCCATCTCCTCCCAGTTGGAGATCACCATCGCGCCGTTCGTCGGGCGTTTTCTCGACGAGTTGCTCGTGCAATCTCTCAGCCCTTTCGGGATTGACGCCGCGCATGATTTTCTGCGCGCCGCCGGGCCGGAGGTTTCCACGGCTCGCCTCGACGACGGTGAAGGTGAAGCCCTCGTCCTTATCACTTCCATACGCGACCGCACAGCGTTGCAGTCATTGGTGCGTAAGCGACTCGGAGCGGGTGCGAAAAGCGAGCGCATCGGCGATGCGGAAATGTTTGTCGCGGCGGACGGCCGTGGGGGCGCGGCCAGTTTCGTCGGCGACTATCTCATCATCGGCGACGAGCAGGAGACGGTGCGTCGCTGCCTGCGGGAACGCGCCGCATCGCGGACGCTCGGGGCGACGGCCGCGTTTCAACAAGCCGAGCGGGTTGCCCAGGCAGACAATGTGTCGAACGTTGTCACCTACACAGACGACCACGATCCGGCGCGCCGCTTCATCTCATTTATCGGCAGGCAAAACGGCGCACGCAGAGCCGCGCCGAACGCTGCAGCTTTGCAGCGCGCACTGTCCGCGCTGCCCTACACGCACAGCGAGACGCGGCTCGTCGAAGGTGGGTTTGAGAAGAATACGCGATCTTCGTTCGGACAGTTCGGCGCGCTGGTCGCACAACTGGCAGCGGATGTCGAAGCGGACAAGTAGAAACAGGGTTTCAGGTTTCAAGTTTCAGGTTTCAAGTCTGAAAGCTGCTCGTGCTTTAACTTGAAACCTGAAACTTGAAACTTGAAACCCTGTTTACACGCGCGGGCGCTTACTCAACTACGGCGGGGTAATCGAAGGGATGATCGGCGAGCACGGTGCGCATGTTGACCTGACCGAACAGGGCTTCGAGGTATGTGCCGAAGCGGTGTAGGACGGGTGTGAGTTCGACCGCGCCGCGTGCGGCGATCAGTTCCGCCACGAACCGCTCGAAGGGTTCCCAATCCCTGTACATCAGGAAGCGCAGGCTTTCCTCGCGGAAAGTGTCGAGGCGTTCGAGCAGCGGCGCGAGCGGGCGGCGGTCGCGGTCTTTCTCCGCCTGAAGCACGTGTTGCAGTAGCATCCACAGGTCGCGACGCAGCGTGAGCGATTGCTCGCGTCGGGTATGAAAGAAATTTAAAAAGAGCGAGACATCCAGAGCCGGATCGAACACCTGGATCAGCGCTACCAGCGTCTGCTGGAAACTATCGCGCAAAAGGCCGTGTGCGTTTTCGACTTTCGTGTAGATGGCGGGCGACTGCCGGAGCGAGACAAGCCCGCCGAGTTCGCACCCGAAGACGCGGGATAGTTCCACCCCCACGGCGTAACCCGTGGAATCAAGCGCGTCGAACACTCTCCCGTCAATCTCTTCCGTGCGAATGGCACGCTTCTCGATAAACTCCACCAGAGCGCGCGTCTCCTCATGCACCAGCGTGAAGATGGGGAGAGAGAGTTTCAAAGGGGCATCATGGCGGAGCAGCGTCTCGATCACGCGCAGTTGTTCGAGCAACCGCGTGAGTTGAGAAAAGATCGAGGACATGTCGGCCGCGAGTGTGTCGGGCGCGATGCGCGCCGTCAGTTCAAGTATCTCCGGGTACTGCCGCTCCAGAACCCCGCTGTGCGCACGCCGTTCGAGTTGTTTGATAAACTGCGATTGCGCCAACTCGCCCCTCACGACCCGCTCGATGCTCGTCCACGCTTGAAAATCGACTTTTGCAGACAGCGCGCTATCGCACATGTCGCAGAGTTCGCTGAGCGTGTTGACGAGAGGGGCGAGCGGAGAGACGACCGCCTGCGCGGGCGATTCGCCGGCGGCGTTCAGCGACATCGAGTCGAAGGCGTGTGCTTCCTCCAGCTCAAACGATGCGGACGACTTTTCCGGCGTGCAATTCAGACCGAGCAGCAAGGCGCGTCTGAGCGCCTGCGCGACGATCCTCAGTTCCGCCGAAAAGTCGCGCGAGATGATTTCAGCCTTTTCCGCGTCGCTCAACGAATGATTGCGCAGGTTGAAAAAACTGCGGATGGCGCGTTGCCAGATTTGCAGTTCGAGCAGGCTCGAATCAATGCTCGCCGGGCAGCGTTCGCGCATTTGCAGGTGTGGCTGGAAATGTTCGGGAATGTCCCGGACGGTCGTCCGCGCAGCCGAATTTGTGAGTACGTTCAAATCTCTAATTCCTCGAAAATCATTCAGAGCGCGGTCGCGCGCTAAACGCGCCCCGCCTTCAATTGTTAGCATGAATCTTCACGGCTTGGCAAAAAAACTTTTTGCCGTCTATCATTGAAGGCGACGAATCCACCCTTTCGAGCGCCCTATGTCAGACAATTTAATGGCTGCCACAACGCACTCCGAACTGCTCATCGCCACCAACAACGCCGGGAAAATACGCGAATTGAACCGCCTGCTCGCAGAACTCCCGCTCCGCCTGCGTCAACTCTCCGAGTTCTCGCAAATCATTGAAGTGGAAGAAACGGGAAAGACGTTCGCGGAAAACGCTCAGCTCAAAGCGCGCCTTTACAGCCGGCAGACGAATCTCTGGACGCTCGCAGATGATTCCGGACTCGAAGTTGACGCGCTCGGCGGCGCGCCCGGCGTGTTCTCAGCCCGCTACGCCGGTCAAAACGCTTCGGATGAAGAACGTAACGCACGCCTGCTCGCCGAACTCGGCCAGACGGATGAGGAACACCGCACGGCACGCTTCAACTGTGCCATTGCTCTCTACGACCCTGCGACGGGCGCGATGGAAACCTTCGAAGGGACGTGCGAAGGTCGCATCGCCGGGCATCCACGCGGGCTACACGGATTCGGTTACGACCCGCTCTTCATTCCCTCCGGCTACGCACACACTTTCGGTGAACTCTCCGACGACGTGAAACAACAAATCAGCCACCGTGCGCGCGCACTGGCCGCCTTTCGCCTCTACCTGAACCGGCGTTATTCCCCGCCTTAGCTTGACCCCGCGCTAAAGGGCTGGCAGAATGCGCTGCATTCGGATTTATCCTGCGGTTTTTACGGAAGCCGGCAGATTTACACGGGGCGTAGCACAGCCTGGTAGTGCGCTCGGTTTGGGACCGAGAGGTCGAGTGTTCGAATCACTCCGCCCCGACTATATTTTTCAAGACTTTACGGCGGCCAGCTTCGGCCGCCGTTTCTCTTCTGTGGCAGGACTGTGGCAGGCCGAATCCCGCCCCGCCTTGACCGCCTCCACCGCGGCGTGTTTAGCACGCTCCGTAGCGTGCGTATAGCGCCTTGTCGTACTTGGCTCCGAGTGCCCCATCATGTCCGCAATCGTCGCCTCCGAGCAGCCCGTCTCCGCCAACCTGGTGCCGAACGTGTGGCGCAGATCGTGCCAGTGTAAATTCTTAATCCCGGCCAGCCGGCACGCCGTCCCGAACGCCTTCTTCATGTCTGCATAAGGCCCTCCGGTGTCCGGATTCACGAAGACGACTTCCCCGCCCTTCGATTCTCGCTGGAGCCGGAGTAAAACGCCGCGCACGTCATCATCCATCGGCACCGCGTAATCCTTTCCCGTCTTGGAATTAGGGACGTAAATCACGTTGCGCTGAAAATCAACTTTCTCCCAGCGTAAGGAGAGTTGGTCTCCGCGCCTCATCCCCGTGCCGATGGCCACCACGACAAGGTCTTTCAGGTGTGCTCTGGGGCCAGTAAGCACATCCATGAGCCGCGCCTCCTCTTCGTCGAGCAGGTAGCGTGTCCGCCGGTTGTTCTCCGGTAACATCGCTACCTCTTTGCATGGATTGCTCGCGGCAGCTTTGTGCTTGACCGCAAGGGTGAAAATGGTCGAGAGCAATTGAAGCTCACGGTTAATGGTTGCTGGCCGGCGGGCCGTTCCTTTTTTGGTGATGGAGTCCCGCCGCTCACGTTTGAATCTTTCGATCATCAAGGGTGAGATTTGCGCAAAACTCTTACCCTTGAACCACTCACAGAGCACCGGCAGCGTATAGGAGCCGCTTTTAGCCCAAGAGCGATTGTTAGCGCGCACCGAAGGGACGAAGACCTCCTCGACGAACTTAATGAAGTCATGACCTCCGGAGGGCCTGCCATAGCGCCCTTCGAATACTTCCCTCTTGATGCTTACTTCGGCCTGCTCGGCCTCGAACTTAGTGCGCGCCTCGGGGATGGCTCCCCGGTAGCGCACGTTGCGGATAGCGAAGGCGTAGTGCCAGTGTTTCTTCCGGCAGCCTTTGCTCCCACATGAGCGTGTAAAAACCGGCATGATCAACTTCCTTTCCCGAGATGCAGCCACGGGTGAGCCGCATCCTACTTGATCGGCCACGGGAGGTCACTGATTATCTGCGCTCTTTTTCGTCCAGGCTTCGATCTCTTTCGGGTCGAAGAGCAGATTATGTCCAGCCTTGCGAAATGGTATTCGCCTCTGGCTCACCATCTTGTAGATGGTCTTGGGGCGAAGATGGAGCATTGTGGACACTTCCTCTACGTTGAGGTATTGCGGCACGCCAGGCGGGAGTTTCACCGGCGCACGCGGTAAAAGTTTTAAGTGTGATGTTGAAGCGTTCACATCGACGGAACGCTCCGCGGCTGATTCGCTCTTTCCGATAGCAGTCATAACTCCCTCTCGGTTTTCAAAGCAGTTAGCTGCTCTTCGTTATCAGACCAACAACGGGCCCAGCCTCGCGCTCGTCTTCGTCGGCCGAGGCGTTGCCCACGTCATGCACGTTGATGTCGAAGCGCTCCGTCCCTCTGATGGTCAAGATGTCTTCCTCGAACTCCGTCCGGTTCGCGTCCGTCACGTCCACCGAGAGCTGCCGTCGGTCGCCGAACCTCGCCGCCTGGCGCAAGTCTCCGAACAGACACGGCACCTGCGCGGCCGCGCTCTTCTTCGGCAGCACCGGCGCGATCTCCACCGGGTAGTGCATGAACATCTTCACCCGCACGCTCTCGAGCTGCGCCGCCGTCACGCCTCCGGCCTCCAGCATGATCCGCATCATCACGTTCGTGTAGAACTTCCTGGAGCAATACCACTTCGTCTCCGGAGTATCGGCGTACTCAGGCAACCGCTCGACGAGCTGCAGCATGTCCGCTCGCGTGATGCTGTCCCACGTCGCTCCGGTGGCTTCCACCAGGCCGGCCACGTTCGCCACCGTCTCGTCGAGCTCCACCAGGCGCGGGATGACGCCGGAGATGCCGTGATAGGTGCTCGTCGCGTCGCCCAGGAAGCCGCACTCGTCTTCACTTTGTGAAAACGCATAGGCCATCTCGCCGGCCAACTCGTCCCCGAAGTTGGTAATGGCGTCTTCACTCATCTCAGCTTCATACTTCGTGAGCACGCCCCACTTTCTGGCCTCGAGGTGGATGCCGTCCCAGCGCGCCTGCGACTCGGTGATCTGCCGGTCGACCACGCCTATCGGATAGGCCTTCAACCCGCCGCGCCGGCGGAGCGAGCTCTGCGACACGCTGCGCATCTTCACCACCCGGGCGTTACGCCGGAAGACCCCGAACCTCTCTCTGAGGTCGATGAAGTCGGCGATGAACTCGTCGGGCACGAGGAAGCCGCCCGCTTCGTTGTCCCGCTCGCCGTGCGCGCGCTGGAGGGCGATGCCCTGCTGGCGGCAGAACTCCAGGGCGCGCGTGACCATCGGCAGCGGCGCGGCCGTGCCGCCGTGCAGACGGGCGAGCGGGCCGGCCATGAACCACTGCGCGAAGCGGTAAGCTCTGACCTCCGCCCCCGCGCCGGTGAAGTGGCGCACGCCCGCCACCCGGGCACTGCAGGCCAGCACCGTGACATTAGTTGAGACGCCGGGCGTCCTGTTGTTCGCGATTTCTGTCATCTGACACTCCCTTTCGTTGTGCGGCCGGCTACCGACCGCCGGTTAATAGTGTGCCGCTTGCGGGCGGCCTCCAGCGTCCAATTCCGTCCAGGTTCTACGGCCAGAGCTTCACGCCCTGGCGAGCTTGCGCCGGCGGCGACGCGACCACTCTTTGCGATAGACGTTGCGGCAGCGCTTGCACTCCGGACGGCGGCCACCTCGGCACGTCCGGTCGCGGTAGAAAGCCACCTCCAGCACCTTCCTGACCTGGCAGCGGCTGCAGCGGCGCACTTCCGGCGCGGTGTGCGAGCCGGCGACGAGAGCTGCCACCCGTGGGGCTAATCCGGTGATGTTTTCTCCGTTTTCATCCATTTCCAAGCTGTCCTAAAACAACTCACCACCACCGCATCCGCGTAAACACTGCTTAAAACTCATCCGTGCTGCTGCTGAAATGAAATAATTTTCTATCACTAGCGATAGAGTGAGGTGGCGCGTTACCCTCAGGTTGAACATGTCCGGGAAGGACCCGCACGCCTGAAGCGCACTCTCTAAAAAGTGGCTTCGACACAGATTTATCTCGGCCTGACTCGTCGGGCGCGCACTGGTGCGCTTGGTGAGAGGTAAGCGCACGGCCGAGGTGGAGGCGGCGGAGGGGGCGGATGCGCCCCGCCGCAGCACTCCACCTCTCTGCCCTCCCTCTCGCGTGCGTCAGTCTCCGGCATTGTGACGAGCTCACGCCCTGCCCGCTTCCACAAGCCATAGGCACGGTCGAGCAGGACGTAGAGCAGGACGCCGCAGATGAGGCCGATGATGAAGGTGATGAAGATATTCATACTTGCTCCTGCACTGTCAGGGCATGAAGGCCGGCACAGTCTCCGACCCTCACGCCTGCGCCGGCCTTCCCTGGGTACGTCGCTCGTGGCGCACCTCCAGCGCCGACCGGCGAAGCTGATGGCCTATGTGCAGACGTCTGCACTCCCGCCGCTGCCATCGCGGCCCTGGCCGCCGCCCTGCGCTCCCTGGCGCAGGGGACGCACTCTCGTACTTTCGTAAACTGCCCGGCCGCCACGATGCGCTCCAGCCCGCACTCGCACACGCAGCGCCACAGCGCCAGTCTCCACTTCCCATGCTGGCGATACCCGGCGAACTCCATCACGGTTAAGCGCCCGCACCGCTCTCCGGCCTCTCTCCGCCGCACCCAGTTCATCACCGTCCCGTAGTGGGCGGAGGTCAGCACCCGCCCGCGGCGATGCCGCACCTCGACGCCCGCCGCCTTCCACGCCTCGACGAACGTCGGCCAGTAGCGCATCACGGCTTCGGCCGTCGGGTACAGGCGGTCGGCCCCCTTCACGCCCGTCTGGCCGCACTCCTTCATCAACCGCCGGTAGCTCTGGCCGCCGCAGGTGGGAACCTGCTCCGTGTCGGCGTGCAGTCGCCTGAGACCTTCGAGCACGCGCTCCCGAGTCCACCAGGAGCGGTAGGGGCGGGCATGACGCCTATCTCTGAGCACGGCGCACCTCCGCGACGAGGGTGGCGATGAACTGGGGGATGGGGCAGGCGCGGCAGATGGCGGGGAAACGTTCCTCGTCGCAGCCCCGGCACGCTTGGCCGAGCGCGCGGCGCAAGACGGCGAAGGAGGCAGTATCATTGCCCGACAGCAGCGCGGCGGCCTCGGAGCGGGTGTGCGCTCCCGGCCGCGCGGCACGGCCGGCAGGCTCATGCCCGCTCACGTTCTCGGCCCGCCCGGGCGCACCGTCGCCCGTGGGCGGATGCTCCTCCGCCGCGCCTTCGGCTTCCGCGCGCGGGCGGACGGCCACCGTGATGTGCGCCTCGGCGCTGCGCTGCTGGCGCATGCACTCGGCCAGCTCAGTTGCCTTGAGCCTGCGCTGCAGGGCGAGCGTGGCGTAGCGGCGCTGCTCGCGGAAGTCACGGACGCGCGCGAACTCTTTAATCAGGAGCGAGGGCAGATCACCCCTGTCGAAGGAGCGGGCGACGGTCGGGTCCAGCTTCAGGAGGTCGAGGCCGAGCGAGACGCGGTTGGGCTGGACGGAGAGGCGGCGCGCGATCTCACGCTGGCTCAAGCCTTCTCTGGTGAGCGCTTGAAAGCCGCGCGCCTCCTGGAGCGGAGAGAGGTCGCGGCGCTGCAGGTTCTCGACGAGCATGACCTCCAACTGCTCGACGGGCGTGAGGCGGTGAAGGATGACGGGCAGCTCGCGCAGGCCGCTCATCTCGGCGGCGGCGCGGCGGCGATGTCCCGCGACGATGTGCACGAAGTCGCCGGCGGGCACGGCGAGCAGAGGCGTGAGGATGCCGTGCTCGACGATGGAGGCGGCCAGCTCGTCGAGACTGTCGGGCATGAGTTCGCCGCGCGGGTTGAGCGGGTTGGCGAGCACGCGCTCTATCGGCCATAGCTCGATCTGCTCGACGGGCGGCGAGACGAGTTCCTTGAGCGCGCTCATACGTCCTGCCCCTCCGCGTCTCCGGCCGAGTAGCCTATACCCTCCTCGAAGAAAGCGAGCATGTCGGCGCGGCGCTCCTCTGGCAGTCTGGAGAAGATGGAGAGCAGGCGCGTCTGCTCGGGCGTGAGCTCATAGGCCTCTTCACCCGGCATCTCCAGGAAGATGCCCTCGGGCAGCTCCTCGAACGGGACGGCTGGCTCCGCGCCTTGCCGCGCGCGCGCCAGTTCGGCGAGCCGCAGGTTGGCTTTCACGGCCTGCGCCATGCGCACAATCTGCGGCGGCCACATCCACAGCGGCTGCTCCTGGAACTCCGAGAGGAAGCGGTGCATGACCCCTTCGACCGTGCGCAATGCTTTCAACTCGCCCTCATAGACTGTCTGCTCTCTGAGCATCCTTTCTCCTTCCCACCGGCTGATGACTCTGAGGTCGTGATAGCGGATGGCTTGCCAGCAACGGACGCAGAACGCGACTTCGAACCATTGCCACGCCCTACGGTCGAAGTAGTTGCGGCGGCCACAGGGGCAGCGGATGAGCAGCGTCAGCGCCGTGCTGCCCAGGTATGAAGCCAGCCCCATGGTCTTCCTGTGTGTGACTGTCACGTCTGACCCCTTCATGCCACTAACCTGACTTCGACCACCTGAGCCTCGAAGCGCGAGAGCACCTCTCTTACGAGCGGATGAGAGGCGGCGTATACCTTCATCCACAACTGCCCGTCGGGCGCGGCCGTACCTCCCAGGACATTCAGCCTGGCGAGGCGTTCGGCCTCCGCTCGCGGGTGCCCCTGCTCGAACTCAAACACGGCGGCGCGCTCCTCCAGTTCGAAGATGAACTGCGCGAGTTCCGCCGCGTGTTCGCGGATGAAGCCGCGCATGTGCTCCGTGATGGCACCGGCGGGCGCATGCACCTGCAGCCGGCTCCCGGTGGCCAGCGAGAGCCGCACGCCGCGCGTCCGCAGGTAGGCATAGAGCGACGGGGCGATCATGTGGTGGCTCCCTGCGCGCGCGCCGCCCGCTTCTTCGCCTCGGGCTGGTAGCGCATCGCGCTCCCGGCGATCTTGCGGAACTCCTCAGTCCCCATCGCCGGCTGCTTCTCACAGCGCGCTTCATACGCTTCGGCCACGGCGGCCTCGATTTCCTCGCGCGTGGCACCGTTGCCCCTGTGGGCACAGGCGATGCGAAAGAGCTGCTTGTTACGTTCACCCTCGGGAATGAGTCTGCCGCTCGTGCTCGCCAGTGTTGTCGCGCGACGTGGCGCGGCAGCGGCCGCTTTAACCTCCGGCTTCGCACGCTCTGTTGTAAGCAGGGTGAGGAGCCACTCCGGCAGCGGCGACGGTGCGGCCGTGCCCCTCCACTCGTAACGCTTGCCGCTCGCGTGCAGTGACGGAGCCGCGACGATGTAGCCGCCGTCCGTCTTGATGTCGAGTCCTTCGCCTAAGACCGATGATGAGTTTTTGAACTTCACGCCCGGGTGACTGAAGAGGAAGTGAAAGCCTCCGCCGCCGGTGAGCGCTTCGAGCGTCGCGGGGAACGATTCGTGCTCGTCGAACAACTCCGCCAGGCTTGCGTCTCCGCCGCTCCTCGGGTCGACGTCGAGGGCGACGAGTCCGGACGTGCGCCCCATCGCCAACCCGACGTTGGCCTCCGGCCACCTGCGCCACCAGGCGCGCACCTGCCCCTCGTTCGTGGTCGCGTCTTTCAGCCCTTGGCGAGTCCTGGGGTGCTTGCCCGTGCTGCGGCAGGCCTTGCCCTGGCTGCAGGAGCAGGCGTTGCCCTCGACAGGATGGTGCAGCGGAAAGACCGCCCAGCCGCGCCGCGCGTAAGTGAGCGCCGCCTCGAGGTGATCCGGAGGGGGGGAGGACAGTTCTGTCCGCCCCCCCTGCCCGCCGGCCTTCGCGTCGTCCTGAGCGGCCACGGCCGCATCAGAGGGAGGGGGGAGGACAGTTCTGTCCTCCCCCCTCTCGGAAGTGTCACTTTCTGTAACAGGCCGAAACTGTCCCACGTTGTATAGATCACCACTCTCATCCTCCGTCCCCCCCTCAACTCCCGCAGCCTGCGCTCCGGCGGCTCTCAAGGTGGCATTGGGGCGACGCGCGCCGGCCGTCTTCTTCCGCGACGAAGCGATCTGCAGGAGTTGTTTGGCGACGCGCTCTATCCAGCGGTGGTCTCCGCCGCGCTTCTCTATTTCATCGGCCGTGCGCTCGATGGATTGGTAGAAGCGCTCCTCCTGCGCGCGCTCGTAGTCGTGCAGCGAGAGTTCTGTGGCTTCCTCCTCCGTCTCCTCCTCGATGGGGATGCGCGGCAGCATCGAGACGGCCCAGGCGACGGCCTGCCGCCTGGCCTCCGCCTTGTCTGTCTTCCAGATCGGGGAGGAAAGGGCGCGCTGCATGGCGGCGTCCGCGAGCGGCGTGAGGTAATCGATGTACTCGGTGGCTTCCTCTTCATTGCCGGGCGTGACGTGGAAGATGACGATGCCGGTCTGACGCTGGAAGCGGCGCAGGCAGCAGATTTCACGGTAGACGGCCTTGCGCCGGGTCTCGGGCGAGCCGTCATGCTTCATGTAATCAGCTATGGTCAGGTGCGCACGACGGAACGGGGTGTAAGGGACTTTGGCGTCGTTGCCGGAGTTGGCGCTCTGGAGCGCGCAGATGAAGTCGCGGTGCCGGCGCGTCGGGTACGCGATGGCCTGGAGTATCAGCCCGCTCATGGCTTCGATGTGCGCGTGCGTGCGCCGCCGGCGGAAGGCATAGTCATCCTCCGCGGTCGGCACATAAGCCGGCGGAGGTGGCGGTGGTTGCTGGTCGCTCATCAGGCGCGCGCCTCGTCGAGTGAATAGAACGTGACGGGCGCGGCGAGCGTGAGACTAAGCGAGCGGGCACGCCGGCGGCGCGCTGCCGTCCGTCGCTTGTTCAGTTCGACGAGGCGGGCGTCACGCCGTTCTCTGGTGATCTCGCCTGAGGCGTAGCGCCTACCGAGTTCGCGGATGGCGACGTGGAGTGGTTC
The DNA here is from genome assembly GCA_035645855.1 of Pyrinomonadaceae bacterium. Classification (GTDB taxonomy): domain Bacteria; phylum Acidobacteriota; class Blastocatellia; order Pyrinomonadales; family Pyrinomonadaceae; genus JAIVJZ01. Next base: position 18,633 of record DASQLU010000076.1, read on the forward strand.
GATTGATTCGATAGAGTCGACGTTCATCATCGTGTAATTCTCCGGGGCGGGCGCGCCAGAGTGATCAGTACAGCGCGCCCGCCCCTTCAATTGCCGGCACGGGCTCCCGATCCCGCGCAGGCAAACTCGTCAATTTTCAAGCGGCGCGCGCACTCACCGTCTCGCGCGCCCGAATCATCGCGAGCAGCCGCTGCTTCTCGGCGATGTCTTCGGCGATCTCGCGCTGGAGCTGGCCGGTGTCGCCGGAGAGCAGCGCCGCGCGGATGATGTCCGAGTGCTCGCCTTCACAGCGCGCGAGCTGGTGCTGGAGGTCGGCCGTGGCGAGATCTTCGAAGTCGCGCATGGATTGCACGAAGGCGCAGAAATCTTCGAAGAGAAATTCCGCGCCGTCGCGGTTGGCGATGAAGACAGCCTCGAACCAGCGGCGGAACGCTCCGTAGTAGTCGGAGCGGGCGACGTCCTGCGGCGGCTCGCACTGTCGGTTGACCCAGCGGACGGAGCAGCGTTTGCCGAGTTTGCGGAGAGCTTCGGAGACCGCCTTTGCGCCGTCGGCGACGGCGATGCGGTTGACCTGCCATGTGTGCATGTAAGTTTCATCAGCCGCGCCCCTCTCGCAGTTGGTTCCTAGATAGTTGAGTGAAGAACTAGCAGCGTGCCCTTCGCGCGCCGCAGAATGTACTTATGCTGCGACTGACTCAGCCTCTGATTTAGGTTCAAAGAGCTGCTGCATGGAGAGACCTAACGCATGGGCAACTTTCTCAAGGGTAGGAACCTCAACATGCTCCTTCCCCCGCCTAATACTGGAAATGGTATTCACATTAAGGCCGCTCAATTCTGCTAAAGCTTCGTTTGTTAGCTTCTTTGCCCCTTGCGCGGCGCGGATTAAATCAGCTCTATACATGTCACCTCCTCTGACGTTCGTGGCTACTGCAATTACGATAGTAAGAAACTAGCATGTAAGAATAAACCGGTCAACTATTATGGTAAGAAAATCTCGACGCATAGTAATCGCTGACGATAGTAAATTATGCCCTGTGAATAGTAAGACCAAAGAGAGCTTGGCTGATTATGTAAGGCGGGTTCGCGCCGAGAAGAAGCTGTCTACTACAGATGTTGAGAGGCAGAGTGGCAACAAAATCTCAGATAGCTATGTGACTCGCATTGAGAATAGCTACGTTAAAAATGTTTCCCCGGAAAAACTCCAAGCTCTTGCTAAAGGGTTAGGAGTTCCCGAGGAAGAGATCTTTGCAATTGCTCGCGGTAAGTCGCTAGGTGAGTCAGAAACTGTTGATGCAGAGATGGCACTCTTCGCCTCTCGCGTGAAGAAGCTAACGCCGCAGCAGAAACGCGACTTTCAGATCGCGTGGCGGATGGCTAATGAGCTACTGGATAGGCTGGAGCGGGAAAAGGGCGAGCAGGCACAAGGGGAAGATAGGCGCTAAGGATGCTGAACATCCCTCGCATATTACTGAGCATCGGCTGGAATCAACGCCCGCTCACGTGGGACGATTTCGAGGCTCTTTGCGACTATCTCGGGATTGAAGTTCAGCGCGTCTCAATGATCACGCCAGGGATGTATTTCCTCTGCCGCGACAGGCCGATCATCTCTTTGAGCACGAAGCTGTACGGCGTCCGGCTTTGGCTCGTCGCATGGCACGAACTAGCGCATCACCTGTTGCACGCCCCCGGCCTGCGTTGTTACAGCTCGATGTCAGTCAGTAAGTGCGAGGCCGAGGCGGAGTTCATCGGCCACTACTCAATCCTCGACGAGAACACCCTCACGGGCATCATCTCGCGTGGTGACTTGCACGACTACCCGCGCGACGTTTTGAAGCGCAGATTAAGAATGGTTGACCGTTACTGCTGTTAAGAAAAAAGGTCGAATTTTGAATAGCAGTTAAAGCGATTTGAGATATACGGGATTTAATCACGCATGAGAAGGAGAAAGTTCAAGGTATGTCAGAGTCACAGAACAACTCACAGCAGGATGAGATTATCAAGTACCTGAGAGCTAATCTTTTGCTACAGCTTCTTAAATTGGGTGGTGATGAGAACGAACAGCCGAAGCCAGAAGTATTACTCAATCAAGCTGGCTTCTCACATGGAGAAATAGCAGACCTCCTCGGTAAGAGTTACGGTGCCGTAAAACAGGTGGTCCGGCGCTCTAAAATAGATGGCAAGGACAAAGAAGCATGAATAAGACCGACGCTAACAACGAGCTTGTAGAAACCGTCAGGGATTTAACGCGCGTGCTGCTCGCACTGAGCGAGAAGTACGAGTCCAAGTCCGAGACAATCCGCGACCTTAACTCCTATGCCATACCGCCGAGCAGAATCGCGTCGCTGCTAGGTATGCCGCTGAAGGATGTTACTTCTATCTTATCTCGGGCCAAGAAGAGCAGTGGAAAGGCCAAGTAGCGAACACTACCTACGTGTTAGGACAGCTTATGGAACAGGACGATAACCGAGACCTCGGCCAGCAGATACTTAGCCGCCTGAGCAACCTTGAGCACAAGGTTGATTCGCTTGACCAAACCACAGCCTTCGCCTTAAGGGGGGACGAGGAGAAGCATCTCAAAACCATAGATAAAATATTCGGGACGAGTAAGCGTAGGGTGCAAGTGTATCTTGCGGTAAATGGGCATCGTGGCGTTCAGGAACTCGCCGAGCACCTAAGCATGAAAAGGCAGAATGTCGGTACCGATTTGCAGCGGCTCGATGTAGAGGGGTTAATTGAAATCAGAAGTACGCAGGGCGGGAAGGCCATTTATGCTAAAAAGGCGGTGGACAGGTCTTTGCGCATTTCGAAGATTTTGCAGGCGAGGTTTAACCTTAACCCCAGCGGGTTAGAATTTACCGGGTCGAAGAGCAAGAAAGGGGTTGCTCGAAAGAGCGGACGTAAATGATCTTCTCCGTCCAGCGTTATCTCGAAGACTACTTCGAAAGCCTGGGCCTTCGTGATGTTGACCAGTACGCCGTAAAATTGGCCAACGTCTACTCAACTCTCAGCCCAGATTCAAAAGACGCGGACGCATTAAGCTCTATCCACCGCATACGAACCGTTTTTTTTCGTAATAACTATGATATCGAGAGATCTGAGTTTGAGAGTAGGGTTTTAGCGTTACTAAATCGCCAGTTTAAAAAAAAAGACTGGGTGGAGGAATTCCCGGGCGGCTTAAAGAACGAAAAACGCAAGCTTAGCCGGACTCGTCGTCGCACAATTAAGCTGCTACTTGAACTCTTCCAAGGGAACGTCGAGGCAAGATTAATAGATGGCTTCTGGCAATCAAGAAAACAGAATAAATTAGCAAAAAAGCCCGAGAAGCGTGCTCAAGATTTATTGGAGTCATTTCTGCTAGCACTAATTCCTCGAGGGTCAGGTGGATTGGTATTGAGCGAATTCAATTCCGGTATAGGTTTCGTAGATGTAGGAGTTTATTTTTCGAGCACCCTTCACATAATAGAACTGAAGGTGCTTAGATCTAAGTTCGTAGGAGTAAGCCAGCTTCAGACTTATATGAAAAATGAAGGCCGGAAGGAAGGCTGGCTCGTTGTTTTTGATGCACGCCCGGTATCCAAAAGGGATCCGATCCCCAAATCATTAAGTACAAGTGACGGGGTCGTGAAAGTCATAGTGGTAGATATAAATCCGACAGCACCGAGCGCTAAAAAGGCATAGCATTAATATCTTCAGTCCGGTGTGTATCAGCCTTCTTCGACGAACGACTTGGCAGTCTTAATGCGCTGTTATACGGCTTCATCTCATAATCACTGTCAAAGGAGTTCGTATGAGTAATCAGGATGATCAGAACTGGCTTGCTATTTGCGCACGAGCACTTGCTTTTCTGTGTCTAACGCAGGCGGACCTTCGTGACAAGGGGGTTGCCCCGCAGGCCAGCCTCCTTGATATGCTCGGTTTAAGTCGTAAGGATACGGCGCTTCTTCTTGGTACTACTGAAAAGACTATAACCGAGGTTCTGTCTCGTGAGCGACGAAAAGCAAAGGAGAATAATGATGGCAAAGGCAAAGCTGGAAAAAAAAGAGGCTAGCGATCCTGAGGCCCAAACGGTTGTGGGATGTCTCCAGCGGATCGAGAGCCTCTTAGCCCTGCTGCTCATCAAAGGTGTGGATGAGATTGAGAGCATAAGGATCTTAGCTGGCGTCGGTTATAGTCCTTCAGAAATCGCGAAGCTGGTTGATAAGACGCCGAACGCGGTACGCATTATTCTTCATCGAGCACGCAAGGCAGGGTAAAATCATTTGTAACTCATCGACCAGTTAATTGCTGGTCAATGGTGGTGGCATCGATGATGAACCTTTTGTAAAACTCAGTAGTCAGATTGGTCTAAGATTAGGCCAACCTTATTACTTGATCGCGCAGAAAGTTGCACGATCTCGCCTGAATTTTAGTTCTGGAAAAATTCATCAGCAGCTCGCAATTCTCCACGCCCTTGAATGAGTTCAAGGGTACGGAGTTTCGATAGAGCGTTATTAAAACCGCCGCCGCTTGCTTCGTAGCCTGAAAGGGCTGCTACATCTTCCTTACTCAAAGCTCGCGGATAAGAATCTACTAATACTGTAAGAATAGAGCGTTCCGCCTTACCTAGTTGTCGCATCCAGAACTCAATCAACTCCGACCCTGATGGCAAAGCTTCATAAGGACCAGTTGCGAGACCATCAGCGGTAATTCTAATGTTATCACCAGACCCTTCAACCAGTCCCTTACTTCGTAGGGAACTTAAGTAATTATTGAACGCCCCGCCCTTATGAGAATAACCAGTTAAGATCGCTATTTGAGTTTTAGTGCGCCCCTGAGGATACTGTGCAAGCGCCGCCAGAATCTTCCTCTCACCTCCCGAAAGTTTTATGTCCTCCGAGGTTGCAGCACGTTTTGGCTGAGGCCGTGGTTGTTGCGGTTGATGAGACGAGCCACCATTACGGCCAACGTGAGCATGCGCCTGAGTCCCATTCGCCTTCGTTTTAGAAATTGCGGAAGTGATTTCGTGCGCGAGAGTGGTCAGCATCACTCCTGTAGCTGAAATTGTACCCACTACTTTTAGAAGTTCCTTAATATCACCTTCACGCAGCACAGGGACTTCAACACGCTCTATCTTAGGCTTCCTATTCTCAGCCTGCCGGATTTGGTTCTGCAGTTCCGCAATCTTCTTCTGGAGTTCTTTCGGATCAGAAGCTTTCGCCTTCTCAATCGTCGAGGCGATCCGCTCGCGCAGCTTGGTCAGATCAACCTCAGCCAGCTTCTTCGGAGGCTGTAGCTTCTGACCAACTTTAGGAGTAGCGGAACTATCGTAGGTTTCGCGCTGCCGGACTTTGACCCGGGTGAAAATATCGAGCCAGCCCGGACTCCAGAACCACGCCGTCCCGATGGGGAGCGACGGCAGCGACTGCATCAACTCCTCACGCTGCTCGGGCGTGCCGTGAACCTTGATCCACTCGTCGATGGCGCTCCTGTCCTGCGGCGCTATCGTTCGCAGAGCGACTAAGACCTCGGCCTGAGTGAGGACGTCTTTGTTGAGCACGGCGCTTCGCTGAGTGACGAGCGTGACACCTATGCCGCGCGCGCGGCCGCGACGCACCAAGTCTTCGACCGCGCCGAGCAACCGCTCCTGCCCCTTCATCGGGCGCTGGGGCGCGAAGGCGTCAGCCTCGTCTAGGACAAGATGAAGCGGCGCACGATTCTTGTGATACAGCCGCTCACAGAAATCCGTCATGAATCTTGTCTGCTCGCCTTTACGGAAACGGGAGAGGTCGAGCACGACGGAGAGGCGTTCTTCGACGATGAGACTCGCGATGGTTTCCCCTGCCGTTACTTCCAGAGGTGCGTCCCCATGATCGCCGCCCAAGACTACAATCGGCAACCCCTCGCGCTTACCATCCGCCGAAGCTCTGAGACCCCACCAGACGCCGATGGGATCGGCCACGACCACCTGCAGCCCCGCTTTGAGCAGTTCTTCAGTCAGGACGGAAGCCGTGTAGGTTTTGCCCACTCCGCGCTTGGCAAGGATGGCAAAGGTCTGCGTCACCGCCTCGGCGGGTAATGTCAGGTTGGCTGCTATACGGAGACTTCTCATCGTCGGTTTACTTCAAGGAATTGATTGGCAGCCGTAGTTTACTCCATTCCCGATCTGATGTGGAGAAATCAATAGCCGGTTTAGTGTCTAGTTCCGTCCAAGTTTTAGCTATAGCGCAGGGGCTGAATTGTAGGCTACTCTCAAGAAGTACCTCAATCTTACTGCACTAGGAAATCACCCTATGGCTAATGAAAAACATCTTCAAATACTGCGCCAAGGGGTAGGAGCATGGAATAAATGGAGGAAAGGAAATCATAAAGTAAAGGGATCCATGAAGCACGCGCCTTTCAGCGGACTAGACCTGAGCGGGGCAGATTTCCACGAGGCAAACCTCAAGGGCATCAATCTCCGCGGGGTGAATCTCACAGGGGCAAACTTCGAAGGCGCCAATCTCCACAAAGCATCACTAAACAAGGCGAACCTCAACGAGGCGAATCTAATTCATGCTACTTTTCTTGACTCGGATCTTAGTGGTGCAACCCTCAACCATGCGGCACTTATGGGTGCTGAACTCAGAACTGCGAGTCTCAACGAAACGGAACTCATCGGGGCAAACCTTACCTTCGCGGATCTCACTTTTGCGAACCTAGCCGGGGCAAACCTAAGTAAGGCGATGCTAACGGGAGTTAACTTCACCAGCGCCGGTCTCTATGATGCACGCTTTACACATAGTAAAACTATAGGCACGGTCTTTGTTAATGTCGATCTTCGTGATGTTACCGAGATAGAAAGTATCGAACATCTAGGACCATCAGAGATAAGCATCAGTACAATCTATCTCTCGGAAGGTCGAATTCCGGAAACCTTCCTCCGCGGTTGCGGCGTGCCTGATGAATTTATTACCCAAATCCCAGCACTCGTGGCGGCTGGCCGGCCTATCCAGTTCCATTCCTGTTTCATCAGCTACAGCAGTAAGGACGAGGAGTTTGCCCGTCGGCTCCACGAACGCATGCGCGCAGAGGGCATGCGCGTCTGGTTCGCGCCCGAGGACATCAAGGGTGGTGAGAAGTTATATGAACAGATCGACCGCGCCATTCAAGTTCACGACCGCTTGCTCATAGTGCTTTCCGAGAACAGCATGCGTAGTGAGTGGGTGATGACGGAGCTAAGGCGTGCTCGCAAAGCCGAAGTCAAGGAGAAGCGCCGAAAGCTATTCCCTATTCGATTAGTCGATTATGAAACGCTAAAGGAATGGGAATGTTTTGACGCCGACCAAGGCAAAGATCTGGCCGTCGAGGTTCGGGAGTATTTCATTCCTGATTTTACGAATTGGAAGAGCCACGACCATTTTGAGGAGGCGTTCAAGCGGCTCCTCAACGACCTGAAAGCGAGCGTGTAGCGAACATCACTGTGGCAGGAATGTGGCAGGAAATCAGAGAAATGTGTAATATCACGGGGTAAGGCGTAAGACAGAACGGAAGAAAGCTTGATTTTGCCCGTGGCTGCAACCCGTAGCAGAATCAACAACTTCAATTTAGGTGGGGCGCGGGATTTGGGACCGAGAGGTCGAGTGTTCGAATCACTCCGCCCCGACTTTTATTTTCAACAATTTACGCCTGTTTCTATCCCACTCGATCTGCCGAGTTACTTTCGCCTGCTTATTAACATCACTCGCCTGGGTAGTAGTATCGAGAGTTTTACCCCGTATCAAATAAATTTCGGCGGCGTCGCTCAGCCGCGCCGCACGCCGACTTCGCGGTCGGGGTATTGACCCCGCCCTTGACCAAAGGGAACCCTGTTCCCTTTGGAATCCCATAGTTCTCATTCGGCGACCCCGCAGCAAGCTGACGGGGAATTTAAGATTTAAAGCTTAAAAGCAGGCAAGTTCGCTCATTCATTTTGAATTAACGGCCTGAAGGCGTTGAAAAATCTTATTTTTCTCGTAAAAAAAGCCGAAAAGTGGGTTTTTTTGCAGACGCAAAGGGCGACTGTGTGATATATCTGCTAGTGCAAGTTTTATTTATTCTTCCCAATCCGCAGGAGGTAGCCACACTTCGACATGGCGACTAAAGAAGGCAAAAAACGCATGACGCAGTCTGAGATTCTCAATCATTTTGCTGAGAAAACCGGACTCAAGCGTGTTCAGGTGAAAGAATTTTTCGATCAATTAGCCGAACTGGCGAGCGACGAAGTCAAGAACAACGGTGAGTTTGCTCTGCCGGGTTTTGGCAAGTTGGTGCTCTCAGAACGTAAAGCACGCGAGGGGCGCAATCCCCAGACCGGCGAAACGATTCAAATTCCCGCCAAAACGACTCTTAAGTTCCGTATCGGTAAAGGGTTAAAGGACACGGTCGTCCCCAAAAAGTAAGGCCGCGACGACCGTCGTCCATCACGCTCGACATGCATCCAGAGCGCCGCCTGCGAGTTAAGCGCGCTAATACATCTGCGCGCGGCTCGCAAGCGGTGTCGCATGTCTATTTGCCACAGACGTTTTCAATTCTCCCTTAACCCTCCCATCTTCAAAGCTTCCAATTATATTCCTTTAATTTGCGCCGTTCGTAGTTAGTTCAACCGCCGACTTCGCCGGAAATTAGCGCGCATCACTTTTGCTACAAACCTCTACAGTCCGCTCCTCATTCTCATATTCTGACCTGGCTCTATGATTTCAGGGGCCTGCGGGTGATCTCAACCCACTTCGAGAGGTTGGGTGTTTACGGCTGCCAGAAGGCCGGATAATTTTTCTGGTAATTTTTCTGGTTTTCGATTAGAATCCCCCGTTCCGCAGATACAGCTAATATTTGCTGAGGAAAGTAAGTATTACTTTTGAGGACTGGTTTGTGCTATTTTTGCGGAAAATGTAACAGAAACGCATCTTAAAAGAAGCGTCGGGCATCTAAAATACCGCATTCATAAATTGGAGAAGCCCGTCGGGTTACGAGTCCAAACGAGAAGGAGTAGAAGGTAAAGTGACTTTCAATGTGACGTTGCCGCTGGAAGAGCGGCTCAAAGTTATCGACCACATCCAAGCCCGCCGTTATTCCAAACTGACGGGTGCGGCGCTCGACATCGCCACCGAAGGCATTCTGCGCCATTTGAAGGCGTGCGACCGCATGGATGTTAATCCTGATGTGGCCGCCGTCCGCGAAATCATCGACGATGCGTTGAACGGTCGCCGCGTCTTCGCCGAACCCGTCACCGTTGACGGGCGTTATGCCGCGTAAATTGATACCCCAGGCAATTTAAAAGAGTCGGACACATAAATTGAGACAGACCGCCAACGTTATCAGTTGGCGGTCTGTCTTTTTTTGCGAAAGAATTCAGCAGTCCGGGCGAGCGGAACCCGGCCGGAGATTTATTTCAGAGGGAGTTTGTTGCGGCGAGTCGATACTGCATGATCGCCAGTTGGCTGATGGCGTCCGTGATGTCGCCGCTCATTATCATTCGCAGGGCATCGTCGTAGGAAACGCGGCGGACTTCCAGTTGCTCCGTACCTTCCGGGTGATGCATGCCCTGCGTCAGTCCGGTTGCGACGTACCAGATGGCTAATTCGTCGGAAACTGAATTTGACAGGAAGGCTTCTCCGAGTTTGCGCCAGGTCTCGGCGCGCAACCCGGTCTCTTCTTCCAGTTCGCGTCGTGCCGCATCGAGCGGGTCTTCGCCTTCCCCGCAACCGCCCTCCGGTATCTCCCAAGAGTATCGTTCGAGCGGGTAACGATATTGACCCACCAGATAGATGAAGTCGTCCTCGATGGCGAGCACGCCGATGGCGATATTCTTAAAATGAACGACGCCATAAATTCCCCGCTCGCCGTCGGGCTGGATCACTGCATCTTCTCTGACACTGATCCACCTGTTGTCGTAAACATCCCTGGTCGAAATTAGCGTCCAGGGATTCTTCGTCTCGTCAGGCATGCATCTTCTCTGTGCCGGAATCGCCGTTCAAACTTCTTTGCTTGAATAAGAAACTCATGTGGCCGCTATTTCGGCGTCACTTGCATCGGCGGAGGGCGCGCCGGCAGCGGCCTCATCCTTCAACGCGCCGTGGTCTATGAACGAAGCCCCCGAGTCGGCGGACGCGGCGTTCGGGCGTTCGGCGTGCCGCATCACGTCGAGCAGCGCGAGCGTGATGGCGAGCACGACAGGGCCGAGCACGAGTCCGAGCACGCCGAAGACGTGCAGGCCGCCGAGCACCGAAAAGAAGATGAACAACTCGTGGAGTTTGGTTTTTTCGCCGACGAGTTTCGGGCGGAGAAAATTATCGACCGTGCCGATTACGAACGCGCCCCACGCAACCAGTAAGACGGCCTTCACCCAGTGACCCGTGACGGCCAGAAAGATCGCCGCCGGAATCCAGACGATGAAAGCCCCGGCCATCGGGATGAGTGAGAAGAACATCATCACGACGCCCCAGACGAGCGGCGACGGCACGCCGAGGGCGAAGAAGGCCAACGCGCCGAGCGCGCCCTGAATGGCCGCGATGACCAGCACCCCGTTGACGCTCGCGCTGATCACGTCCTTGGTGCGCGTGAAAATCTCTTCGCTCTGTTTCCTCTGCAGCGGCAGCACATCCGGCAACGCACTCATGATCTTAGCCCCGTCGCGGAAGAGATAGTACATGGTGAAGATGATGAAGAAGATTTGCACCACGACGCCGAGCGCGCCGCCGACGAGGCCGAGCGTGCGTTGCGCGACAGGCCCCAACACCTGTTGCAGGCGCTCCTGCATTGATTGCGGGTCTCGCAGTTGCTCAACGTCAACGTAGTTTCCGAGCCAGCCCAGAATCCTCGCCACAGGCCGCCCGATAGCCGTGTTCGGATCGAAGATGGCGCCGAATTGATATTGGAGATTTTGCGCCGCGCCGGAGAACTCGCGCACGAGGGCGAGCGCAACGAGCGACAGCGGGATAAGGATGACGAAGATGACGAGCAGGCACGAAATCAAAGCGCTCGTGGCCGGGCGATTGGTGCGCGCGACGAGGCGTCGGTGGACGGGATAGAAGACCACGACGAGGACGGTTGCCCACGCCAGCACGTTGATGAAGGGCAACAGCATCAACCAACATAAATAGAGAGCGGCGGCGGTTGCCGCGAGCAGCGCAATCCAGCGTGGTTGTATCCTTGTTTCACTCATACAGGGGTTCTCGGCTCCTCGTCGTCCCGTAGACACTAACATGCCCCGCGCTTCCTAATCTTCACGCACATCTGCGGTTTTAGTTTCGCGGTTGACGGCGACGGTCGGACGCATGCTAACATCCGCGTCGTTGAAAAGCGCGCTCCCGTAGCTCAGTGGATAGAGCATCTGCCTTCTAAGCAGAGGGTCGCTGGTTCGAGCCCAGCCGGGGGCATTACTATTTTGCGGCATGGTTCCGCCCGGTTTTTCTCTCTAAACTTCGTAACAACCTGCGGACTTGTCAGACGGCGAGTGCTTCGGTAATATTGCTTCATTAACGCTTCGTTATGTGGCGGCTATAGCTCAGTTGGTTAGAGCGCGAGATTGTGGTTCTTGAGGTCGAGGGTTCGAGACCCTCTAGCCGCCCTCAAACTTTCCTTACACACAAATCAAAACATTCGAGCTACGCTTAGTCGGCTTCTGTCTCCACCGGATAGCCCGCTTCGACGTAGGCCGAAGTGCCGCCCGTCACGTTGAAGAGGTGGCGGAAGCCGCGACTTTCGAGCAGGCTCGCGGCCGCGCTCGAACGATAGCCGCCCGCGCAGATGACCGCGACCGGGCGCGACGGATCGAGCCAGTCGAGCGGGTTGGCCTGCAACTCCGAGAGCGGCGCGAGGCGTGCGCGCGGGGCGTGCCCGCTTTCATATTCGCTTGGGCGTCGCACGTCGACCAACTGCAAGTCCGGTTCATCCTGAATCTTCCGGTGCAGTTCGGCGACGCTGATCTGCGGGACTGTCGCCGTGGCGCGACCACCTTGCAGCCACCCGTCCATCCCGCCATGCAAAAACCCTCTGACGTTTTCCAGACCGACGCGCGCCAGCCTGAGCGTTGCCTCCTCCGCCTTCGACTCATCTTCAACGACTAAAATCAACGGCCTTTCCGGCGCGATCAGACTGCCCGCCCAGGAAGCGAACTGGCCGCCGAGGCCGATGTTAAGCGATCCTGGAAGGTGTCCCGCGCCGTAAACGGCCGCCGCGCGCACGTCGAGCACGAGCGCGCCCTGCTCTTGCATGAGAACTTCAACTTCGTCGGGCGTCAAAGGTTGGGGACGTGGCAACGCTTCGAGCGCGGGCGCGCCGGTGCGGTTGATCTCGGCATCGCGCGAAAAATAGCCGGGCGCAGCGGGCATCCCCGTCGTCATCATGCGCACGAAATCGTCTTTCGGCATGGGGGCGAGAGCGTAGTTGGATTTTCGTTGCCGGCCGATGGTGGAAGAAGTCTCGTTCGAGATGTTGCGCCCGCACATCGAACCCGCGCCATGTGCCGGAAAGACTTCCACGGCATCGTCGAGCGTGAGAAGTTTGTGGTGCAGCGTATCGTAGAGGGTAGCGGCCATCGCTTCGGCTGTGTGGCCGCGCGCGCCGGAGAGATCGGGACGGCCGACATCGCCGATGAAAAGCGTATCGCCGGTCAATACTTTCTGCGGCTCGTCGGAGACATCTCGATCAATTACCAGTACGGACATGCTCTCGGGCGTGTGGCCGGGGGTCTCCAGGAAGCGCAGCGTGACGCGGCCGATCTCGATCTCTTCGTTGTCTCGCACGGCGCGATGCGGGAAAGCGGCGTTCGCGTGGCGGCTGAAGATGATTTCCGCGCCCGTGCGCGCGGCGAGTTCGCAATGGCCGCTCACGAAATCCGCGTGCAGGTGCGTCTCGATGACGTACTTAATCTTCAAATTCTGCGCCGCACTCTCGGCGATGTATTCTTCCACGTCTCGCTGCGGGTCAACGACCGCCGCCTCGCCTTCCGAACCGATCAGGTATGAAGCATGTGCGAGACAGCCCAGATAAAATTGTTTGAAATACACCGACGCCTCCGCGATACGCTGGATAACTATTTGAAATCGCCTGCCCGGGCAGGCGGAGAACTTCCGACGAGTCTTTAACTTTTCAAGCGACGGGTGAGATGTTTCGCCGGTTCGCAGTCGCGTCTCACTTTCGCGTGTAGCCCGAAGGATGATTGATCTCGGCATCGGCTTCGGGGGTTTCGATTTTGATGCGATGAAAGCCTTTGTCGGAATGCGTCGAGAGATAAGTCAGGGCGAACTGGCGCGAGAGCCTGTCGGAAAGCTGGCGCAGGAAGGGGTCGAAACTAACGGGCGCGCCGCTGCCCTGAAAAAAAGCTTTGCCGCCGGTCTCCTGCGCGAGACGCTCCAGCGAGCCTTGTGCGTTACCGACCAGAACCCTGTTGCCTCCCGCTCCGACCGTCGGCGCGTAGATGCCGTAAATCGCCACGCTGCGACGCTGCGCCTCGCTGATAGCGCGGTCGAGATCGCTGCTCTGGGTGGGAGAGGAACTATCCAGCCCACGAGAGAGATCGAGTCCGTCGGAGACGACGATGATGGCGCGACGTGTCCCGAGCGGGACGCCGCCATAACGCTTGAGCGCATCGTAAATCTGAACGTAAGGATTGTAGGGCGCGGCGCTGGCGACGCCCACGGGAATGCGCAGCGCTTTCGCGGCGCGTTCGAGATCGGTCGTGAACTTTTGCCTCAACTGGAGCGAACCGGCGCGCAGATAGCCGACCTGGACGAGCGTGCCCGGCGGCAGACGGCGGATGAAATTTGCGAGGCCGTTGATCTCAAGACCGATGGCTGAGATGAGGTCGTCCTGAACGAGCAGGGTCAGCGCGAGCGGGGCGCGGTCGGCCGCGCTGCGCGTAGAAAGTATCTCCTGCCGTTCGCCGTCTTCGGTGACGACAAAATTCAGCATGCGCACTTCCTCGCTGGACGAACGCTCCTCGCGCAGCCTGAGCGTGACGGGGATCGTCACCGGGCGCACATCTCGCTGAATGTCCGTGCGCCGCGCGCCGCTCCCGTCGCCCCTTTGCGCGCTCGCGGCAGCGTATGGATCGATGGCGCAGACCAACACGAGCAGCAAGAGCAGGGTCAATCCCGGCGACAGTCCTTTTTTCATCTTCTCTCCTGTGTACCTTGTCGCTTTCCGCTTCGACAAGGCATTATATCGCTTGACAGTCTCGAAGCGAAGAACACTTTACATGAGCGATAAACGCAACCGCCGCCTTACCGTCAAAGAGCGCACGACGCTCTTCTTTCTACAATACGCGCCCTGGCTCGCCTTCCTCGTCATCGCGCTGCCCGCGCCGCTCTATTTCCTGTTTCGTTATTTCAACGCCGCAACCGGCTCGGAGGCGGGGGAGTTCATGCTGATCGCCATGTCCACGCTGGCGGGCGGCGCGATCCTCGGCCTCTTCGTGGTCGTCGCACTGTTCCTCTATCGCCGTCAATGGGAGAAGAGGTTGCGCAACCGGCTGGCCGCCGACGGCGTGACGAGCGACGAGTTGCAGTGGTTCGAGGGCGAGTTGACGAAGGCCGAGCGGCGCACTTTGCGCGAGATCGAAGGGCGCAATTTGCTGCTCGCCGACGCCTATCGCGAGACGCTCGCCGCGCGCCTGACTGCGACCCATGTTGCCGCCAACGCCCGGCGCGAAGTTCTCGCCGTCGAACGCCGCGTGCAGGACACCTCGCGGCTGCCGGCGGCGGGACGCGCCACGCTCGAACAGGACTTGAGGAGCGACCGCGAGCGGCTCGCACGAATCGAAGCGGAGGCCGCCGAGCGTCGGGCGCAGGCCGAAGCGCGTCTGCTGATGATCGAAGCGGCCGCCGGACGCGACGCCACCGACGAGCAGACACGCATCGCCCTCCAACGCCTCGAACTGGCGGAAGCGCAAACGCCCTACCCACTCGAAACCGCACGGCTCGAACGGGAAGCCCGCGAAGAAATCGAGCTTGAGTTGCGCGCGAACAAGCCGCTCACTATCGGCGAGACCGGCAAACCTCACGGCGGACAACAGGCCGGCGAAGACGGGTAGACGAACATCGCGGGTTCAGCTAACAACGAATCTATTAACAATGAATCTATATTTCTTTCTCTGCGCCGCGCGCCTCGCCTCTGTTTGAAATTAAGTTCTCGGACAGTCGCCGGGAGCGCAAAGATACAGTCGCCGGGGGCGCAAAGATAAGGCGGTTGAAGTCGGCGAATGGAAGCGGTTAATTGTCCATCGCGCCGAGACGCTGCTCCAAATCCGCGAGTTGATAGACGCCTTCGGAGAGACGCACGGCGTAACCTTCGGCGACGAGCGCGCGATTGCCCAGCCCCGCGTCGGGTCTGGAGAGGCCGGTCACTTTCGCCAGTTCGCCGCGCAGGCTCAAGCCCGCCCCGTCGAGAAAAGCGCGCGCCACTTCGCGCAAAGCCGTCTCCCGCTTCACTCTCACTTTCAACTCCGCGCCGAACCGCGCCTCGGCCAGTGTCCAGATGTAGGTGAACCACGGCTCGTACATCACGTCGCAGGGAATCACCTTGAGCGTGCGCTGCAATTCGTCGAGGGCGCGCGTCAGACGCACGCGCTCCCCAAGCTTCGCCTCCGTCCTCAGATCGCACGACGCCATCTCCCACTCGCACCGCAAAATTTTCAGCACCGCCCGCGCCTCCGCAGACAAACGTGCGCTCTCCTCCCTGCGTCCCACGCCCCACAGCGCGTTCAGGTGGGGCACGAGTCGCGGCGCAACGAACAGCACGCGCGCCTTCGCGAGCTTCGCATAGTAGACGCGCCCGCGCCGCATGATCTCGTCTTTCAGGAGCCACGTCTGGCTGCTCTCGGGGTCTTTCTGCACATTGCGTGGCATGTGCGCGTCCCTGCGCCCGCACACGCTCACGTAGAGCGACGCGCCCGGTCGCCGCGCGTCGGTCATGGCCGCGCAAAATCCGGCGCGCTCGATCAACTTCTCCGCCTCAACCGCCGTCTCCACACGCCTCTCCGGCTCGCGCTGCCACATCCGGTCGCGGTAGGTTTCGATCTCTTCGGGCAACTGCTCGATGACGCTCACGCTCTCTACACCTCCGCGAAAATAGGAACTCCTCAAATCCGGTGACGCAAACGAACCGGACGCCTCCGCGCCCGCGTCCAGCTTTCAAAGTGACTGACCGAATTCTCTCAAGCTGACCGGAAACTTCCCCGCACGCCCCGCGCCATTATTAAAAACCATGCCTTTCGCTGGCTTTCTATCTCTTCTCAACACGCGCCCGCTATGGCACGGTCGTTGCACAAGTGGCGGCGGGCGGCCATCTGCTTTTTAGACGCAAGTCCTTACTTAGAATTCTTACCCACTCTCGTCTCCCCAGCTCATGAATAATAGATTGATACTAAGCAAACGCAACTCTCTCGTCACAAGGCTCGCGGCCTTCGCGCTGCTCGCGATGCTGTGCATCTGGTTCTTCCCCGCCGGCACGACGAGCGCAAATTCGGCGCAGAGCGGAAAAGATAAAGTTGCTCCTGACTTGCGAGATAAAATCGGCAAAGCCGGAAACGGCGAGTACGTGAAAGTCATCCTTCAGCCGAACGGCTCCTGGAGCCAAACGCTCGATGCCGACATCACGTATCACAACGGCAACACGTCGCGCAAGTTTTCCAATTTCCCGGCGCGCGCCGTTACTCTCCCCGCGCCCGCCGTCCAGGCGCTCGCCAATCGCGAGGATGTCGGCTACATCTCACTAGACCGCGAGGTGAAGCAACTCGGACATCTTACGCTCACGGCAGGCGCGGACGCCGCGCGCGCAATGGGCGGCGCGACGAGCTTCGACGGATCGAACGTCGGCATCGTCGTGATAGATTCCGGCATTGACCCGGATCACGTAGCCTTCACCGACAGCAACCGGAGATCGCGCGTCGTCTTTCAGCGCGACTTCACCGGCGAACAACGCACCGACGATCCTTACGGCCACGGGTCACACGTCGCCAGCCTCGCCGCCGGCAACGGCGAAGTGTCGCGCGAGGCTTACCGTGGCGTCGCGTCCAACGCGAAGATCATCAATCTGCGCGTGCTCGATTCACAGGGGCGCGGCTTGACCTCGAATCTGCTCGGCGCGCTGGATTGGGTTTTGACCAACCGCGCCAACTCAGCTTACGGCATCAAAGTCGTCAACATGAGTCTCGGCACATCCGCCATCGATTCTTACAGGTACGATCCGCTCTGCCTGGCGGCGCGTCGGCTGGTGGACGCCGGCATCGTCGTGGTCGCGGCGGCCGGCAACGAAGGCAGAGACAGCGCGGGTCGTGTGATCTACGGCCAGATTCATTCGCCCGGCAACGAGCCTTCGGTCATCACGGTCGGCGCAACCAACACGCTCGGCACGGACTCTCGCGCCGACGACTCCATGACTTCATACAGTTCGCGCGGCCCGACGCGAAGCTTCTGGACGGACTCCCACGGCACGAAACACTACGACAATCTGATCAAGCCCGACCTGGCCGCGCCCGGCAACAAACTCATCGCCGCGCAGTCCGTGAACAATCACCTTGTCGCCGCCAATCCCGCGCTCGACGCCAACATCAGCACCAACCCGGCGAAGGAAGGGATGTATCTCTCCGGCACTTCCATGGCCGCGCCCGTCGTCGCCGGTGCGGCGGCCTTGCTGCTGCAAGCCAATCCCTCGCTCACGCCCAACCTCGTCAAAGCGATCCTGATGTACACCGCGCAGCCCCTCGCCGGGTTCGACCATTTCGAGCAGGGCGCGGGGCAGATCAATATCGAAGGCGCGATGCGTCTCGCCAGGGCGATGCGCACGGACGTGTCCACGGTCACGCTGCCGCTCGGCGCGCCGCTGCTGTGCAACAACTGCGCTCTTCCCTCGCCGCAAACGACAATCGCGACACATACCTTCCAGTGGTCGCAGGGAATCATTCTCGACCACGCCTACGCCAGCGGCTCCGATCTCGTCACCCGCTACCAGAAAATTTACGACCTCGGCATGCTGCTCGGCGACGGGACGCTCGAATCGAACGGGGTGCTGGTCGGCGACGGCGTACTGGTCGGCGACGGCGTGCTCGTCGGCGACAGCATTCTCACCAGTTCGGGTCTCACGATTAGCGACGGCACGTTTCTGTTCAGTTCCGGCGTGCTTGTCGGCGACGGCGTGCTCGTGGGTGACGGCGTGCTCGTCGGCGACGGCGTTTTAGTGGGCGACGGTGTTTTGGTCGGCGACGGCGTACTCGTCGGCGACCTCGCTTCACAGGCTGTCCATTCCATGCTCAACGGCGACAACACGTCCTGCATGGCGGTGTTGAAAGATACTTCGCCGACGAACCTGTCGGCCTCGGTTGTCTCCCGCACACAGATCAATCTCGCGTGGGTTGATAACATGAGCGACGAGACGGGCTACAAAATCGAGCGTTCGACAAACGGCACAACCTACACGGAGATCGCGAGCGTCGGCGCGAACGTCAGGACATACTCGAACACCAGGCTGACCGCCAACACCACTTACTACTACCGCGTCCGCGCTTACCAGGGCACGCTCAACACCTCCTACTCCAACGCCGCCCTCGCGAAAACCCTCAAGTAAATTCACCGGCGCGCGCCATTCGTGAGCGCAACACGCAATTGCCGCCGGCGGTGAGCATGGGTTGGGGCGATGCGTCCGGCTCGGACGAGCAGAGGACAGCGCGGGTGAACCGGATGGTGACGAAGCCGTTTTCGATGCGGCGCGCCAGCGAAAAAAGCGGGAGGCTCGTGCCCGCCGTCGTCAAACGACGGCGGGCACGAGCCTCCCGCTTTTCCTATTTCAGACGAGTTGCCGCGCTTACTGGCGCGGGCCGCTCGTGCGAATCGTCACTTCCGTGCCGGTGCGCAGATCGAGATCGTCGCTGCCCTGCACGTAGACCGAGCCTGCGCCGCCGCCCGCGCCGAGCACCGCGCCGATGGCCGCACCCTTACCGCCGCCGGCAATCGCGCCGATGATCGCGCCCACCGCCGTGCCGATGGCCGTGCGCTGGACGGTCGTGTCGGTGCGGTTGCTGTCCTGCACCGTGCCTTCGTTATCCACACGGACGGTTTCGCCGTTCGCCGTGCGCACGTTCTCCACAAAGCCCGCGAAGTTATACGTGCGACCGTCGCGCATGCGGATGCGGTCGAAGTTCATGGACAACTGCGAACGCCCGGTGACGCGCCCCGAGCGACCGACCTGCGAGACGTGCCCCTCGATGGTTGCGCCCGAATACTGCGAAGGCTCGCGGACGGTCATGGTGAAGCGGTCGCCCTCGCGCGTGTTGCGCGTGTTCAGGTCGTTGTTGAGCGTCGCGATCAGGGTCGTGCCGTTCGTGATGATGTATTCGTCGCTGCCGACGCCCGCGGTGGACGTCGGGTAGGTCGCGCCGCCCTGGTAGACGTCGAAGCGCGCCGTGTCGGCCGTCCGGTCGTAGATGCTGCGCACGACGACGGGCGCATTGAGGTTCGACATGCTGATGCGGCGCGTCACTTGCAGGCGGCGGCCGTTGTTGAGCGGATCGAACGTGACGGCGAAGTCGTTGTTGAGATCGCCGGCGCTGCTGACGGTCAACTGGTCGCCGTAGAAGGCGGCGCGTGCGCGGATCGTGTTGCCGTTCGCGCCGCGTTCGGTGCGCTCCGTGCCGTCGGCCACGAAGTTGATCTGCGGGGCGCGCGTCGAAGCGATGGTCACGTTGTCGCCGCGCCGTTCGATGGCGAGTTCCGTCGGCGACTCAAGACGCGCGATCAGCGTGTCGAGCGTGCGGCGACGGTCGCGCATGGGCAGGCCGTTGGTCGCAAGCTGCGCTTCGCGGCGCGGGTCTTCGCTCTGCGCTACGTTGAGCCGATAGGTGCCGGTCAGCCCGGTGTCGTAGTTGTAGCTGTTGTTGTCCGTGGGCGGGTAGTTGGAATAAGGCGTGTTGTTGGTGCGATTCCACGCCACGTTGTACATGCCCGCCAGTTGATCGAGGTCAATTCTCAAGGTCGCCCAATCGCTCTGTGCGCGGGCGGTCGCGCGGTTGCCCCGGTTCGTCATGAAACGGTCGAGGCGCGAGGCTCGCGCCAGCAACGCCTCCACGTCGGCGGCCACTAATTGCTGCCGGTCGTAGCGTTCGCGCACGTGGTCAACGACGTGATTGAAATCGTCGAGCACGTTGTTGATGTTTTCTTCGCGGCGCGTGCCGTCAAGGCGACCCTGGTCGAGCGATTGGCTCAGGCTCAGGCGGAAACGCTCCGCGTTGGTTTCGAGGCGCGTGAGGAGTTGTCGCGTCTGGTATGTGTTGTTCCGATAAGCGGGGCGGCGGCGCGTCGTCTGCGCCTGCACGCCGATGCTGAGCGTCAACATCGCCAGCACCATCCACGCCGAAATAATTTGTTTGACCCTATTCATGTATTCTTCCCTCCGATTGTTGCTGTTTCACTCGTCAATCAGTTTTCTAACTTTTCACGAGGCTCAAGTGAAAGCGCGTCGGGCGCGCCCCGTGATTTCCGCATTGTGGGGGGAGTGATGTTTTGAGAACGAGGAGAGATGTGTGCCTCGCGTCCAACGGGGCGACTTCCGCTCTCGGACGCGAACCGGGTCTTGTGATTACAAATTCACGCCCGGCTTCTAAATATTTCCGCCTCAAAGAACGGCGACCGTACTCGTTCAGTGTGATTCAAACTCACCACCAGAAGGTTGCCGTCTTATTTTCAAAGCCCCTGTGTAAAAAAGTTTTCGCATTCCTGATAATGCTTCCGGTTGTACAAAGATCGTGCACACTGAATGCTTTTCCGTATCATGCAAATTCACCGAAACGCATGCGGAACAGCCTTTTTCTCTGGTAAACCGGGTGAACCTCCTCCCGCCCACCGGCCTACTTGCAAATAGCGTGCGCGTGTGGGAGGGGCGGCGTCTTTTTTGCGTCCGTGCTATGCTCCCGGCCAACACATTCAAGGAGTTCACAGATGACTGACGAAGACCCCAAAGCGACGATTCATTACGCGGGCGACGACCTCTTCGTCGCCATCACGCCGAGCGGCCACGCGCAGACGCTCGACACGCGACACGAACGTTCCGCCGCCGCCACGCCGATGGAACTCCTGCTCCTCGCGCTCGGCAGTTGTACGGCCGTAGACGTGATCTCGATCCTGCGCAAGAAGCGCGAGCACGTGAGCGATTACCGGGTCGAAGTGCGCGGTGCGCGGCGCGCGGAGCACCCACGCAAGTTCACGCGCTTCGAGGTGCGGCACATCGTCAGCGGTCGCGGCGTGTCCGAGAAAGCCGTGGCGCAGGCCATCGAACTTTCCGAGACGAAGTATTGCAGCGTCGCCGCCACGCTCAGCCCCGGCGCGGAGATCGTTTCGAGTTTCGAGGTGCGGGAAGACGAGGGCGCGGCCGATTCCTGAGCCACAAGCGCGGCCGCAATGAAAGCGTGCGCTGCCGGCGGGTTGGCTGCTAGAATAGCCCCGCACAGAGCGGCACACATTAACCACGAGAAGGAGAACAGAGAAATGGCTGACGAAAATAAACAATGCGCGAATGACAGTTGTACCTGCCCGGCCGACGAAGGCGAGAAGTATTGCAGCGCTTACTGCCAGGGCAAGGCCGGAACGACGACGATTGATTGCGACTGCGGATGTTCCTCCTGCGGCAGCAACATCTAGTTTTTTCCACGGCCGGCCGAAGCCTTGCTCCGCCCTTTAACTCGAAGTTTACGCTTCGGCCGGTCGCCCGCAATGCACTCCCCGCCCGGCGGCGCACGTATTCCGGTGTTCAGGCATCGAACGAACCACGCGCCACTCCGCCGCTCCCCGTTTCCGGCGCAACCGGCTAACGGCCGAGTTCAAATAATTTCGTTCTAACAACGTCTATGTTTGTTTCCCTGTCCCAGTATATTTTTGCCGGCCTGCTGGCGCTTGCTTTCTCCCCGGCATGTACGCACGTCGAAGTGCAGCCTGCCGCCGTCTCGAACGTCGCCGACACGCCCTATGTCGATTACGCGACCGAAGCCGAAACGGCCGCCGCCGACGGGCAGAGCGGCGATGCCGCGCTCACGAACGCGCGGCGACTCGACCGCGAAGGCCGCTCCGCAGACGGCCAGCTCGCAGAGCTCGACCCGGCCGAACACATGCGTCGCGCCGCCGCCTATCACTCCAACCGCGCCTTCGCCGAAGCCCGCGAACACTGGCAGACGCTCCTCGCGCGCTACCCTGCGGACGCTAACGTGCCCGCCGCACTCTTCGGCATGGGTCGCTCCCTGTACCAGGAACGACGCTACGCCGACGCGCTGCCTTTTTTCGACAGGCTGGGGCGCGAGTTCACTCGCTACAAGGACGGCCGCGAAGGTTTCTACTACATCGCCGCGACGCTCCTGCGGCTCGACCGCACGGCGGAGGCCGCCACCCGTTACGGCGATTACGTCACACGTTTCCCGCAGGGCGAGCGCATCGAGAATGCGTACCTCAACGCGATTGACAGTTGGCGCGAGGCTGGACGAAACGAAGAAGCGCGCCAGTGGATCGTGCGCGCGCGTGAACGTTTCAACGGCACGCCCGTGGCGACGAACGCCCTCTTCGCACGCCTGCGGCTCGAAGTGGCGTCGCGCGATTGGCAGTCGGCCGTGCGCACGGCCGACGAGTTACAGCGCGGCACGCCTTTCACACGCGCCGTCCAGACCACCGCGAACGAAGTCGCCTACCTGCGCGGCTTCAGTCTCGAAAATTTGAAACAGACGGCGCAGGCCGCCGCCGCTTATCAATCCATTCCCGACCACCTCTCTTCTTACTATGGCGGGCTTGCCACGGCGCGTCTGCGCGCGTTGGATGCCGCCTCCAGGCGCATCGCCGAGGCGCGCGACTCCTCCGTGCGCCGCGAGGCGGATGCCGCCGCCGCCGCTTACCCCGCGCCTTACCGCGAAATACTTTTGCGCGCGACGGCCGCAAACAAAGTCGATCCGAGATACGCGCTCGCGATCATGCGCCAGGAGAGCAGCTTCAAGGAACGCGCGCGCTCGCAGGCCGCCGCGCGCGGGCTGCTGCAACTGACGCCGGAGATCGGAGTGAAGTACGGTGAGAGGGTGGGATTTAAAAATGTGCGCGAGGATGATCTCTACAGGCCGGAGGTCAACATCCGGATCGGCGTCGAGTACATGGCCGATCTCTTCCGCATGTTTCCGAACTTACCGGAGGCCGTCGCTGCCTCTTACAATGGCGGCGAAGACAACGTCGCGCGCTGGGTGCGACGCGCCGGCCACAACGACGCGGGCGTCTTCTCTTCCGAAGTCGGCTTCGCGGAATCGAAAGATTACGTCTTTAAAGTGATGGCGAACTATCGCGCCTACCAGCAACTCTACACCGCCGATCTCAGGCGGCGACGATAAGCTTCCGCCGCGCCACTCCGCCCGCCGGGGCGCACGTCTCGAACGGGGCGCGCGTCCCGTCTGTAAATTCCAAACGTTCGTTCAGAGGTCTGCGTTAAACCAGATCGTGCGCGGTGCGATCACCATGCCACCCATGGCGATTGCCGTCTCGGGCGCGATTGTCTCTTGCGGCGGTGGCGGCGCTGTGTCGTTCGTGAGCGGCACGGGAGAGATCAAATCGAGGCTGGCTTCCTTCGCTGCGTCGAGGGAGTTTCGCGTCATCTCCATCCCCGCGAGGACGGCCATGCCCGCGAAGAAACTCAAGACCGAAGAGACGACCGCGCGCGAAAATCCCGACACGCGACGTTTCAGCGCGCGCAAGCCCACGGGACAGTTGCCGGTCAGGATCGTGCCGTCCGCGCGGTGATAGTAGCGTACGCACAGTCGCCCCTCCGCGCCGAGCACGAGCGATTCGGCGTCCTGCTTCGTCATGTTGGAAAGGTTGTAGACGTTCATGCTGCACTGGTCGCAGAAACGCACGCGCTCGTTGCCGCGCATCTTTTTCCAATCGGCTTGACAAGGCGCGGCCACCCTGACATATGAGAGCGGGTCTGTGTATTGAGCCATAGTTAAAAAAGACCTCCGTCAAATATCAGTCTCGACCAGGACTGAGACTTTAGACTCCGCGTGCCCCGTTTCTGTTCCCGCACCCGTACAAACGCGCGCCCCTTGCGCATAGCATGACTGCGCCCCCGGCGCGCGGCATGACCGCGCCAGCCGATTCACGGTTCGGGGGAAAACTGCCGGTCTTCAAAACCGCGCGCACGCTCGCGCCGCCGCAACGGATGGGGCTGCGGCGGGTAGTTCGGCGGCAACACGCCGAGCCGCACCAGCGCATCGCGAAACTCGTAACGCAGCGTCACTTCAGCCGCCGCGTGCGGTTCCAAATCCATCTCCACGCTCCACACGTCATTCGTCACTGAACGCCCGATGCCGGTGGCCGCATATTCGTCATTCGCACCGGGCGCGGGCATCGCACGCCCGCTCGCGCTCCCTCTCTCGGCGGTCGCCGCCGCCGGTGAGTCGCCCGACTGCGTGCGCCTCTTTGATTGGTCGCGGTCTTCACCGCGAGGCTGTGCTTCGACGGGGCGTGGCGGCAGCAGTATTTCCGCCCGGTTGTGCCGCTCGCGGAAGAAGACTGCGGTGATGACGCCCATGTCCGAAGCTCGCCCGATTCTGTTCGCGTAGGAATTTCGCTCGTCCGTGAAGTAGAAGCGGCGCGCGCGCGTGGAACTCATCTGCCAGCCGCCGATTGTGATCGAGCCATGTGGAGGAATCACCCATTTGCTCGCGTCGCGCGCGGTCGTGCGCCGTGCGTCAATCGTGTTGAGGCCATCCACCGAGAGCGCGACGGCCACGCGCACCGGCAGCGGGTTGCTCAACCTGAGCGCGTACTCCTCGCCTTCGACGGCTTCGACGTAAACTCTCCCACGCGCCGGATATTTTTCGCGCGCATGCCCGCCGCTCAAAACTTCGACGCCGAACCTTTCCCGCACCGGCCATCGCTCAACGATGCGACCCGCCGGTCGCACTATTGCGTCGCGCCCACCCTGTCTCGTCCCGCTGCCCTGTGCCGCGAGCGACACGGTCAGAGCCGCGATCAATACGACCCCCTTCAACGCCTTCAACGCTCTACGCATGGATTTTCCCCTCCACGAAATATTTCCCGCCGTCGTTTGAACGCGCCGCGCAATTATTTCTTGCAGCCCCCGGCGCACTTTGTGATACAAGATTTCCCATCCCGGAGGAGCGACCTGAGAAGATGATCAATTTTGACGCCGACGCCTGCCAGAACCTCGCTACAGCGCATGGACGCGAATGGTTGGAGACGAACCATCTCGGCGGCTTCGCCTCGGCCACCATCACGGGCGCGAACACGCGCCGCTATCACGGCCTGCTCACGGCCGCGCTCAGGCCGCCCACAGGGCGCGTCGTGCTGCTCTCGAAACTGGAGGAGACGCTCGTCCTCGACGGTGAACGTTTCGATCTCTCGACCAACTTATACGAGCCGGCGGTCGTCCACCCGCAGGGCTTTCGCCTACAGACGAATTTCCGGCTCGACCCGTTTCCCATCTTCACCTATCAAGCCGGCGAGGCGCGCGTGGAAAAAACAATCTTCATGCCGCACGGCGAAAACTCCACGGTCGTGCGTTATCGCGTCCACGCGCCGCGCACGAGCGCGGCCTCTCTGGAGATTCGCCCGCTCATCGCCTTCCGCGACTATCATTCATTGCAGCGCGAAGCCCTCGACATTTTTATCAAGGCCGAACTGCGCGAGCATCTCGTCAGCCTCTTCAAACAGGACGACGGCACACAACTTTTCATCGCGCACGACGCGGCGCGCGCCTCCGTCGAAGGCTACTGGTACAGGCGCTTCGAGTACCCGGAGGAGAGAGCGCGCGGTTTCGATTTCCACGAAGACCTCTTCAACCCCTGCCTGCTCGTCTGGCAAATCGAGCCTGACGCGCCGTGCAACCTCATCGCTTCGACCGTTGAACGCACCCCCGCCGATGCCGCGACGCTGGAAGCGGGCGAACGCGAGCGTCGCAGCAGCATCGCGGCGGGCGTCGGCAAACTTGCGCGAGGCAAAACCACTGAAGACGCAAACGTCGGCGGTGAGACCGCGAGCGGCGAAGTCGGCGACGAGGCTACAGTCAACGAAGCCGGAGTCTTATCTACGGGCGGCGAAGTTGCCGGCGGCAAAGCTGCGGGCGGCAAAAACGCGAGCGGCAAAACTGCTAACGGCAAAACAGGGCGCGGCAAAACGGTGGGTGGCGTGGCCGCCGGCGGCGAACCTGTCGGCGCGGGTGAACCGGCCAACGTCCTTGCGGACGACGATTACATTCGTTTACTCGTCGCGGCGGCGGATCAATTTCTCGTGCGGCGTGGCGACGCCCTCAGTTCCGTGATCGCCGGTTATCACTGGTTCACGGACTGGGGGCGCGACACGATGATTTCGCTGAACGGCCTCGCCTTCGCGCGCGGTCGATTCGACACGGCGCGCGAAATCCTGCTGGCCTTCGCCGCGCACATGCGCGATGGAGTTATCCCGAACCGCTTCCCGGACAAGGGCGAGGAGCCCGAGTATAACAACGTGGACGGCACGCTCTGGTTCATCAACGCCGTCGGCGAACTCGTGCGCCGCACCGGCGACATCGAATTCGTGCGCGAGCACCTCTATGCGCGTCTCAGGGAGTTCATCGAGTGGCACGAGCGCGGCACGGTCTTTGCCATCCGCGTCGATCAGGACGGACTCCTCGCCGCGGGTCAGGACGACGTGCAGTTGACCTGGATGGATGCCAAGCTCGGCGACTACGTGGTGACGCCACGCGCCGGGAAGGCCGTCGAGATACAGGCGCTCTGGTACAACGCGCTGCGCACCATCGAAGAGGTCGCCGCGCGCCTCGGCGACGACTGGATGCGCAATCACTGCCGCGCGCAGGCCGAACTGGCGCGCGCCAGTTTCCACGGGCTGTTCTGGAACGATGCCGACAACTGCCTCTATGATTGCATCAACCCGGCGGGCGCACCCGACGCGGCCATTCGCCCCAATCAAATCTTCGCGCTCAGCCTGCCTTACCCGATCATGACGGGCGCGCGCTCGCTCCCCGTCGTCGCCGCCGTCCGGCGCGAACTGCTCACGCCTTACGGTTTGCGCTCGCTCTCGCCGCGCCATCCGGACTACCGGCCGCATTACGAAGGCGACTCTTACGCGCGCGATACGGCCTATCATCAGGGCACAATCTGGGCGTGGCTCATCGGCCCTTTCGTCACCGCCTACCTGCGCGCGCACGGGCGCACGCCCGCGAATCTCGAACAGGCACGCACCTTTCTGCGCCCCTTCCGCACACACCTGTCGGAAGCGGGCGTCGGCCAGGTCTCCGAAATCTTCGACGGCAACGCACCGCACAAGCCACGCGGCTGCATCGCGCAGGCATGGAGCG
Source organism: Pyrinomonadaceae bacterium (assembly GCA_035645855.1). Lineage (GTDB taxonomy): Bacteria > Acidobacteriota > Blastocatellia > Pyrinomonadales > Pyrinomonadaceae > JAIVJZ01. The sequence goes on from DASQLU010000076.1 coordinate 45,954, forward strand.
TCGCCGAACTCTTGCGCTGCGAGTTGGAGGAATTGAAACAGCCCGCATGAGTTTTTCGGACGACGGTCAACTCGCGCCGTCCCGTACCCAATGGATGCGCATTCTCCCGGACACTTTCCCCGACACTCTCGCGCCGCCCCTATAAGGAACGATCAAATGCCTACTTCGACTCCGCCCCCCTACTTTCCCCAAAATTCCCTGCTCCCGCCCGACGAGAGTCGCGCGCGGAAAGTGAAGCTCGCCCTTGCCGGTTGTCTCCTCCTGCTCCTGCTGCTCGTCGCGGGGCTGGTCGCGGGCATCGTCTACCTGTTCAGGACTTGAAGGCGCGCGAACTAAAGCCGCACGGCTTGAAAAGCCCTCTTCCGGTTGCGAACGCTGGTCTCAGGTCACGAATGGCCGTATCAACCTTCGCTGAAATTTTTGGAAGCAAAGGGTCGCCCGCTTCGTCTGATAGTTGAGCGATCTCTATCCGGAAGCGAGGTTGATTATGGACACAGCACTTCAACACGAGAACCGTCGGAATTTCCTCAAGCGCGCCTCCCTCTTTGCCGTCGCACTGCCCGCCGGAATGTTAATCAACTGCGCCCGTCCCGCACGGACGCAGCCCCCGCCACGCGTGGAACCCGCGCAAATCGTCGGAGGCTATTGCGAGGGTTGCGAAGCGATCTACGAAGGGATGCCGTCGCAGTTGAGTTGGGAGACGAGGATCGCGGCGTCCTCGGAGCCGGGCGAGCCGTTGGAAGCGAGCGGCGTGATCTATCGACGCGACGGACGGACGCCCGCGCCCGGCGTGATTCTCTACGCCTATCACACGGACGCGCGCGGCATCTATCCGCCCGCGCCGGGAGCGACCGGCATGGCGCGCAGGCACGGGCGTCTGCGCGGCTGGGTTGAGACGAACGAGCGGGGTGAGTATAAATTCAACACCGTCAAGCCCGCGCCGTATCCGGGCAGGGACACTCCCGCACACATCCACCTGATCGTGAAAGAAGCCGATAAGAACGAATATTACATCGACGATTTCGAGTTCGAGGGCGACCCGCTGCTCACGCCGGGGGAACGCTCTCGACGCAGGAACAACGGCGGCTCCGGCATCGTCCGCCTGGACGAAAACGCGGCTGGCATCCGCCGTGCGACGCGTGACATCATTCTCGGTCTCAACGTGCAGAACTACAGTTGAACGGATAGTTGACAGGCCGGCGCGTCTTCGTCGCGCATAAAACCGCGTGATGCGAGACGCGACTCATCCCCTCATTTAGACAGGCGACGCGCGACGACGAGACAGGCGAGCAGCGTGGTGATGGCGGCCGAGAGCAGGCAGTATTGACAAAAGGCTCGGAGGACGAAGGCCTGCAGATAGAGCAGCCAGAGAGAGGTGGCGAACATCAGCGCGACGAGGACGGCCAAAAGATTTCCGGCGCTACGCGTGCCGAAGGCAGCGAGCGTGGCGAGGCTGAAGGCCGTGAAATACGCCAGCGCGCCGAGGAGCGCGAGCGGGTAATCGCCGACGGTGGCGTAGGGGCTGGCGAGAACTTCCGAGCACCCGCTCGTGACGGTGCAGCGGACGCTCCTGCCCGACAGGTGTTCAACCGTGAGGTAAATCGCATCGGCCAGTCCGGCCAGCGACAAAAACGCGGCCAGCGCATAAAGACGCGAGACGCGCTGGGGCGGCGGCTGTAACGCAGCGTCGTCGCGCGCGTCCGCGCCCCCCGCGCGCGCCTGCCTGTCGCTCGCGCCCACTTATTTTGCCGCCAGTTCGCGCTCGATAACGGCGCGGAAGCTCTCGTACTTCATGATCACTTCAAAGGGTATCTCGCGCCCGTTGATGAAGACGGTCGGCGTGCCCGTCACGCCGCGCGCGGAACCCTGCGCTTCGTCGTTCTGCACGCGGTTGCCGACGGGCGCGCTGTTCATGTCCTGCGTGAATTTTTCCACATCAAGGCCGAGCGTGCGCGCGTAGGTTAAGAAGATGGGGCGCGCGACCGGGGCGTCTTTCCACTCGTTCTGCTTCTCGAACAACAGATCGTGCATCTGCCAGAATTTGCCCTGCACGGCGGCGGCCTCTGCGGCGCGCGCGGCTTCGGCGGCGTGCTTGTGCATAGTCGTGAGCGGGTAATGGCGGAAGGCGACGCGCAACTCCTTCTCATACTCGCCTTCGAGGCGTTTCAGGATCGGATGTAAAAACCCGCACGGCGGGCACTGGAAATCGCCATACTCCTCGACAAGCACCGGCGCATCGGCGCGGCCGCGTATGTGCGCGCTCTGCAAATTCGCGGCGGCCGGGCGCGGCGCGGGCGTCGCCGTCGTGCCGGGCGCGCTCGTGTTCGTCACCGTGGGCGGCATCTGGGCGAGGTTCGGGCGCGTGCTCGTAGTTTCGGGCGAGCGCATCAAAAGAGCGCCGCCCGCCAGCGAAGCGAGCAGCACAACGGCGATAATGATGATGGGAAGCTTGCGTCTCATAGACGCAGAGGATAACTGCTAAAGCGCGATTCGCGCAATTCGTTGCGTCACATTTTCCAGTCCGGTGAAACCGGGCAGCAGTTGCAGGCGCTGGTTGACGTTCTGATCGAAAAACTCCACGCCGTCACGGCCTTTGAACAACGTCGCGATCACGTAATCGGTCTCGGTCTGCGGCTTCGTGCCCTGCCCGACAGGCGACCAGAATTTTCCGATGATGAGCCGCGCGAGCGAGCGCGAATAGCCGGAGCGTTCGAGTTTCAGGCGGGCGATGCTCCAGTAGAAATGCGAATGCACGGACTCTTCGCGCGCCACGGCGCGCAGCAATTGTTCGAGCACGGGATGTCCGGCCAGCTTCCAGAGGCGGCGATAGCCCTGCAATGTCGTCATCTCGTTGATCGCGCCCCAGACCATGTGCGCGCCGCTGAAATACTTGCCGAAGCAGTTGGTGATGATGGGATAGAGCCGGTTCTCGAAGGTGTAGCGAAACGGGATGGCGGCGCGCGCCTCCGTCTGCCAGCGGTCGCTCGTCGGGTATCCGGCTTCGTTCAAAAAGCGGTTGAGCAGTTCGGCGTGCTCGTTCTCTTCCACGCTCCAACGCTCCATGAATCGCCGGATGACGGGGTTCTTTCCCGTCGGCGTGCGTAACAATTCCTCGTAGTAAATCTCCGTGAAACTCTCCACGTCGCGCATGTAGACGATGACATCCTTGAAGGCGGGACTGAGCGGATGCTCCCGCACCTCTTTCCAATTCAGCGACTCCACAAATTCTTTGGTGATGGCGCGGGGCTGCGCCTCATACCAATCCAGTACGTCTCGTTCTGTCTCAAACACGAAGGGTCTCCTTGAAGTATTGCCAGACTATTTGTATAAGTGTCCTGACTTATAACTACGTACAACCGCTTCCCAATGGATTCCCCCTGTGGTCTGACCTTCGCCCGCTATTACGACATCCGGGCGATTGAAGCTTTCACCTTTGAACCCGAGCGCGCGGCCGACTGCCGCCGCGAAAGAACTCTAAACTGAGCGCGCATGGCACAAAATACCAGCATCACGACCGTTGACGACAACCGCGCCGGCTCGCTCTATGATCGCATCGCGCGCCTCTACGACCTGACTTTCAAGTTCAACGGCTACGGGCGTTCGCTCGAACGCTATTTCCGCGAGCACCCCGTCCCCCTCGAAGCCGGCGCGCAAATTCTCGACGCCGGGTGCGGCACGGGACTGCTGACGCTCGCGCTGCTGCGCACGCTTCCACGCCCCGCCGACATCACCGCCATAGACCTCTCCGCCTCTTCGCTGCGAAAGGCGCGGCAGGCGGTCGGGCAGGAGTTGCGCGGCCGTCCGCACCAAGTTCGTTTCTCGCAGGCCAATTTGCTCTCGCTGCCCTTCGCCGGTGAGACCTTCGATTTCATCGCGACGAGCGGCGCGCTCGAATACGTCTCGCTGCGCGACGGCCTCGGCGAACTCGCGCGCGTCCTCAAGCCCGGCGGACATCTCTTTCACCTGCCCGTGCGACCCGCGCCCGCCAGCGCCTTTCTCGAACTACTCTTCCGCTTCAAAACCCACCCGCCCGAAGAAGTTGACGAAAACACCGAACGCTACCTGCGCATCGTCTCCCGCTATCGCTTCCCCCCCACCGACATTATCGGCTGGACGAAACTCGCCATCGTGGCTCAAAAGCCTTGAATCGTGAATCGAGAATAGACGAAGACGGATGTTCTCGATTGACGATCCACGATTCGCGACCGTTCACGATTTAGTCATCCTCTTGAGCACAATCTCCGCGACGGTCGGGATGATGTCGCGCTCGTTGCTGTGTCCCTCTGTGAAGGTGACGAGGACGAAGCGCGCGCCGCCGGGGAGTTCGATGTAAGCGGCATCGTGGCGCACCTTGCTCGTCCAACCGGCTTTCGACCAGAGACGCGCATTCTCGTAATCCTTGAGCGCGATGCCGGTGAAGCCGTGCCCCTGATCGTTCGGGTCGCCGCTCTTGTCTTTGAAGTCGCGTTTGAGCAGTTCGAGCATCTGTTCGGCGCGCGCCGGGTTGACGATGCGGCGCGTGGCGATCTCGTAGAGGAGGCGTGCCGTGGCGTTCGTGGTCAGCTTGTTGCGGTTCTCGCCGTTCGCGCCGCGCCCGAAATTCTCGCGCCCGTAAGCATCTTCGCAGAAGGTCTTCTGGTTGATGTTGATGTTCGTGTAGCCCATTGAGGCGAAGTAACGGTTGACGGCGTTGCGACGCTCCTGCCACTTACGCATCTCCGCGGGCGGCAACTCCATGCCGCTTGAAGTGCCGGTCAGCACGTCGAGCACGTAGCCGGTCGCGTCGTTCGACGAATCGACGATCATGTCCCGCAGCGCGCGGCTCAATTCGGCCGTCTCCCGCAGGCGGCCGTCTTCGAGCCAGCGGTGCGCCGCCGCCAGGTAAAACATCTTGACGACGCTGGCCGTGTAGATGCGCTCCTCGCCGCGAAAACTCGCCATGGCGGGTCGCTCCGCGTCGCGCAGATCGATCAGGGTGATCGCCAGTTGGTTCTCCGCCAGTTGCTTTTCTTTGAAACGTCGCAGGGTTTCGCGCGCCGCCTCGTCGACAATCGCTTGCAGGGCGGGCGACGACGCGGCGTCGAACTTTTGCCCCTGCGGCGCGGGCGCGGGGCGTGCGGCTTTCCGCTGCCATGCCGCGAGGTTCGGCGCTGTGGCCGCGAGGCCGAAGAATGCGTGGACGACGAGGGCGAGAGCAAGTGTTTTTCTCTTCGACATAATCAAGTCAGTTTTTCAACGCAGGAAGTTGGCGAACAGTGTGATGATGAGCGCGTTCGAGAAGTCTATGAAGAATGCGCCGACGATGGGCACGATCAAAAAGCTGCGCGGGGCTGCGCCGTAGCGCGCCGTCAACGCTTCCATGTTGGCGACGGCGTTCGGCGTGATGCCGAGGCCGAAACCGATGTGCCCGCTCGTCATGACCGCCGCTTCATAATCGCGCCCCATCAAAACGAAAGTTGTGAGAAGGGCGTAAATTATCATAAGCGCAACTTGCACGGCGAGTATCACGAGCATCGGCACGGCTAAACCCGCCAGTTGCCACAGCTTCAAATCCATCAACGCGATGACGAGAAACAGTGCGAGGGCGATGCCGCCCAGAGCCTCAATCGCGCGCATGTCGAGATTGAACCAGCCGTAGCGATCATCCAGATTGCGCACCACCGCCGCCACGACCATCGCGCCCACGTAGGCCGGAAGTATCAGGGGACGCCCCGCGATGTTTAAGCTCGACAAGGCCAGACCGAGCAGCGCGCCCGCGCCCATCACCGCCAGCAGCAGGAGCAGGTTGCGCAACAACCCCGCGCCCGTCAAAGCCGCCTCGTCCATGCCCCGCCGCGCGCCCTCGTCCGCCGCCTTCGCCGCCCTCTCTTCTTTCGCATCGTCGAACGTGCCCGTCGCGCCGATAGCCCGGAACTCTTCCGCCTCAGAGCGTTTCAACTCTTCCGCCTCAACACGTTTCAACTCTTCCGTCTCAACGTGCTTCAACTCTTCGCGCGGCGCGGCGAGCCGGTAGCGGCGGATGAGCGCGGCGGCCACCGGATTGCCTACGAGGCTTGAGATGAAGATGCCGAAAGTTGCCGACGCGATGATGAGCGCGCCCGCTCCCGCCACGCCCATCCGCTCGAACTCGCCCGTGAAGGCCAGCCCCGTCGCGGGGCCGCCCGTCAGCGTCAGAGACCCGCAGATGATGCCGAGCGCGGTCGGCGCGCCGAGCGCGACGGCGATGGCGATGCCCGCGAAGTTTTGCACCACGGCCGTGCCCGTCGCAATGGCGTAGAAGATGATCAGGCGCACACCGCCCGCGCCGAGCAGCGAGAGCGTCGCACCGAAGCCGATGGTGGTGAAGAAAGCGATTTGCAGGGGCGCGCGCAGCGTGGTGTCGAGCGCGACGCCGAGCGTGCCGCGCGAACGCAGGAGCAGCACCAGCGCGGCGAACAGCAACCCGCCGATGGCCGCCGCCGGGATGCTCGCGCGTTTGAGAAAGCCGACGCGCCCCTGCACGAAGCCGCCGGCGAACAGAAACAGCGCCGCCAGCGCGAGCGTCAGCACGAGATCGAATTTCAGCGTCCGCAGATTTTCGACGACGGTAAACTCCACGCGCGGCCTCCGCTTATCTCTTCTCTTCGTATATGACGCGGCCGTCCATGATCGTCAGGCGAACTTTCGTTCGCTCGATCTCGACGGGGTTGATGCGAAAAATGTCCTGCGAGAGCAGAACCATGTCCGCGAGTTTACCGGGCGCGAGCGTGCCCTTGTTGTGCTCCGCGAACTCGGCGTAGGCCGACCCGACCGTGTAGGCGCGCACCGTCTCTTCGACCGTGATCTTTTGTTCGGGTATCCACCCTTCGGGATTTTTGCCGTCGAGCGTGCGCCGCGTAACCGCCGCGTAGATGCCGAGCATGGGGTTGAGCGGGGCGACGTACCAGTCAGTGCCGAAGGCGAGATGCGCGCCGGCGTCGAGCAGCGAGCGGAAGGGATAAGTCGTGCGCGCGCGTTCGTGGCCGATGCGTTTCTCCGCCCAGCGCCCGTCGTCAATCGCATGATAGGGCTGCATCGAGGCGATGACGCCGCCGCGCGCGAACCGCGCGATGTCCGCGGCGCGGATGTGCTGCGCGTGTTCGATGCGGAAGCGGCGCGAGCGCGCGGGCGCGGCGCGCGCGACCTGTTCGAAGATGGAGAGGATGCGGTCGTTGGCGCTGTCGCCGATGGCGTGAATCATCACTTGCAGCCCGGCCGCGTCGGCCGCCGTGACGCGCTTCAGCATCTCGCCTTCGGGAAACATCTCGTCGGAGGGCAGGCCGCGCGTGGCGGGTGCGTCACGGTACGGATCGAAGAAAAGCGCGGTGGTCGAGCCGAGACTGCCATCGGCGAAACCTTTCAGGCCGCCGACACGCAACAGGTCTGAACCGAACACGGCGCGCACGCCCGTCTGCGCCAGCCGCTCCCAACGCGGCAGCGGCGAGACGGCATAGACCCGCGTCTTCAACTCGCCGCGCGCCGCGAGCGTCTGGAAGACGCCCACGTCGTCTCCGGCGGACATGTCCTGCACGCTCGTGACGCCGAGGCTCGCCGCGTGCGCGGTCGCCGCGCGTGCCGCTTCGAGTTTTTCGTCGAAGGACGGGGCGGGAATCTTCGCATTGACGAAGGCCATCGCCGCATCTTTCAAGACGCCCGTCGGTTCGCCCGTGGCGGGGTCGCGCACGATCAAACCGCCGTCGGGGTCTTTCGTCTCCTTCGTCACGCCGGCCAGTTTCAGCGCGACGCTGTTGGCGAGCGACATGTGCCCGTCGAGGCGGTTGACGAAGACAGGGTGGTCGGGCGTGAATTCGTCGATCAACTCTTTGGTCGGCAAGGGCGCGCCCGGCCAGCGTTCGTGATCCCAATCGCCGCCCGTGATCCAGCGTCCCTTCGGAACTCGCGCCGCGAATTGGCGGATGCGTGCGGCGAACTCCTGCGGGCTGGCGGCATCGCGCAGTTGGACGCTGGCGAGATGACTGCCGCCTTCGATGAAATGGACGTGTGAGTCGTTGAAGCCGGGGAGGACGAGCGCGCCGCCCGCGTCGATAACGCGCGTGTGTGTCCCCGCGAGTTTGCGTATGTCAGCGGTCGTGCCGAGGGCGACGATACGTGTGCCATGGACGGCGACGGCTTCGGCCTGCGGTCGCGCCTTGTCCAACGTGCGTATGTTGGCGTTGATGATGACGAGATCGGCCGACATGTGTTGAGCATGGGTTCGTATGCCGGCCGACGCGGCCAGCAGGCACGAGGCGACGGCGAGCGAAAACAGAACTTTGATTTTCATAAGAATCGAGAGATGTCTGCACGGCTTGCGGGCGCGTAGTGTATCATTGCGCGCGCCCTGTCCGGTAGAAAAATCATTCGCACAGTTTCGCACGGTGACGAGTGATTAGCGGGAGAGGGCGCAAGGGTGAAGGGTGAATGAAAACAACCGGCTCCCCTTTCTTAACCATGACCCGTTAACCGTTTGCCAGCGTCCACTTTTCAGACTCGTCACCAGCCGCACGTCACTTAAAAATATGAATGAAAATCCACTTCGTAAACAGTTGGCGTTTGCGGGCGCGTTGTTGTTCTTCATCGGCATGGTGACGGGTTTGTGGACGGCGGCGGCCTTGACCGGCAAGGTCTCTGTGGCGATGCCGCGCATGGCGCTCGCGGCGCATCTCAACGCACTTCTCGGCGGGCTGTGGCTCATCGCCGTGGCGTGGAGTTTCGAGTTTCTGCATTACGGCGCGCGGGGTCTGAGGCGGCTCGCGCTCGGCGTCGGCCTGTCCGCCTACGCCAACTGGCTCATCACGCTCATCGCCTCTTTCCTCGGCGTCAACGGCCTCGAATACACAGGCCAGCGCGCCAACGACGTGATCGCTTTTCTCCTCCAGACACTCGTCGTCCTGCCGACCCTCATCGCCTCCGCCTACTGGGCGTGGGGCTTTCGCGCCCGGCGAGCCTGAACGCTTAAAAGCCGCCGCCGGCATCAGCCCGCCCGCTAGGCGCTGTACGCCACGCGCCCGCCGATCAAAGTCAGGCGCACATTTCCCTCCGCATCGAGCGCCACGAGGTCTGCGCGCTTGCCTTCCGCGATAGAGCCGTAGCTTTCCGCCAGACCGAGCACGCGCGCCGGGTTGGCGGAAGCCATGCGCGCCACGTCCGCAGGCGCGACGCCGAGCGAGAGCATTTGTTGCACGCCGTCGAGCATCGTGCTGACCGAACCGGCGATGCTGCCGCGCTCGTTCGCCGTGCGCCCGCCCGTAACCCTGATCGTCTCGCCCCAGATGCGAAACTCGCCGTCGCCCTGCCCTGCCGGCGCAACCGCGTCGCTGATCAGGCAGAGGCGTTCCGGTGTCTTGCAGCGCAGCGCGAGTTGCAGCATGAGTGGGGCGACGTGATGCCCGTCGGCGATGATGTCGCAGGTCACGTCGTCGTTGAGCAGCCCCCAGCCGATGGGGCCGGGCGTGCGCTGGTGAAGCGGCGACATGGCGTTGAAGAAATGGGTCATGTGGCGCGCGCCCGCCGCCGCCGCGCGGTCAAGCGTTTCGATGTCCGCGCGGGTGTGACCGATGGAGACTACCCAGCCCTGCGCCCTGAGTTCGCGCACGAGTTCGATCCCGCCCTCGATTTCCGGGGCGACCGTGATCAAGCGAATCGCCCCGGGCGCGTTCGCAACGGGCAGGGTGCTCACTTCCGCGCGATTCCCGAAGGTGCGAAAGTGCGACTGCCGGAGCGCGCCGCATTGAGCGGTATTGACAAAGGGGCCTTCGTAATGCAGACCGAGAGCGCGGGCGACAACGACGGCGTTCGTTGCGCGGTCGTCCTGTGCCGCCAACAAATTTTCGATGGCGGCCACGGCGCGCCGGTAATCTTCGACGGGAGCGGGCACGAGCGTCGGCAACCATGAGGTCACGCCCTGCCGCGCGAGAAAATTGCCGACGCGAAACAGATCGTCGGCCGTCGCTTCCATCGTATCCACGCCGACCGCGCCGTGTATGTGCAGGTCTATGAAGCCGGGGAAAACCGTGAGTCCGGCGAGATCGTGCGTCTCGAATGCGGGCACGTCCCCGGGCGTGTCTCCGGCCGAGCCGTCGCGCGTCTTGATGCGCCGGATAAACCCGCCAGCGATGAGCAAGTCCGTCTCGCCTTCGGCCGAGACGCCGTGCGGGAGCACGACGCGCGCGCCGCGCAGCAGGATCACATCATCCGATTCGTTGTTCTCTTTCATCGGTGCTTTGCGTGTGGCAATTTACGGCTTCGACCGGGTGACGGCGGGCGCGTCAAAAGCGGCGCGGCGCACGCGTTCGAGGTAATCGCCCGCCGGATTCAGCGTCGCGTGCGGGACGATGGTGAAGTCATAGGAGAAGAGGATGATGCCGTCGGCCTGGAGCGCGCGCGCGGCGTTGATCTTTTCGACCGTGCCCTCGAAGGGGACGCGATACGCCCCGATACCCGCCCAGACCTCTCGCCCGGCAGCGTGCGCGGCGGCGGCGGCTACCTCGATCTGTTTTTGAAAAATCGCCGTGTCGGCCGAATAAGCCATCGGGCAGACCACGTCGAGGATGCCGAGGGCGAGCCAGCGCCGCCAGTCCTGAAAGCGTCGCGTGCGCGCGTTCTCTTCGTTGGCGAAGACGGCGGCCGACACTACCAGGTTCGGCTTGCGCTTCTTGACGCCGTGATAGATGCGTTCGACGAGCGAGGTAACTTGTTCGCGCTGGAAATCCGCAAATTCATCCTGATAGGCGTCGGCGGCGGCAAGCGGATCGGACTTCAGCGCAACGGCCAGCAGCCGGCGCTCCGACGGAGAGAGGGACAATTCGAGCCATTGGCGAAAGCGTTCGAGCGAGGTGCGGCTGTAATCGAAATCAGGGCTGGCGAAGCGGACGTAGTCGAAGTGCAGCCCGTCGAGTTGCGGGTAACGTTCGAGCAAGTCCATCCAGATCGAGTAGACGTGCTCGCGCACCGCAGGGTTCGCGGGAGCGGTGTAGACGCCCTCGATCTCCGCGCGGTTGGCCTTCGACCATTCGACTATCGTCGCGCGATAACGCGGATCGGCGGGCGACATCGAATAGAGGGTGGCGGCAACCGGGCGCGGCACGGCGAGCCAATCGGGATGAGCGTTGTAAACGTGCCACGCTTCGGTGGGCAAGTCGTCGAGATTGGCGAGCAGGTTGGTGTTGACCCAGGCGTGGACGCGCAGGTTGGCGCGCTTCGCTTCGGCCAGCGTATAGGCGAGCGGGTCGAAGGACGCGGGCTGATTTTTCAATCCTCCCGTGCGCGGTTCCCAGCGCGAACTGTAGTATGCGTCGCCGCGCCCGCGCACCTGCACGATGATCGTATTGAAATTATTGGCGGCGGCGCGGTTGACCATCGCGCGAATCTTTTCGGGTGAGACGAGCGTCGTGCGTACAACCCAGAGCGCGCGCGTCTCAACCTTTTTGCGAGGCGCGACCGTGGCCGGCGCAGCAGGCTGCAATTTCAACTCCTGCTGCGCGCTCACGATTTCCGCAAGCGGGAGCAGGATGTACAGCAGCAAGCCGGCGGCCACAACGCGCATGCGCGGGCTTGGCCGACAAACGGCGCGCGGAGCGTCGTCTCCCGCGCATGCGCGCAGAGCGATTTCCCGCTCAGGCAACCTCTCTCCTAACGCATAGTCATGTCGCACTTTTGATGTCTCCAGCTAAATGAGTGTCGGCGCGACTCCAACGGATGCAAGCTCCACCGCGATAGTTTATAACTATAGCTTGATAGCGGGCACGCCCCCACGGGTTCTCCAAAACAATGCGGCGAAAATTTTTCCAGACAATTTCAGGCATCCTGCTCCTGACCATTTCGGCGGCCGGGCAATCGAACCCGGACGGGCAAAGCAAACTGGAAGCGGCGCGCGGCGGCTACGAGCGAGCGCGCAACTACGAGCGGTCGGGCGACTGGCAACAGGCCGAGAGAGAGTGGCGCGCGGTCGTCGCGCTCGATCCGTCAGACGCGCGCGCGCTGGTTAATCTCGGCGTCGCACTCAACCGCCAGAACCGGACGCGCGAGGCGCTTGACGCGTGGCAGGCCGCCATCTCAATTGATGCGAACATCTCCGGCGCACACTACAATATCGGGCTGACCCATACACGCAACGGTCTGTATATGGAGGCCGTCACACCGCTACGGCGCGCGCTCGCGCTCGACCCCGCGAACGAAGGCGCGCGCCGCGCGCTGGCGCTGGCCTACATCGGCCTCGAACGTTTTCCGGAGTCGAGCCGCGAAATCGCTCAACTGCTGGCGCGCGCGCCGCGCGACGCCGCGCTGCTCGAACTCGCCGCGCAATCATTGATGCGACAACGCCGGCACGCGGAGGCGGTCACGGTTCTGCGCCGGCGGCTTGATCTCGACGGCGCGACGGGTGAACTGTGGGCGATGTACGGCGACGCGCTGGATGCCGTGAAGCGCACGCCCGAAGCAGCAGCCGCCTACGAACGCGCCGTTGAACTCGCACCCGAATCGAACCCGACACGCTTCGGCCTCGGCTACCTCTACTGGAAACTCTACCGTTACGACGATGCCGAGCGGATTCTGACCGGGTTGTTGAAGCGAGACCCGGCCGACGGACGCGCCGCCTTCACTCTGGGCGACCTGTACCTGACGAAAGGCGACGCCGTGCGCTCGCTGCCGCTGCTGGAACAGGCGGCGCGCGCTTACCCGAAAGAATTCGACACGCGTTTCGCCCTCGGACGCGCGCTCATGCAGATTGGCCGGCACGCCGAGGCCGTCGAAGAATTGCGCGCGGCGGTGACGCTCGACGAGAGCATCGCCGACGGCCACTATCAGCTCGGACGCGCCCTCATGCAAATCGGGCACAAGGATGAAGCGAAGCGCGAACTCGAACGCGCGCGGGCGCTGCTGGACGAGAAACGCAAGGCCGAAGCGACGCGGAGACAAAATCCGTCGCCCGAATAGATGTCCGGTCTGAGACGCGCCGGACGTGCCGCGTATCGTAAAAATGCGCATCTGCCCGCGAAGCCGGAAAGGCTCGCGGGCAGATGCGCGTGCGGAAAAGTCGGGCGCTAGAACTGTAATTTCGCGCCAAACTGGAATTCACGCGGCAGCCGGGTTCCGGTCGGCCGAGCGAAGGTGGTGGTTCCGACCGTCGTCGCGTTGCCGGCGGCGAGGAGGAACTGCGTGTGGTTGAAGACGTTGAAAGCTTCGGCGCGCAGTTGCAGGCGGAAGCCCCGATCCTCGTTGAAGTAGATGTTCTTCGACAAGGTCAGGTTGGTGTTGTTGCGACCGGGCAGGCGGGCGAAAGAGCGCGGCGCGTTGCCGAACGTTCCGACCGCCGGAGCGGCGAACGCATCCGGGTTGAAGATGAACGGGAGTCCGCTGACCGGGTCGATCTGGCCGGCACGGCCGCCTTGCGGGTCGGCGATGACGTTCGGATAAAGTCCGAGCAGGCCGGCCAGCGTGTTCAAATTCGCCACGCGCGGGACGGGCGCGCCCGATTCGATGTTCGTGATGCCCGCGATCTGCCAGCCGCCGAGGAAAGTGCGCTTCAACGCGTTTGTATCGCGCGTGAAGAAGGGCAGTTCGTAGACGTAGCTGGCGGCGAAAATATGCGGGCGTGAAGTGCGCGCCTCGGCGTACTCGGCGCGCGTGTTGAGCGGGTTCTGCGGATTGTCGATGGCGTCGCGGTCGTTGGTCGCATCGGTCAGGTTCTTGCTGAAGGTGTATGAAGCCGTCAGCGACAGACCGTTGCCGAAGCGATAGCTGAACGACGAGAGCAACCCGTGATAGCGCGAGATGGCGCTCGTCTCACGATAATTGATCGTGCTGTAGCCGACGAAGGGACGCAACAGGTTGATGCAGGCCGTCGTGCCGCTGGTGCAGCCGGTCGGCTGCGTCCCGGTATACTGCTGGGGCGTCACGAAGTTGATGTCGCGTTGGCGAATCAGGTGGTCGCCTTTCGTGCCGACATAGCTCACCTCGGCCACGGCGTTGCGGAAGACTTCCTGCTGCACGCCGATAGACCATTGCTGGATGGTGGGCGTCGTGAAGTCAGGGGCGCTGGCGATCAGGCTTCTGATGGGCAGGTTGCCGAGCGCGCCGCCGTTCGGCGTAGCCAGCGTGACGCCGGTTCCGGTGAAGGTGGCGCGGTTGTTGAAGGGCGGGTTGACAAAGGCGTTCTGCTCGAAGATGCCGACGAGCGGCTGGTCGTAGTAAAGACCGTAGCCCGCGCGGACGACCGTCCGGCCTTTGGAAAACGGGTCCCAGGAGAACCCGACGCGCGGGCTGAAGTTATTTTTATCGCTGGGATTGACCTGCTCGCCGAAGCGGGAATTGCGGCCTGCGACCGCGATGCCGTTCAATTCGTTGCCCGTGTTTCGCAGCAACGACGTGCAGGTGGCGTTCGCGCAGGTCGGTTGCTGGGCGCGGTTGTAGAGCGCCGGGTCGAAAGAGGTGAGTACGTTGTTCTTGTCCCTGACGGGCACGAAATACTGATAGCGGACGCCGAAATCCAGAGTCAGGTTGGGGCGCAGTTTCCAGGTGTCCTGCGCGAAGAACTCACGCCGCCCGAAGAGCAGGTTGACGGTCACGTCGCGTTCGTCCTCAAAATAGGTGTCGGCGCGCCCCAGAAGAAAATCGGCCAGCCCGACGCCCGTCGTCGCCAGCGCGAGGCCGCCCGTTGTGAGGCCGCGCGTTCTGACACCCGTGAAGGAGAAGCTTCCCTGCGTCACGTTGTTGGCGTTCTCGTCCTTGCCCTCGAAGGAGATTTCCGCGCCGAACTTGAACGTGTGGTTGCCGCGGTTCCAGGTGATGATGTCGCGCACCACCTGATTACGATACACGATGTCGAAGCCCTGCAATCCGCCGAGGGTGGAGATACCCGAGATGCCAATAGTGGGAATCACGCCCGCGTTGTTCTCCGCGAACACTTCGGGAATGGCGCTGCTGCCGGGGTAGTCGGCCTCGCGGCTGCGCCCCACGACCTCGGAGCTGATGTGATTGCCGGAGTAGTTGTAAGTCGCCTCGTTGACGAGGGTCGGCGACAGCACGCTCGTCAATGAAGCGACGAAAGTTCTGCCGGGGACGTTCGTATCGGTGGTGGCGATGTTCGGCAGGGCGATGCCGGTGAAGAGGCCGCCCGGCTCCTGCGTCTGGCTGCGGTCTTGCGTGTAGCGGCCGAAGAGCTTGTGATTGTTGTTGATATTGTGGTCGATGCGAAGGGTCTCCTGCCGCGTCTTGAGGAAGTTGATCGGCGAGAAGGTCAGGCTGTTCGTACCGCTGTTCGGCGGGGCAAAGGCCGCCAGCAGCGCCAGCGCCCGCGGGTCGAAATCACTCGTGGGGATGATGTTGCCGGCATAGGCGCGCCCGTCTGAAGGACGGAAGATCATGCCCGTGCGAGCCTGCACGGTGGTTCCGGCCGTATCGACGACGTTCGCCGGGTTGTTGGAGCACGTTCCCGTGCCCGGCGTCGTGCAGACGCCCGTGCCCGCATTCGTCAGGAAGATCGGCGCGCCGAGGTTCTGTGTGAAGTTGCCCGCGCGCTGCGCGAGGCTCGGGACGGTGGACGTGGCCTCCGTAATCCCGCGCGTGACGCGGCGCTGTTCGTGCGAGAAGAAGAAGAAGGTCTTGTCCTTGCCGCTGTAGGTGGCGGGGCCGCCCTCGCCGAAGCGCGGGAGATGAACCGGCCCGCTGAAGGTGCCGCCGAAGTTGTGATAACGCAGGCGCGGCGTCCGGGCGACGGGCGTCCCGTCGGCGCGGCGTCCGAGGCGATTGTTGAAGAAAGAGTTCGCGTTGAAACGGTCGTTGCGCGCGAAGTCGTAGATCGAGCCGTGGAATTTATTCTCGCCGCCGCGCGTCACCACCGTCACCGTGCCGCTGCCTGAGCGGCCGACCTCGGCGGTATAGTTCGAACTGAGAACTTTGAACTCCTTGATCGAATCGACCGTGGGCGTCGAGAGCAGCGTGATGTTGGAGCCGACATCGGTGTTGGAGACGCCGTCCACGAGATAATTGACGCCGTTGCGCCGCATCCCGTTGATCGAGACGCTGACCACATTCGTCAATCCGAAATTCGTCTCGTCCGCCAGGTCGGAGCTGATGCCCGGCACCAACTCCAGGAGCTTCGTGAAGTCGCGGTTGACGAGCGGAATCTCCACCACCTGCGTGCCGGAGATGAGCGTCTGCTGAGTCGGGCTATCCTGCACGACGTTCTGATCGCTCGTCACCGTGACAATCTCGCTGACGTCGCCCGCTTCGAGCGCAACGTTCATCAACCGCCGGTCTTTGGCGTTCAGGGTCAGCCCCGTTTCGACGTGCCGCTTGAAATTCGCCTGCTCGATAGTCAGGGTGTAAGTGCCGGGGTCGAGCGGCGCGATACGGAAGACGCCGTCGTCGTTCGTTTGCACGCGTCGTTCCTGCCGGGTCGCGTCGCTCACGATAACTACCGTCGCGCCGGGGATGGCCGCGCCCGTCGCGTCCGTCACTTGACCGTTGACTTCGGCGGCGGTCTCCGAGACCTGCGCGAGCGCGCTGCCGCCGAGGCACATACAGACGGCGAGGGTGAGCAAGACCCCGCGTAGCCCGTCTTTCAAATGCTTATTCATACCTATAACTCCTCTCCTGTGATGACAGGTTTAAAATCGAAAGTCAGACCTT
>DASQLU010000077.1:0-128984 GCA_035645855.1 Pyrinomonadaceae bacterium
GGAAAACTTCCGGCGGTTCGCCGTCGGTAATCCCGTCATCTGCCCGCCGGAACTCGGCGCGGCGCGCGCCGCCTGTCTCGCTAACGGCCGTGCGCCTCAGAGTTTCGGCGAAGCCGTGCTGTTCCCCATCCCGACGGCGTCGAACGCGCTCTTTACGGTGCGCATTCCCGGCCTCGTGGCCGTCAACAACGTCTCGGGTCAAACCATCGTCAGCCCGCTGGCGGCCAACTTCTTCCGCCCGAACGCGCCGAACTACTTCTTCGTCACGTCGGTCACGGGCGGCGCGGTCTCGCCCGCCGCCTTCAACGCGGCGATCAATGGCTCGGTGCGCACGCCCGGCCTCATCTCGCCTTTCGGCGACGTGAGCGCGCAGGTCTCGGACGGCAACTCCAACTACAACGCGATGACCCTGGAAGGCAAGCGGCGCTTCTCGAACAACTTCCAGTTTCTCGCCTCCTACACCTGGTCGCACTCGATTGACGATTCCTCGGATTTGCAGACCCTCTTGAAGCCGCAGGACAATCGCAACTTCGCGGCCGAGCGTTCCGATTCGCTTTTCGACCAGCGTCATCGCTTCGTCTTCAGCGGCGTCGCCACCTCGCCCGCCGGTTGGCGCTCGTCCGAAAGCGGCGTCCGTCGCTTCCTCGCGGACTTCACCATCGCCCCGATCCTTGAGTTGTCGTCGGGTCGTCCCTTCAACATCATCACCGGCTCCGACGCCAACGCCGACCTGCAAAGCTCCAACGACCGGCCGAGCGTTGCCGCCAACGGCACTCTCGTCGTGCCGCCCTTCCTCTCCACCGGCAACCTGCGCCGCAACGCCGGCATTACGCACGGCTATGCGTCGCTCGACCTGCGCGTCGCGCGCGCCGTGCGCCTCGGCGAACGGATGCGGCTCGACATCATCGCCGAAGGTTTCAACCTCTTCAACCGCTTCAACGAGGCGGCCGCCAACCCATTCTTCGACGTGGTCAACGCCCACAACGAGCGCAGAGGCGGCCTCTACTACAGCCGCCCGACCGCCGCCTACGACCCGCGGCAGTTCCAGTTCGGTTTGAAGCTCAACTTTTAAACAGGCCTATGCCGAACGATGAAGCCGCCCGCGATACTCTTGCGCAAGAGTGTCGCGGGCGGCTTCGCCGTTTGACGGCCGCCATCAAAAATTCATTATTTCAAATTCCTCGTGGAACATCGCCTGACTAGGATGAAAGTCGCGGGACAATTCGCGTCGATGTTGGCACACGCCGTCAGTCTCATTTCCGCACTCGTCATGGGGCAGGCGGCGCAGGCGGGAGAGAACGGGAAGATAAATTTGAAGTGACCGCGCGCCGCGCTTTCGCGGCCGGGCAAAGGGAGGGAAGGATGACGAATAATCAGGAAGGGCAGGGCGGCCTGCCGCAGCAGGAGGCCGAAGGACAGGACGCGCATGCGGGGGCGGGCGACGCGCACCCGGCGCACACGGGCGAAGCAGGCCACCCGAACGAGAACGCATCCGGCAACGCCGGTCAGAGCCAGACGGGGGGCACGGGCGGTTACGGTGGCACGAGCGACGCGGCCGCCGAGGAGCAGGCGGAGAAGTAATAGGCCGCGGCACGGGTCGGGGAGTGCGTGTAAACTCGTTTGAGTTTACACGCACTCGTTTGTTGCCAACTTCCGGGCGGCGTTCGGATGCGGATATGTCGTCCGGCTTAACCACGTCCGCTTTAACGCTTTTACGTTGTTGGGAAGTTTATGCTCAGATGCCGATGGCCTCGCCGATTTCGTTAATGGTCGCGATCTCGCTGCCGCTGATTTGCTCGCCGCCGAACCCGAAAAGCCCTCCTTCTTTTGCCGCCGCCGCGACTTTCTCGGCCACGACTAATATCCATCTCCTGTATTCATACGCCTCTTCCGCGCTTACCTTTCCTTGCAGCAATTTGTCCACCGCGCGGCAGGTGTCGAGCGCACGGCCTTTTACTTCGCCGAGCGAGAGTTTCTCCGTCTGACCGCGCTGCTCGTCATCGGCGTTGGCATAGATGTCGGCGATGACGGCCTCCAGTAGGGAGCCTTTCGCCGCCCGCGCTTCGCCCTCGAAGATGCCTTCGGCGACCGCGCCCATCTCCCGCACGAAGTCCTCCTGCTTGCTCAGCGCAGCCCCGGCGACGGCGTAGGCCGCCAGCATCGGCGCAGCGATCAGGCTCTTCCATTCCTCAGACGTAAATTTGTCTTTCACACTCATGTGCAGATTCCCCTTCCGGTATAACCCTGACCACCCTTTAGATTTAGATATTGACAGCGGAGTGCCCCAATCCTACCACGACCCGCAAACTGCCCGGAGCAGGCAAGCGGCACTGGCACGCAGTCTGCCTGAGTTCTTTACGTTAATCATCTTTCGTACCGAAAACGGGCATAATCAGGCTCTGTGCGAGTCCTTATGCAATAAGAGCGTTCATCGAAATCAAGGGGGCTTTCGTGTTTATCTCCAGCGGCATATTCGTCCTGCTCGCACTCATCTTTCTTACGATAATCGGGTTACTGATATTTTCCCGCCGGAGGCTCACGTGGTTCGGGCGACTGCCGGGAGACATCCGCTACGAGGGGCAGCGCACGCGTGTCTATGCCCCGCTGGCATCCATGCTCCTGCTGTCTCTGGTCTTGAGTCTGGTGATGTACCTGCTCGGCGCGATTTTCTAAGCGGGTCTCAATCATCGACCGGCGAAGTGACTCGATCATTATGCGGCGAATATCTCTTGTGACCTTATCGGAGCTTTATCACAACGTGCACGCATTATCGTGGGCGGGTACGGGGCAGTAGCGGCGGGCGTTAAATAAAGAAAAAGGAGCCAGTTTTATGCTTGCAATGAATTTTCGCGGGCCTCTGCGGGTTCGCATCGATCATAAACCCATGCCGGAGATTCTGCATCCGCAGGACGCCATCGTCCGGGTCACGCGGTCTTGTATCTGTGGCTCGGATTTGCATTTATACAATGGCTCCGTGCCGGATACGCGTGTGGGGATGACGTTCGGCCACGAAGTGACGGGCGTGGTGGAGGAACTCGGCACGGAGGTGGAAAAGCTGAAGATCGGCGACCACGTCCTCGTGCCTTTTAACATCGCCTGCGGAAAGTGCGTCTTCTGCCAGCAGGAACTTTACGGCAATTGCCACGAGTCCAATTCTCAAGCCACGGCGGTGGGCGGCATCTTCGGTTATTCGCACACCGGGGGCGGCTACGACGGAGGACAGGCGGAATATGTGCGCGTGCCTTATGCGGATGTCGGGCCGACGGTCATTCCGGAAGACATGGACCCGGACGACGCGGTGATGCTCACCGACGTGGTGCCGACCGGCTATCAGGCCGCCGAGATGGCCGGGATTCAGCGTGGCGATACCGTGGTGGTCTTCGGCGCAGGCCCGGTCGGCATCATGGCCGCACGTTGCGCGTGGCTGTTCGGGGCGGGGCGCGTCATCGTGATCGACCACATAGACTATCGTCTGGAGTTCGCGAGAAATTACGCCCCCTGCGAGGCCTATAACTTCAACGAACTGGGAGACGTGGTGGTCTTCCTCAAACGGACGACCGACTGGATGGGAGCGGATGTCGTGATCGACGCCGTGGGCGCGGAAGCCGCAGGCCGCGCGATGCAGACACTACTCGGCAGAAAATTGCTGATGCAGGGCGGGTCGGGCACCGCGCTGCACTGGGCGATCAACTCCGTGAAAAAGGGCGGGATCGTCTCCATCGTCGGCGTCTATGGCCCGATTGACACGCTCGTTCCAATCGGGAACGTGGTGAATAAAGGTCTGACCATCCGTGGGAACCAGGCATCCGTGAAGCGTCTGTTGCCGCGACTGATCGAGCATGTGCAGAACGGCATCCTCGATCCGAAAGCGCTCATCACGCACCGCATCCCTCTTGAGGAAGTGTCGGATGCTTACCGGATTTTTTCGGCGAAGCTGGATAACTGCATCAAGCCGGTGCTGATTCCGCCATCGGCCAGAAGCTAGGGAGGACACGTCATGGAAAATACAGTTAAAGATATGGCGAATACAGTTAAAGACCCGTCGCAGATCAAGGGGTGGGGCGTGGACGCCGATTCGGACAACGACCCGACCTACCCGATGAAGAATCGCAACAACGGGGAACACGAGGGCTACAGTTGGGAGCGTCCGACTCAGCAGCCGAAGAGCGTCGAGATTCTGCATTCCAACGAACGGCCGAACGTCACGGCCGTGTTCGGGACATCGACCCCGCCCGCCGGACTGAGCGGCATGATTCGTCGCGCCGCTTTCAAATACAGCGAAAACAGTTACGGACACTGGCTGCCGCTGATGCTGGCGGACAGGGTAGGCGTGGTGGAGGGCTACTTGGAAGACCTCTCGCGCGGTCACGTCCCGAACATCTTCGCGGAACGGGGCTGGAAGGCGGAGTGGAAGCACAACCGGAAAAGTTTGGTGACGCGAATCGCCGTCGGAGCCGTCATCGCTTCCGCCGCCGTCGCCTACCTGCGTAGCGGGAGCAATGATTCCAGGACGAAGAAGCGTCGCCGGCGCAGTTAATGCGGTCGTAAGTTAATGCGGACGCAAGTTAATGCGGTCGTAATTAATCAGGCGCGTGAGTCCGAATTGTTTCGATCTCACCTTATCGCCCCCCGCACGGTTTGAGTTACGTCGTGCGGGGGGCGAAATCGTTACCTGTGGGGAGAACGGTGCAATTGGGACGAAGCCCCCGAACGGACGGAAATTTCGTTTCTCACAAGCTGTCGCTAAACAGGCTACTCTTTCAAGCTATCGCTGAACAGGCCACGCCACGCGGGCGCGGCCGCCAATCGCCCGTCTCTCTGAATCGCCCTTTTGCCCGCTGCCGCCTCTCCGCACACGTTATCAACTCCGCAAGCCCGCACTGAGGTGACGCGCGAAAGCGAACCACACGCCCCGTTCGCGCATCGCACACAGGCACGGCGGCGCTTGAACCTCCGCCCCCGCATCGTCATACTCTTCCCGGTGCAAAATTTTATTCACGTCCTGAAACTGGAGACACCGATGAGAAAAAGTTTTTTCCGGCAAGCGGTCGCGCCGGTCGCACTGCTCTTGACACTATCGGGCGCGGCCGCCGCCCAATCGGGCGCAACCCGCCCGCGCCGCGTAGACCCTTCGGCCAACACCACGCCGCCCGCCCCTACGAGACCGGCGAGGCAGACGACCACCGCGACCGAACCGCGCCCGGCGACGGCCGACACGCCCACGATTTCCGCCTCCGCTTCCGGCGACACGGCGCGCGCCTTCCAGTTGTTGCAACAGAAGCAGTATGAGGCGGCGGCGCGAGAGGCGCGGGCGGTGGCCGCGGCCGACCCGAAGAACAGCGAGGCATGGAAGATCGCGGGCTTCGCCGAGTTTAATTTGAATCAATTTAAAGAGGCCGCCGCAGACTTGCAGCGCGCCCTCGACCTCCAGCGCGCCGCGAACGAGGAGGACGCGCCAACCGTGGACGCGCTCGCGCAGTCGCTCGTTCGCTCCGAGGAGTTTGAGCGCGCGCTGCCGCTCCTGGTCGCGGCCACGTCGCGCGCGGGCGCGCGGCCTGATGCCACGCTGCTCTATTATCGCGGCCTCGCCGAATACCGCACGGGCAAACAGGCCGAGGCCGAGCGCTCGTTCAACGCGGCGGTGAAGGCCGACCCGAAAAATTCCGCCTCGCTCTTTTACCTCGGACGCCTCGCCTTCGAGCGCAACCAGACCGACGCCGCCATCGCCACGCTCAACCGCGCCACACTCGCCGACCCGCGCCTGGCCGATGCCTGGACGCTTTTGACCGTTTCCTACCTGCGCCGCGCCGCCGCCGCGAGCACGCCGGCGAAGGCCGACGCGGATTATCTGAACGCCGTGCGCGCGAGCGACACGCTCCTGCGCCTGCGCCCGAACGACGAACCGGCGGCGGCCTTAAACGGTCAGGCCTTGATCGGCGCTAAACAGTTCGCGCGCGCCGTCACGGTGCTCGAACGCGCGGGCGCGAATACGAACGCGCAGCCGCCGACAATCTACATGCTCGGCGTCGCCTACTCGCGCGCCAAAAACTTCCCCAAGGCTATCGCCACCTTCGAGCGCGCCGCCGCCAGGACCGCCGACGACCCGAACATCTATCGCGAACTCGGCTACGCCTACGAAGTCTCCAGGCAATATGGCAAAGCCCTCTCGGCTTACCAGAAAGGCGCGGAGCTGCTGCCCGAAGACGAAGACTTCCGCCAGTCGGTCGAACGCGTCCGGCCGTTCGCCAAGTAAGGTTTCAGGTTTCAGGTTTCAAGTTTCAGGTTCCAAGTTTCAGGTTTCAGTTTTCGGGTCTGAAGGTTCTCAGGCTCTTTAACTTGAAACTTGAAACTTGAAACTTGAAACCTTCGCTGGCAAGGGGTAGCATCCAGCCATGAACAAACCAGAAATTGCTTCTCGCTTACGCCGCGTCGTCGCCCCGCGAAAGGCCGCGGTCGTCGCCGTGTTGTTTTGCCTGCTCGTCGGGAGCGCGCAGGCGACGAGCGCCGCGGAATGGCACAATCTCACGCCTTTGAAATCGCGCCGCGCCGACGTGGAGCGCGAACTCGGCAAGCCCCTCGCGGGCGACAGCGGCGCGAGCGGCGCGCTCAACTTCAAAGTCGCGGGCGGCATGGTGACCGTGACGTTCGTGACGGCGAAGTTCGCCCAGACGAAAAAACTTCCGCCCGGCGCGGAAGGCACGGTGCTGCTCATCGTCTTGCAGCACGAGAATTCGTCCGACACGCCGGAGTCTATCGGTCTGGCGAACAAGAGCGGGTTCACGCGCGAAGAGAAGGGCGTGATGACCGTCTACACCAACCAGCGGGACGGCATCACCTACACCTTCTTCAACGGCCGACTCAAGACCACGCGCTACGCGCCCTCCACAGACCAACTCGGGGGCTCACAGGGAATGAAATCAATTCTCTAACGAGCCCGGACGAGTGGACAATTTGAAAGTTGTAAGTCGTGAAGCGTAAATCGTGAATGGATAAGAATTGGTTTTAACTGTTCACGATTTATATGCTTCACGATTTACGCTCCTTTTATGTTGTACCGCCCACATTTGAATGCGGAGTTGAATAAGCGGCGCGAAGAGTTTGTGCGCTTCGAGGCGGTGTGGGGCGAATCCGTCGGAACTTATGCGCGGCGTCTGCGCGAACTGGACGGGCGCGCGTCGGCTGAGATCAGGGAGGCGGCGGCGCGTGCGATTAGCGTGGGCGCGGCGCGCGCGGCGGGCGCGCTGCCCAGCGGCGAACTCGATAGCGCGGGCGCGTTCGTCATGCCGTTCGGCGTTCGCTGGCGTTCGCATGAAGAGGCGCGGCGTTGGGCTTTGGAAGTGTTGCGTGGGCGCGTGACGTGCGCGGCGGACGGCAGCCAGATTTTGCCCGGCCGGGAAATCAGCCTGCCGGTGGCGGCGGTGCAGGCCGCATGGTTCGAGAACCCGCACACGCAGGAGGGGCAGGACAATTATCGCAAGGAGTCGAGGTTCGCGCTCATCACGCCGGAAGAGTTGTTGCTGGCCGAGGGCGGCGCGGCCACGGCCGCAGACCTCGTCGGCCTGCGCCGCTTCGAACTGGAACTCGGCGCGCTCTCGGAGTTTCTCGAACGCCGTCGCGGCTGGCGCGCACGCGGCGAGCGCACGCCCGTCGCCTTCTTCGACGGCACGCTCCTGCTCTCGACTACGCGCACGCGCACCCAGACCATTGCACCCGTCTTCTCGGAGGGCTACGTCAAGGCGATTGTCGCGGCCGTGGAACTCTCACGCGAGACGGAAGTGCCGCTCGTCGGCTACATCGATCAATCTTACGCGCGCGACATCGTGCGCCTGCTCGATCTGCTCTCGAATGATGCGACACCGCCCGCCGCCTCCGTCTTCGATACGCGCCTGCTCTCGGCCGCGAACGTCGCAGGCAACGGCGCCACGCCCTTCGGCGCGTGGGGCGACCGCACGATCTTCTGCGAGTGCGTGCGCGAGGGGCTGACGCCGGAGTTCGAGGACGCCGCAGGCAAGGCGCTCGTCGGCTTCGTCTACCTGCAAACGACCGGCGCGGGCGCGCCCGCGCGCCTGGACATCCCCGCCTGGGTTTACGAGCAGGGATTGCTGGAGGAGGTTGTGGACACGGTGCGCGCCGAGTGCGTCGTGGGCAACGGTTATCCTTACGCGCTGGAGACGGCGGACGCGGCGGCCGTCATCACCGGGCACGACCGCGAACAGTTTTTACGCGCCATGCAGGAGTTTGCCGCCGAGCAGAATCTGGGCTTCCAGGTCTCGCGCAAACCCGTCAGCAAGGCGCGCCGCCGTTGATGGTTCCGGGTTCGACGGCCAATCTGAATTTTATGAACCGCACGAAAGAAGAGACTCACGCGGAGGAGCCGGGCGGGCGAGCGCCGGCCGCCTTGAACTGTCCCGCGTGCGGCGCCGCGGCGCGACGCGCCGACGCGCGCTTCTGCGCGACGTGCGGGCGCGGCCTGCGTGAGCGCGCCTACGCCCCGGCCGATTCGCTCTTCGCCTCTTATCACCAACAGCGCCACCGCCCGGCAATTTTGTTTGAACCGGCGAACACGACGGCCGCCGCTATCGCTACTGCCCCGACCGCTGCTGCCCCGGCCGTCTCCACGCGGGGCGCGACCGAGCGGCGCGTGTTCGACAGCGAGGGCAACACCTCGGCGGCCGTCGCGCTCGTCCTGACCTGTTCCGCGCTCGTGCCTTTCGTCGGCATCCTGTTCTGCCCGTTCGCCGTGTTTGCCGGCGGCTTCGCACTCTTCGAGGCATGGGCGACGCCGCGCGCGGGCGGCGCGCGCCTCGCCGCCTGCTGCGTCGGCTTCGGCTTCCTCATCGCGGGCGCGCAGGTCTTACTTTTTCAACTCATCTAAAAACGCCGGTTGCCCGTGGTCAGTTGTCAGTCGCATGTGGTTATCACACGAATCGCTAAAGACGCATTTGAACAACTGACCACGGACAACTGACAACTGACAAACTTTCAAATGATCAAGATCGCTAAAATCGTCAAATCGAATTCGCACGTTGACTACGTCGGGCGCGTGATTGATCGTCTCGACGCGGACGAGCCGCCGGGGGCGGAGGATTACGGCTTCGCGCAGTTCGTGTCGCTGCCGGTGACGGATAATTTTGAAGTCGTGGGCGTCATCTACGACACGCTGCTGGTCAACCCGGAGTACGGGCAGTTCGGGCCGCGCCTGTCGCCCGCCGCCGACCTCGCCATCCTGAGTCCCGACTATTTGAACGAGCAGGGCGTGCTGGCAGGCATCCTGCTGCTCGGCTGGCGCGCGGGCGACGAGAGGCGCATGGGCGTGCCGCGCCGCGTCATCCCGGTCGGGCAGGACGTGTACCGGCTGGACGAGACGCAGGTCGGCGAGTTTCACCGCGACGGCGAAGGGCGCGTCGGCCTGCATTACTATTCACAGATCGTAGCTTATGCAGGGGCGTTCGCCGTGCCGCTCGTCGAAGCCATCCTCGAACAACTCGAAACGGTCTGCACGATTGAGGAGCGGCAGCGTTTTTGCGTGCTCAAAAAATCGCTCGCGTGGCAACGCACGCTCGGCGGCCTGCGTCTCTAACAGGGGTCAGACAAAAGAAAGAGCTCGCTCGGAGAAGGAAACACCGTACATGAAAATAAAATATCAAACATTGCCTATCGCAGCCCTGCTGTTGCTGTCCGCCTTCGCGCCCGCCGCCGTCGGTCAACGCGCGCGCACCATGAGCGATCCGTCGGAGGTGAAGAAGCCCGCCACCGACGCGCCGCCCGCGCCCGCGCCGCAGAGCGTGCGCGTTAAATACGAGGGCGGCTTTTTCGGAGCCGCCAAAAAACAGACCGGCACGCTCCATTTCGACGACGTGAACAGCCGCCTCCTCTTCCGCGACAAGGAGCAGAAGGAATACATCTCGATTCCTTACAAGGCAATCGCCGCCGCCTACGCCGACACGCAATCACGCCGCCCGACGGCCGCCACCGTTATCGGCAGCGCGAGCATCTACACGCTGCCCGCGCTGCTGTTCAAAAAGAAATACCGCTACCTGACGATGCAGTACAAAGACCCCGACACGAAGGTGGAGGGCGTGACGAGTTTCAAGGTGGACGGCAAAGGAATGCTGGCCTCGATTCTGGAAGCCCTCGCGCGCAAGGCCGAACTCACGCCGCGCGGCGAAGCCTACGTCCGTCAGGATAAGCCGAAGGATCAGGAGAAGGACAAGTAGACGTTAAGAAGTCGCGTATCGGAGTTACGAAATTAAGAGCCGGGAGTGACCGCGTTCGCGCATGTGTCGCTCCCGGCTCGTTTTATCTGCCGGCAGCGCCGTGAGCCGGAGAAGGCTTAAAAGGTCGAGCGCGGGCGGCACGGGTTCGACGCTCACGCGACGTTGCGGAGAGCGCCGGCGTTCATCAGGACTTCACCCGGCAGGCCTGTTTACTTCGCGCGTTCGGGCAATGGCTGTTTACTTCGCGCGTTCGGATGATGCCTGTTTACTTCGCATGTTTGGACGCGGCCGCTGACGACTTCGTTTCGCGGGCGTGGCGGCAGGCGTTGGCGACCGTCTCGGCCACCCTGTGCGGGTTGCGCTCGAACGCGCTCGTCTGCCAGTTGTCCACGGCGTCGCGCTCGTGTATCCAGGGCGGAAGCGGCATCGCGAGGTGATCGGCCAGAGAGGCGACGTAAGGCTCGTACATGCGCCGGAGTTCGGCGAGCCGCGCGTCGGCGTCCGCGCCGTCGTTGAGGGGCACGTTGTCGGCCGCGAGGCTCAGGCGCAGGCGCGCCAGTTCGGCTGGCGGCAGCCTGTCGTCATTCCATTCGAGCGGGGCGGAGTCGGAAATCTGCGAGAGGTCGACGACGGTGTGGCGCGCCATGGCGAAGGTCAGTTGCGCCTGCCACGTCGGCGCGTTATCCACGCCCACCATCACGAGGGCGCACGAATCGAGGATGGTCGTTAGAGACGAGAGCCACGATTGATTGTCGTGCTGCGAGCGGAAGAAACAGAGCACCGGATAGGAGAGATGGCTTTCCATCAAGTCGGCCGACCACACTTCCCAATCGCTCAGCAGCTTGTCGAGCGCCTTCATGTTTCCGGCGCGGCCGTGGCGGCGCAGCAGTTCGGCGGCGGTGGGCGGCGTTCCTGCGCGCGCGTCGAGGAGCGAGATGTTGGCTTCGCGGCGCGAGAAGGCCTGGTAGAGCACGGGCAGGTAGCCGATGACGATGGCGAGGACGCCGAAGCCCAAACCCGATTGCAGCACCGTCAGCATGCGCCCCACGCCGCCGACGGGCGTCACGTCGCCGAAGCCGAGCGTGAAGAAGACGACGCCGCTCATGTAGAGATAAGTCGTCAGGTCTGCGGAGTCGGCCGCGATGTTGAGGGGCGTGCCGATTGACCAGTGGAGCAGCCCGAAGGCGAAGACGAGACCAATCGCCCAGAGCACGATCAGCGCGAGCAGCGAGAGCGGCCCGTAAACGCTCAGGAGCACTTCGCGCCGTTTGTGCGTGCGGAAGAGGCGCACGAGC
Source organism: Pyrinomonadaceae bacterium (assembly GCA_035645855.1). Lineage (GTDB taxonomy): Bacteria > Acidobacteriota > Blastocatellia > Pyrinomonadales > Pyrinomonadaceae > JAIVJZ01. Next base: position 11,513 of record DASQLU010000077.1, read on the forward strand.
GAGCGCCACGGCCGCCACGTCACGCTGTAGTAGAAAGTCGTCACGCGCAGACGCCTCGTCACGCGGCGCGGCAGGACAATCGTCTCGAACGCATCCCACAGGACGACGACGATAACGGCGAAACTCGCGATGGCGACCAGGACACGTATCATTCGGGAATGTTCTCAGCGAGGCAAACGGGCACGGAAGGCTTTTGGCGGCGAAGGCCGTCCAACTACGCCACGCCATCTTAAGCCATCTCCGCGCGAGGCGGGAAATCCGCGTGACGTTTGCGGCCTGAAACCCTTGTGAACGGGAGCGTAAGCGTGCTATTTTCCCCTCCCCGTGAGAGGGTAAGTTTCCCGATTCGTCCGAAGCGCTTCCCGCTCGCGGTTTTCCCAAGTCCCAAAGCCCGGCCGTCTCCGACTTTCGCCTGCCGGACAGGACAGTTCAAACTAACAACCTGACCGCTCTCTTTAAGGAGTCTCTCTATGTCGTACCTCGCCAAGTCATGCGCCGCCGCTCTGGCGTGCCTGCTGCTCGTCGTCGCCGCCGGCGCGCAAAGCGGATCGAAAATTTCGGTAAAGGTGGCGCTCGTGGATCGCGACCTCAACGTCAAGCCCGTGCCGAAGCAGGTCTTGCTCGTCAGAAAACTCGGCGCGGACGGCGCGCCCGATGCGTCCGCCCCGGCCGCCGAGCTGACCACCTCTTTCGACGGCACGGCCACGCTCGCGCTCGCGCCGGGCAGCTATCAACTCAGCTCGCAGAAGCCCGTCGAGTTCGACGGCAAGAGCTACCAGTGGGCGACCACATTTCAGGTTGTCGAGGGGCAGTCCGCCTCCGTCGAGTTGAGCAACGACAACGCGACCGTGACGACGCTTGCCTCCACGCCCGCCGCGTCCGGTCGCCGCCGCGTGACGGAAGAGGCGGAACTCTTCAAACAACTGCGCGACGGCGTCGTCACCGTCGAGGGCGAACTCGGACACGGCACGGGCTTCATCGTGGACGAGCGCGGGTTGATCCTGACCAACCAGCACGTCGTCAGCAACTCCAAGGAGTTGCGCGTGCAGTTCGACCGCACGCGCAAGGTGCGCGCCGTGCTCGTCGCCGAGGATCGAGACCGCGACGTGGCCGTGCTCTGGGCGAACCTTTCGCCATGCGCCTCCTGCAAGCCTTTGAAGATCGCCACGGCGCGCGACGGCGAGCCGGCCGTGATCGAAGGCGAGCGCGTCTTCGCCATCGGCAGCCCGCTCTCGCAGGAGAAGATTCTCACGTCCGGCATCGTCAGCAAGGTCGAGCGTCGCGCCATCATCTCCGACGTGAACATCAACCCCGGTAATTCCGGCGGGCCTCTCTTCAACTCGCTCGGCGAAGTGATCGGCCTCACCACTTTCGGCGAGAACGCGGGCTTCGGCCCCGGCGTCTCCGGCATCGTGCGCATCGAAGAGGCGGAGCAACTTCTCGCCAAAGCGAAAGAGAGCGTGGGGGCGAAAGACGCGCCTTCCGCCGAACTGATGCCCACCGTGCCCGAAGATGCCTTTCCGCTCGACGCCATCAAGACACGACTCGACGTGAAAAAGTTCGAGCAGAAACCCTACAAGACCGAACTCGGCGACTACGACGTGATGATGCTCACGCCCGTCTACAAGTTTTATCTCTCGGAAAAGGATCGCCTCGAAGCCGCGCGCGAGCGCGAGAAGCGCAATAAGGGTGATGGCGCGCAAGGGACGATGGACAAGTATCGCAACCTGCGCAACTGGGCGGAGTATGCGGGCGAGTTGAAGCCGGTCGTGCAGATACTCGCCATCCCCGAGATGAAGATGACGGGCAAGTCGCTCCTGCTCGGCGCGATCCTCGTGGCCGGGGCGGGCGTAATGACGCCGCCCGACATGAAGTTCAAAGCCGACTTCTACGAAATGTCGCTCATGTGCGACGGCGCTGTCGTCACGCCCATCCAGCGCGGCAAGAGCGAACTCATCGTTCCCATGCAGAGCTACTACAAGGTCAAGAACCGTTTCACCTACGCCGGCATCTACACCTTCCCGGTCGACCCGTTCGAGCCGGGCAAGTGCAGGCAACTCACCTTGAACGTCTTCTCCGAAGAGAACCCGACCGTCCCGGCGAAGAAAATCCTGACCCCGCAGATGGTGCAGCGCGTCTGGCAGGACTTCGACGGCTACCGCCAGCGCAAGACCGCGCCGACCCAGCAGCAGCAGGCGGCCGAGACTGCGAAACCCTGAGCGATAACACGCAACGCCCCAGGCGTCGTGCGCCAAACGAGAGAAGGGCGACGGCAAACTATGCCGTCGCCCTTCTCTCGCTTCGACCTCCGCGTCTTGCGTCCCTACTGCGTCTGTTTAGCTTTCCTGCAACTTGGAAAAGGATACTTCAAATCAACATTCTGGAGGTCGCCCGCCGCTTGAATTTCGACGACCGGCGTTTTCAACTCCGCGTGGCTCTCGCCGCCTCGTTTGATCTCCTCTTCGAGTTTCGGACACTTCTCATACTCGCCGGCGTAGGTATACATTTGGCCGAATAATTCGCCCTTCAAGTTCTTCAGGATTCTGAGCGAGAAGCGCCCCTGCGCGTCGGTGCTAGTGCGGGCGTCGCCCTCGATGCCGTCACTGGTTTTCTCGGCCACGAAGGCCACGGTTTCGTCGGCGACGGGCTTTCCGTCCGAATAAAGAAAGCGGCCTTCAATCGTGATGATCTCTTCCATTAGGGGCGCGTAAATATTGAAGCCCGCCAGGTGGTCGCCCGCGCCGATGTTGATAACCGTCGCTTTCTCGCGCGCGAAAACGTTGGGGTAATAGAAGGTTTTGAACGGCTCTTTGCTGCTGATCTTCCCCTCCTCGTTGATGACCAGAATGTAGCTTCCCGGCGGAAGTTCGGTGATGGCGAAAGCTCCGTTCAAGTCCGTGCAATCGACGTGATACCCGGTTTTCGAGCTGTCGGCCTTCAGTGCTTTGACGCAGACATCCTTCAAAGGCTTTCCGGCCGGGTCGTGAATTTTGCCGCGAATGGCGTTGTCTATCTCAAAATGGATGTTGAGGCTGGCGTGCTTTTTCTCTTCGAGGATGATGGGGATTTTCTTCCACACCTCGGCGTCCCTGTCCGGGGCGAAACTACTCGAAGTGGATAAGTAATACTTGTTCACCTTCCAGCCCGCGGGCGTCTCAGGCTCGATGGTGTATTTCCCGGCGGGCAAATCGTAAATCTCATAGACGCCGTGCTCGTCCGTTTTCACTTCGTAGCTTTTCTTCTCGCCGTTGATCCGAATCCGCCTGCCCTCGACGCTCCAATCGCCTTCGCCGTCATTCTTGATGATCGTGCCCGAGATTCGAGTCCGGCCGCGCACTTTATCGAGCCGGTTCAGATAGAGCAGGTCTTCTCTCGCCTGAGCCAACAAGTTCGACCTGCCGCAGCCGAAGCCGTGCCACACCTTCGGGTTCTTCTCGCGCGTGTGGAGATAAAACAAAAACTGCTGGCCGATGTTTTCTTCCTCGAAAGTCCAGATGCAATCGGCGCCGCCGCCCTGACCGAAAGTTATTTCCTCCCCCACCTTCAAATTGCCCTTGAAGACACGCTCGACGAGCATTTTGGTCGACTTGACGCCGCCCACGTAATTCTCGCCGTCCGACATCCGACCCGGCGGGGCGGCCTTCTCCGTTTTTTCGACCGATATGACTCTGGTGACGACGACGCTATGCGCCTCCTCGTAAGAGTTGAGCACGTCCGGCCTCGGGCCGCACGAACAGGCGTTCGCCGCGCGCGCCCCGAAAAGCAGGCACGCGCCCACGAGCAACAGAAACGAAAAGTAGTTTTTGTAAGACATTATCTCGTCCTTTCATGCTCCGGGCGAATGCGAGGCTTCGGATGCCGCGCTCGGCTTCTTCAGTGGTCGTGTTGTGCGCCGGCGGGGCGCTCGCCCTGGTAAATCTCCGCGCCCGTCGAGACGAACTCGGCCGCTTTCTCCTTCATGCCCGCCGCGAGCGCGTCCGACTCTTCGAGGTCTTTCCGCGCTGCAAACTCACGCACCTCCTGCGTGATCTTCATCGAGCAGAAGTGTGGGCCGCACATCGAGCAGAAGTGCGCGAGCTTCGCGCCCTCCTGCGGCAGCGTCTCGTCGTGATACTCGCGCGCCACTTCCGGGTCGAGCGAGAGGTTGAACTGATCTTCCCAGCGAAACTCGAAGCGCGCTTTGGAGAGAGCGTTGTCGCGCAACTGCGCGCCGGGATGACCCTTCGCCAGATCGGCCGCGTGCGCCGCGATCTTGTAGGCGATGACGCCCTCTTTCACGTCTTTCCTGTCGGGCAGGCCGAGGTGCTCTTTCGGCGTGACGTAGCAGAGCATGGCCGTGCCGTACCAGCCGATCATGGCCGCGCCGATGGCCGAGGTGATGTGATCGTAACCGGGCGCGATGTCCGTCGTGAGCGGCCCCAGCGTGTAGAAAGGCGCTTCGCCGCAGGTTTCGAGTTGCTTGTCCATGTTCTCTTTGATGAGGTGCATGGGCACGTGTCCCGGCCCCTCGATCATGGTCTGGCAGTCGTGCTCCCAAGCGATCTTCGTGAGTTCGCCGAGCGTGTCGAGTTCGGCGAACTGCGCCTCGTCGTTGGCATCGGCGATGGAACCGGGGCGCAACCCGTCGCCCAGAGAAAACGACACGTCGTAGGCGGCCATGATCTCGCAGATGTCTCGGAAGCGCGTGTAGAGAAAACTCTCCTCGTGGTGCGCGAGACACCACTTCGCCATGATCGAACCGCCGCGCGAGACGATGCCGGTGGTGCGCTTCGCCGTCAGGCGTATGTAGGGCAGGCGCACGCCGGCGTGGATGGTGAAATAGTCAACGCCCTGCTCGGCCTGTTCGATGAGCGTGTCGCGATAAATCTCCCACGTCAACTCTTCCGCGCGGCCTCCGACCTTTTCCAGCGCCTGATAGATCGGCACTGTGCCGATGGGCACGGGCGAGTTGCGCAGAATCCATTCGCGCGTGGCGTGTATGTTTTTGCCGGTGGACAAATCCATCACCGTGTCCGCGCCCCACTTCGTCGACCAGCGCATCTTCTCGACCTCTTCCTCGATGGAAGAGGCCACGGCCGAGTTGCCGATGTTGGCGTTGATCTTGACGAGGAAATTGCGCCCGATGATCATCGGCTCCGATTCGGGATGATTAACGTTCGCGGGGATGATCGCACGGCCGCGCGCCACCTCGTCGCGCACGAACTCCGGCGTCACAAACTCGGGGATGGATGCGCCGAGCGAGTCGCCCCGGTGCTGGTGATAGAGCGAACTGCGGTCGTCGCGCGTGTGTTCGCGCATGGCGTGCAAGGCCAGCTCGCGCCCCATGTTCTCGCGCAGCGCGATGAACTCCATCTCCGGCGTGACGATGCCGCGCCGCGCGTAGTGCATCTGCGTGACGCGCGCGCCCGCCTTCGCACGCAGGGGCGCGCGGCGCAGGCCGGGAAAGTATTCGAGCCGCCCCTTCGTCTTCTGTTGCGCGTACTCGGCCGCGCCCGCCGTCAAATAGCCGTCGTCTTCCGGCTTCACTTCGCGCCCCTGGTATTCCTCCACGTCGCCGCGCGCGTTGATCCATTCGCGCCGGAGCGGCGCGAGTCCCTCGCGCTCGTCGCACCGGACGGCGGGGTCGCCCCACGCGCCGCTCGTGTCATAGACGCGCACGCTCTCGTTCTGTTCGAGCGTGCCGTCGGGGTTGCGCGTCGCGTTCAGCGCGACTTCGCGGAAGGGAACGCGCACGCCCGCGCGCTCGCCTTCGACGTAAATTCGCACGGAGTTCGGCAGTTGCACCTCGTCGCTACGGCGGCGCTCTTCTGCGGGTCGCTCAGTCGGTTCTTTAGTTGTGCTCATCTTGTCTTTCTGTCCGGCCGCCCTCGGCCTGAAAAGAAAAAACGCCTGCGAGACATGAAGGGTCGCAAGCGTTTTTCCGGCGTTTCTCCCTTCGGCGGTACTAACCGCATCAGGTTCTAGGGGTCTCCTGATTGCGGATTTCGGATTGCGGAATGCGGATTACAAGATACTTGCTTTAAATCCGCATTCCGCAATCCGAAATCCGCAATTGACGGACTCTCAGCCGCGCCCGCTGTAGGGCGAAGCTCCCCCGAAAACTTTCTCTGACTATCAAAAAACGAACGGCGAATTATGGCCTATATGCCTGTTATTCGACGAACAGATCGTCAACGGCCATCGTCCAACCCGGCACGGCGGGTTCGGCTTCGGCCGTCTCGCCGCGACGATAAGTTCGCGGCCTGTCGGGTTCGGCCACGGAGTAAACACGCACGACCGTCTCGCTCAACAAGTCGACATCCCACACGACCTGCGTGCCCGCCGCGAAATAGTCCGCGCGCTTTCGCGCCATCTCACGCTCGGCCTTCGCCCCGTAGTCGCCTTCGCTTCTCACTTCGGCGGCGAACACGGGCGCGCCCTCGAAAAACTTCATGGTGATCTCGCCGATATAGAAGGCCGCGCCGGGACTGAAAGATTTACGATTAGGCAAACTCACCCTGAACGCCGCGTTATCTCCGACGGCATGACCAGTTTTGGTGCGCTTCGCATACTGCCGCAGAGACACAAAAATTTCACCCGCCGCATAATTAGGCGTGCCGCCGGTTGGTGACATGTGGACGATCTCCCCATTGACGAGTTCCGCCTTGCCGTCAACTTTGTAGAGGTCTTCGATGGTCGCCTCCGTGTTGGTGCTCATGGCAGTGTGTCTCGCTCGGGTCAGCCGCCGATGAAGCTCATCGTGCGCGCGGGCTGGAGAAAATCCGGGTCGTTGATGAAGTGGCGCGGCTCTTTCTTGAGGATGACGGATTCGATGTAGTCGACGATCTCGGCGCGCGTCGCGCCCGGCCGGCGGATCACGTCGCGCAGCGAATGCTCGACGGTGGAGAAGAGACACGTCCTGATCTGGCCGTCCGCGGTCAGGCGGATGCGCGAGCACGCGCCGCAGAACGGTTCGCTGACGGGCGCGATGATGCCGATTTCGCCGGGCGCGCCGTCGCTGAAACGATAACGCGCCGAAGTCTCCGCGCCGCGCCGCACGGGCAGCGGCGCGAGCGCGAAACGCTCCTCAATCGCGGCGCGGATTTCACGCCCCGATACCACCATCTCCTTCGACCATTCGTGGCCGGAATCCAGCGGCATGAACTCGATGAAGCGCATCGAGACGGCGTGCTCGCGCGCGAAGGCGGCGAAATCGGCCACCTCCGAGTCGTTGTGCCCGCGCACGATGACGGCGTTGATCTTGATCGGCGCGAGTCCGGCGTCGCGCGCCGCGCGGATGCCTTCGAGTACCTGCGGGAGCACGTCCACGCCGGTCATGCGGCGAAACGTTTCGGGGCGCAAGGAGTCGAGGCTGATGGTGATGCGGTCGAGACCGGCTTCGCGCAGCGCGGCGGCGCGGCCGGGCAGGAAGTAGCCGTTCGTCGTGAGCGCCAGATCGTGCAGGCGCGGTTTGAGCGCGGCGAGTTTGCGGATGACGATTTCGATGTCGCGGCGCATCAACGGCTCGCCGCCGGTGAGCCGGATTTTTTCGATGCCTAAATTGACGAAGATGTCCGAGACGTATTCGATCTCTTCATACGAGAGCATCTGCTCTTTGGGCGCGATGGGCGGCTCGCCGTGCGGCAGACAGTAGAAGCAGCGAAAGTTACACCTGTCGGTCAGCGACACGCGCAGGTCGCGTATCGCGCGCCCGTAGGAATCTTTGAGTACGGTAATCACTTCTAAATCTGCACCGAGAAAATACCGGCCGCCACCAAGGTTAAATGCTACGGACATGATACGCCGCGCGCAGGTGCGTACCAAGCCGACGCGCGAGCGCGGCCTCCGCGGGGCGGAGTTGAAGGTCGAAACGTCAGCGCGAGAAGTTTGTACGGGGCGGGCGGTTATTCGTCGTAGCGAACAGACGCTTATTCGTCGTAGCGAATGGTCACGCCGTCGATCTGCAGGACGGTCTCGCCCGCTTTTCTGTCGTAATACCCGTCAACCGCGATAACACCCACCATCACGGTTTCACCGGAGAGGAGAAGCGTTGCGTCCACCTGTACGGCCTCGCTCGCCCCGAGCGAAATACCTTTAACTTTCAACGTCTCGAAACCGGGAGCCGTCACCCTCAGTTCGTATGACCCTGCCGGGAGCGACGAAAAATTGTATGCGCCGTTCTCGTCCGAAGCGGTCGTGTACTTCTTTTTAGTTTTCCCTTCGGCGGCCGTGATGATCGCGCCGGGAAGGTCGGCGCCCGTCGGGTCGAGCACCTTTCCCGCGAGCGGCGCACGCTTACCCGGCGGCAAAGTCTGCGCGTCGGCGCGTTTGATCGAGAGCTGATTGCGGCACTCTTCGGCTTTCTCGCGCGCCGCCGGAGTTTGCCCGAACACGCCGCCGCACAGGCTCAGGAGCGCCGTCAAGGCCGCGCCCGCCGCGAAGGAGGCGCGGCGTTTGAGAGCGCGCCAGCCGACGGGGCAATCGGCCGTGATGACCGTCCCGTCGGCGCGGCGATACAGGCGGGCGCACAGGCGGCCTTCCGTGCGGGCGATGAGTTCACGCGCCTCTTTCGAGGTCATCGCCGAGATGTCGTAGACGTTCAGCTCACACAGACGGCAAAAGCGCACCCGGTCGTTTCCGTTCATGGACTCCCAGCCGGTCGGGCAGGGAGATGCGATGCGCAGGCGCGAGAGATCGTTATTCGATTTCATCATCAAGTCAGGTTGGCGAAACTTCGGAAAGAGTTGGTCATCATGACGGCAAGAGAGACGTCGTTTATGACAGCGATAGAGACGGCGATAGCGACGGGCGTTCCAGTCTTCGATGTGCGAAACGAACCCGCCGGTTGCCGCGCGCAATCGTTTGCGGATTCGCGCCGGCGGGACGCAAAGGGGGGCAGGGCGCGTCCCGCCGGCGGCGGGGAGGGCGAAGAAGTCTTGTCAGGGCTTCTGCGGTTGATCGGCGAGGGCGAGGAAGTGGCGCAGTTTGCCGCTGCGTTGGAAGAGGGCTTCGGCGGCGGCAACCTTCATCTCCTCAAACTCTTTCCTATCCGCCGCGCGCTGCTCGGGCGTGGCTTCCGGGTCTTCCTCGTAGGCGGGGGCGTTTGCCGGATCGTCCCCGTAAAGGTCGTGGTAAGTCACGGTCTTGCGGTAGTTCACCACGAACTTGATGAGCGTCTGATCGCCGAGAGCGTGGGCGACGATCCGCATCATGATCTCGGCCTCGTAGGGCGGTTTGTCAGCCATGCGCGCGAGGTGCTTGAGGGTGAAAGGCACGAGCCGCTCATCCTTCCAACTGTTGACGAGAACGAGAAGCAGTTGTTCGCCCAACTCGAACTCCTCGGCGTTCAGGAGCGCCGTCGTCAGACGCTCTTTCTGCGCGGGTGTGAGCAGCGCGGCGTAGTTGACTTCAGGGGCAGAGACGGTGGTATCGCGGGGCGCGATGTCCACCCCAACGATTAAGCCGGCATTAACGTTTTCCCCCGCGCCTGCCGTCGCTTCGGGGGAACTACTGCCGCCGCCCTCTGACTCCGCCTCCGCCTCTGATTCTTGCTGCGGGTCGTCGCCGGCAACCGGGTCGTCAGTTGATGCCTCGGCCTCTTCGGTCTCCTCTTCCGCATTGTCTTCCGCGTCGGGCGGGTCTTCGGGCAGAGAGACGTTGTAGGCGAGTTCGGATGCGCCCTCCCAACGCGTCGCGGGTTCTTCGGCGCAGCGCACGAGCCATTCGGCGATTGCGGCGTCGTCCGGCTCCGCGCTCCGCATGATCGCGGCCAGTTCTTCGATGCGACGGACGTAAACTTTCAAATCCTCTTCCGACAACTTCAGCGCAGCCCTCTCACCGTCGATGGTCATGTATTCGTCACCATTCTCGGCGCGCTTGAGAAATAACAGCAGCACCTCATCCTTCTCATATTTGATGGGAAGACTCCAGTCCGCAAGCTCCGGTTTGAAGTGACGTAGGTTGACGACCTTCTCTTTCTCCTCGCCCTTCAGGAGCGAAGTGATGCGAAGCGCGGTGTCCACCACAGACACGACGCCGCGCCGCTCGACGGCGACGGAATCGCCGACGCGCACGACCGCAACGAGCGCGCTCTCCATGTAGCGCACGCGCAGCGGGTTGGTGATCGTGACCGGGCAGGCGGACGACGCGGGCGGTTCGACGCAGACGAGCGCGGCGCTCAGAAGAGCTACGACCAACGCGCAGGCGACGATTGACAGGCGTGCGGACGAATGAACAGGCAGACGGACGTTTGGCATAGACGTACCCCTTTCGGCATTTACATGCGAGGTAAAAATTGCCTACCGAATCCCGGCTGGATAGTTTTATGAAACCGGCGAACTTTTAGACACAGGCGCGCGCCAAAAGTTCCCAGGGAAGCATTGCACCGACGGTTGGTCTGGACATGAGAAGAGGTTCGGTGTGAAGAGAGTTGTCCCGCCGCGTAAAAATATTTTCATAAATTCGTAAGCGCGCGGGTGGACGGCGAAGCGTAAAGGGAAGCGCGAGGGACGGAGGCGCGCTTATAAAGGAGCGCGAAGGCGGCGCGGGCGCGCTAAGGAATTGCAAGAGTTGCGCGGGCGCGCTAAGGAATCACGTGGGTGGCGCGCTGAGGAAACACGGGGGCGGTGCGACGCAACGGGAATTGCGTAAGCGTCAAGCGAGGTTCAATCGCCGCGATCTTTTTTGAGCGCGCGCGCGTTGCGTTGCAGCCCTGCGAGCTTGGCGCGTTTGATGGGGCTGCGGCGAAAGCGGGCGGCGTAAGCGTCGGGGGTGAGTTCGAGCAGGTGCGCGAGGTCAACCGAGACTTGACCTTCGCGCGGCTCGAAGCGCGTCTCGGCCGTCGGTTGCTCGAAGCGATTCCACGGGCACACGTCCTGGCAAATGTCGCAGCCGTAGAGCCAGCCGTCGAGTTTGCCGGCGACTTCGGCGGGCAGGTCGGGCGCGCGCAGTTCGATGGTGGCGTATGAGATGCAGCGGTTCGAATCCAGAACGTAAGGCTCCGTGATCGCGTCCGTCGGGCACGCCTCGATGCAGAGCGTGCAGGTGCCGCAATGATCCTCGGATGCCACGCCGTCGTATTCGAGTTCGAGATTAAGGAGGAGTTCGCCGAGAAAGACCCACGAGCCGTATTCGCGCGTGATCAAATTCGTGTGCTTGCCGATCCAGCCGAGCCCCGCGCGCACAGCCCACGCCTTATCCATCAGCGGTTGAATGTCCACGCACGCCTTGCCCTCGGCCGCCGGACACTCCGCTTTGATCCATGCGAGCAGTTCTTTGAGTTTGCCGCCGACGACATCATGGTAATCGTCGCCCCAGGCATAGCGGGAAATTTTGCCGGTCGCGGAATCTTCCGGCGCGTGCTCGTGCGGCGTGAAGTAGTTGAGCGCGACGACGACGACGGAGCGCGCATCCGGCATGACGAGGCGTGGGTCTGTGCGCCGCTCCGTCTCGCGCGCCATCCAATTCATCTCGCCGTGATAACCGCGCCGCAGCCACTCTTCCAGCCGCGCGCGCTCCGCGCCGAGCGGCGCGGCCGGCACGATGCCGACCTTGTGGAAGCCGAGCGCGAGCGCGCGCTCCCTGATGCGCGCCGTCAGACGCGCGGCGGGCGACGCGATTTGAGAAAGCTCCGCGACCATGAGGCAAGTATAACAAAGCAGCGCGCGCGGGGTTCATCGGAAGACCGCTGGCAATGATTGTGTATGGAGAGAAGCGGCGACGGGCATTGGCCTTGCGCGTTCGCGCGTCGAACCTTTAAGCTTGAGTGAAAGGAAAATCGAACTGAAACGATGACGGAAACAGCAAGGGGACACAGCGCGACCGACGAGATCAGCCGCAAGGCGGGGCGACTTTTGTTCGTCGGCCTGCCGGGAACGCGGCTGGACAAACGCCTGCGCGAGATGTTGCGCGAGATACGGCCGGGCGGCGTCATCCTGTTCGGGCGCAACGTCGAATCGGCCGAGCAGGTCGCGCTCCTGAACGCGCAGATTCGAGACGCGCTCGGCGGCCGCGTCATCATCGGTGTGGATCAGGAGGGCGGACTCGTGGATCGCTTTCGCGACATCTGCGAGCCGATGCCTTCGGCCAAAACCGTGCGCCTCGCCGGCCGCACGGAACTCGCGCGCAAGTTCGGCGAACTCTCGGCGCGCGCGCTCCGCCTGCTCGGCTTTAACATGAACTTCGCGCCCGTCCTCGATCTCCACGGCGGCAACGAGGAGAACGGCCTGCGCGGTCGCACGTTCGGCGAGACGCCGGAGGAAGTCGCACGTCTCGCGGGCGCGTACCTCGACGGCTTGCAGGCGCAACGCATCGTCGGCTGCGGCAAACACTTCCCCGGCCTCGGCGGCTCGCAGGTGGATTCGCACCGGCGTCTCCCCGTCGTCACGCATTCGTGGCCGGAGATTCTCGAACACGATCTCGTGCCCTTTCTGGATTTGATGTTTCACCGACGCGGAGAGCACCTTCATTCGGTGATGGTGAGCCACGCGGCGTTCCCCGAGGTGTCGGAATTTTTGCAGGCGTGGTTTCGCCGCACGGCGGAACTGCCGTCGCTCGAAGACTTCTCGCAAATCCCTGCCACGATCAGCAACAACGTCGTGATGCGGATGCTGCGCACGGCCTTCAAGTACGACGGCCTCGTCATCACGGACGACATGGAGATGGGCGCGGTCGTGCAGACGCTCTCGGTGGCCGAGGCGAGTTTGCGCGCCATCGAGACCGGGTCCGACATGATCCTCATCTGCGAGCAGGAGGCGAACTTCAAGGCCGCGCGCGACCTCATCTGCGACGCGGCCGCGGAGGGGCGCATCAAGGTGGAAGTCCTCGACAGGGCGAACCGCCGCATAGACCGCGTGCTCGACATCGCCGGCAGTTACGAACACTTCGATGCTGATGAATTCAACGCCGTCTCGCGCGAGTTAGCCGAACTCAAACGCGCCCTCCAGGCTGCCGAGAACGACGAGGAATACGCCCCCGTCTACGGCACGCCCGAAGACCTCGAACGCCGCTCGTCGAATTTCTAAGGCAGGCCATCAGAACATCAAACGCGCGTCGTCAACCGTGAAGAGAGAAAACCACTTCTTTCTTTTCACGGTTGACGATTTACGTCTTTTCTATTGACTCCGCGCGCGAATTGACATAGAAGCACGCTGCGATCTGCCCGAAGACTCGTCCAGCTCTACCCATTCGCTTATCGGAGGAATCCACTGATGAAACGATTTCTAACGCTGACAGGTCTGGCCGTCGTCTTGTCGTCGCTCATTCTCGGCGCATCGAGTTGCACGAACGTCGCCAACGACAACACCGCCACCACCAACGGCAACCTTGCCGCACCCGCCAATGCCAATGCTAATGCCAATCTATCAACCACCGGCGGGGCAACCGCCGACGAGATAATAGCCAAAGAGAAACAGCTTTGGGACGAGCTGAAAAATAGGAATTACGAAGCGTTTGGAAAAATGCTGTCGAGCGATACCATCTACGTCTCAAGCGACGTGGTGGGCGGCAAAGATGAAACGGTTAACGGCGTGAGAAACTTCGCCCCGACCGAAGTTAATCTCTCCGACTGGAAGACGCTCGTGCTGGACGCAGACACGGCGGTCGTAACTTATACGGTTGACGCCCGTGGCACGTCCGGCGGTCAGCCGCTCCCGCCCGGCAAACTGCGCGCCAGCACGGCCTGGGTCAAACGCGGCGCGGAATGGCTGGCGGTCTATCATCAGGACTGCTTTGTCGAAGAGCGTCCGTCCAGCCCGCCGCCGTCGGCTGAAACTTCCAAACCGACGGGCGGCGCGATGAACACAAACACGGCGACTGCGCCGGCAACACCAACCGGCGGCGGTGGCGGCGCGGCCGACGATCCCGTTGCCAGAGAGAAAAGTTTGTGGGACGCGCTCAAGCGCAAGGATTGGGACACCTTCGCGGCGGGTCTGGCCGAAGACCAGATAGAGGTTCGACCGACGGGCGTCTACGACAAAGCGGGAACGCTCGCCGCGGTCAAGACATTCGATTTCACCAACTTCGCGTCGAGCGATTTCAAAGCGACGAAGTTTGACGACGATGCGACCCTTGTGACTTATACGGTCAAAGGGCCGGGGGCGGACGGCAAACCTATGGTTGAGCGTGCCTCGTCGATCTGGGTCAAGCGCGGCGGGAAGTGGCTGGCCGTGTTCCACCACGGCACTCCCGTCATGCAAATGCCCGCGAAGTAAGCGCGAATAAGTGACCGGAAACGATGAACGCGGAACGCGGAACGATGAACGGAAGCAAGCGTCTTCAGTTCATCGTTCCGCATTCCGCGTTCATCGTTTCCCTTAAGCCCATACGCCGGGAATCGTCTCCGCGCAGGCGGGGCACGTGCCTTCGCGCGTCACTTTCATCCGCTTGATGATGTAGCCGTAGCGTTCGATCAAAAGTTCGTCGCACGCGGGGCAGTAAGTGTTCTCGAAGCGGCCGACGCGTCCCGGCAAATTTCCCGCGTAGACGAAACGCAGGCCGGCCGCGCGCCCCACTTCACAGGCGCGGATGAGTTGTTCGGCCGTCGTGTTGGCGTTCGACTGCATGCGGTAGTCCTGGTGAAACGCCGTGACGTGCCAGGGGATGTCCGGCGAGACGCCCGCGATGAAGTCGGCCGCGCGTTTGATCTCATCCTCCGAATCGTTGAAGCCGGGGATGAGCAGCGTCACGATCTCAGACCAGAAGCCGCGCTCGTGCACCATTCGCACTGTGTCCAGAATGTTGTCCACCACGCCGCCGAGTTGCCGGTAGTTGCGGTCGCTCATGGACTTCAAATCTATCTTGTAGCAATCCGTCCACGGGCGCAGGTAGTCAAGCACCTCGGGCGTCGCGTTGCCGTTCGAGATGAACGCCGTCTTGAACCCGGCGGGCTTTGCACGCTTGAAAACATCCAACGCCCACTCCGCCGTGATGAGCGGCTCGTTATAACTCGACCCCACCATCGAAGCCCCGTAAGCCTTCGCCAGCGCGACGAGGCGCTCGGCCGAGACGATTTGCGGCTCGGTACCCGCCGCGTCGTCTCTGAGCGCCTGACTCGTCAGCCAGTTCTGGCAATACCCGCAGTGCAAATCGCAGCCGAGCATCCCGAAGGTGAGCGTGTCGGAGCCGGGCAGGGCGTGGAAAAAGGGCTTCTTCTCCGTCGGGTCGCAGGCGAGCGCGGCCACGTAGTTCGCGGGCACGAGCAGCCGCCCCGCTTCGTTGAAACGCACCTTGCAGATGCCGCGCTTGCCTTCGCGGACGAGGCAGCGGTGGCCGCAGGCGTAACAGCGCAGATCGTTATTCTCTAAATGTTCGGTCAACTCCGGCGCGGCTTCGACCGTCAACTCGTCGAGCACTCCGGCGAGCGAAGTTGATTTCTTACCCAGTGGCATGAGTCTTAAAACCTCTGTCGAAAGTGGCCTGTTAGTGGATTCCCCGAGAGGGCGTTTATACTTCTTTTAGATGCAATAAGAGCATCAATTTATGCCTTGAAGGTGCTTCGGGATGATCATCGAAACCATTACGGTGACGGCGTTTCAACAGCAGGCGCGCATACTGGGTTGCGAGCAGACGCGGCGCGCGATCTGCGTCGATCCGGGCGACGACGCCGACGAGATCGCGGCCGCGCTCGAAAGGCACGGCCTCGATTTGCAGGCCATCGCGCTGACGCACGCGCACATGGATCACGTCGGCGGGGTGGCGGCGTTGAAGCGCCTGCGCCCGCGCGCCGAAGTTATCCTGCACGCGGCGGACGAACCGCTCTACCGGCAGTTGCCCGAACAGCCCGCGTGGATCGGTATCCCGCGCGCGCAATGGGCGGCGCTCGGTTTCGACTACGCCGCGCCGCCCGCTGTGGATCGTTACTGGACGGACGGGGAAATTTACGAGGTGGGCACGCTCGCCTTTCAATCGCTGCATTGTCCGGGACACACGCCCGGCCACGTTGTTCTCTACGAGGCGCGCGAGCGCAAAGTGTTTGTGGGCGATTGCCTGTTCGCGGGTTCAATCGGGCGGACGGATTTGCCGGGCGGCTCTTACGAGGAGTTGATGGATTCGCTGTTGCACAAGATCGTCCCGCTCGGCGACGACGTGACGGTCTACTCCGGCCACGGCCCCGACACCACCATCGGCCGCGAGCGTCTCACCAATCCCTTCCTGACGGGCGTCTACACGCCGGGCAGACACTTCTAAAACAGTGACAGGTGACAGGTGACAGGTGACAGGATGAAGGCTTGTCTTTTCCTGTCACCTGTCACCTGTCACCTGTCACTTGAGTTTGCTGTCTTTCAATTCGTTCCACTTGTCGCGGATGTCGCCGGTGAGGTCGCTGGGGAGCGTTTCGACGGGCACGTCGTTCTCGGCGCAGAAGGTGCGCCAGAGGAGAAAGCGCGCGTCGAATTGCCCGGTCTCGTCTGTAATCGTGTTCATCACGGCGTCGTTGTCGGTGCGGTTTTTGTCAGCCACTGTCCATCCCTCTCGTCCCTTGAAATTTCGCGCGCCAGCGCAGCCGGAAATACTATAGCAAGTTTTTCTCGCGGAGTTGATTTTGCGGACGCCGACCGTCGCGTTCGGGCTGTTAGAGAGCGACGGGCAGCCGGGTCTCCCGGCCGTTAGGGGTATCAGGAAGCGGAGCTTTTCAGGTATATCTCGCCGGTGGGCGCGCTCGTGCCGCCCGTGGGTTCGAGCGTGACGGCGAAGACGACGGCGGCGCTGCGTCCTTCGGGCGGGACGGTTTCGTGCATTTCGGCGTGGCCGCCCGTGTCGGGTTGAAAGACGCTGCCGGGCACGGGCGGCTTGCCGGCGGCGATGAACCAGAGTTGGTAAGCCTTGCCGGGGGGCGCGGGCGGCAGGTCTGCGGCCATCAGCATGGCGCGACCCGTCTGCGCGTCGAAGGTCAGGCGCGCGCGCGCACGCTCGGCCATTTTCGTGCCGGCGAGCGTGGCGGTGTGGGCTTCGGGCGCGCCGAGCAATTCGCGTTCGGCGCGCGTGCGCGCGAGTTCCTGTTGCGTCTGGTTGACGGTGGCGGAGAGTTGCGCGAGTTCAATTTGGAGCCGCGCGTTGCGCTGCCAGAGGAGCGCGAGCGAGACGAGAAGGGCGGCGACGGCCAGCGAGGCGGCCAGCGAACCGAACGTGAAGAGGCGGCGGCTGACTTTGACCTCGCGCGCCTCGCGCCGCGCCGCGAATTCGTCCGGCGAACTGACTCTGGAAGTTTGCGCCGAAGTCTCCGCGTCGCCGTTCGAGGCCGCGCTGCGCGTGCCCTCCTGCGTTTGTGATTTGACGCCCGCAAGTATGCTCGCGCGGAGTTCGGGCGCGGGCATTTGCGGCGCGGCCGCGTAGACGAGAGACGCCGCCGCATCGCGCATGGCTGCCAGCTCCGCGCAGCATTCGGCGCACTCGGCGAGATGCGCTTCGAGGGCGCGCCGCTCGCCCGCGCCCCCGACGTCCCCTGCAAGGGCATCGAGCGCTTCGAGCGCGGTCATCTCCTTGTAATCTTCGTGCTTCATCGAAAACTTCAGTTGCGGCCGACCTTAAAAATTCAAGTTCGCTGCCCCTCCCAATCGCTCGCTCAGCAGATCGCGCAGCTTGCTCATGCCGCTGCGCATACGCGTCTTGACCGTGCCGAGCGGCTGCCCGAGCCGCAGGGCGATCTCCGATTGGGTCAGCCCTTCAAAATACGCGAGCAACAGGGCGCGGCGTTGTTCCTCGGGAATCTGCGCGAGCGCGGCGCGCACGATCTCGCGCTGCTCCGAGTGATAAGCGTCCTGGCTCGCGTCGCCGATTGTCTCGGGGGCGTCGCGCAGTGCCGTGTCGTCCGCGCGCTGGCGAGATTGCAGCGAGCGCAGGCGGTCAATGGCGCGCGAGCGCGCGAGCGTCACCATCCAGGTGAAAGCGCGCCCGCGCGCCTCGTCGAAATTGGCGGCACGCTGCCAGATTTGGAGGAAGACTTCCTGTAAAACGTCTTCCGCCTCGACGCGGCTGTGCAATATACGGAGCAGGAGACCTAAGAGGATGGAATTATAACGGTCATATAATGCGGCCAGCGCGGATTCGTCTCCGCGCGCGATGGCGTGGAGGAGTTCCGCGTCGGGAGCGGTTTTTTGCGGTGCTGCTTCGACCATCAACGATTAAACGGGAAACGATGAAGTATGAACGATGAACGATGAACGAAAGACAGTTGCTTTCAGTTCATCGTTCATCGTTCATACTTCATCGTTTGATTTAGGCGACGGTGATCTCTTCGGAGAGATACACGTCCTGAATAGCATTCAAGAGCGCCGCGCCCTCTTCCAGCGGTCGCTGGAAGGCTTTGCGGCCGGAGATCAGCCCCATGCCGCCGCCGCGTTTGTTGATGACGGCGGTGCGGACGGCCTCTTGCAGGTCGGTCTGACCCTTCGACTCGCCGCCCGAATTGATCAGGCCGCAACGTCCCATGTAGCAGTTGGCGACCTGATAGCGCACGAGGTCGATGGGGTTGTCGGTGGTCAGTTCCTCGTAAATCTTCTTGCTCGTCTTGCCGTAGGTCGAGCCTTCCATGTTGAGCACGTTGTAGCCGCCGTTACGCTCGGGCAGCTTCTGCTTGATGATGTCGGCCTGGATGGTGACGCCGAGGTGATTGGCCTGCCCCGTGAGGTCGGCGGCCGTGTGCATGTCGCCGCCGCCGGTCTTGAACTTGTTGTTGCGCAGGTAGCACCAGAGAATGGTCGCCATGCCGAGTTCGTGCGCGTAGGCGAAGGCCTCGCTGATCTCGGTGATCTGGCGCGTGGATTCTTCCGAGGCGAAATAGATGGTCGCGCCGATGGCGACCGCGCCCATGTCGTGCGCCTGATCCACCGTGCCGAAGAGAACCTGATCGAAGCGATTCGGGTAGGTCAGCAGTTCGTTGTGGTTGACCTTGACGATGAAAGGAATCTTGTGCGCGTAGCGACGCGCGACCATGCCGAGCACGCCGAAGGTGGAGGCGACGGCGTTGCAGCCGCCCTCGATGGCGAGGCGGACGATGTTTTCCGGATCGAAGTACATGGGATTGGGCGCGAAACTGGAGCCGGCCGAGTGCTCGATGCCCTGATCCACGGGGAGGATGGAGAGATAGCCCGTGCCCGCCAGACGCCCGTTGTCGAAGAGCGTCTGGAGCGCGCGCATGACGCGCGGGCTGCGGTCGGACGACGACCAGACGCGATCCACGAAATCGGGGCCGGGCAGTTGCAGTTGAGCTTTGGGGATGGTTTGCGAAGTGTGTTCGAGCAGCGTGCGTGCGTCAGCGCCGAGCAGTTCTTCGATTCTACCGCTCGCTGCGCCTTCGCGCTTGAGTTCGGTCGCCATAAACTCCAGTCCTCCTGGGAAAATATAAACGCGCTAAATTCTGCCGGATAGTACGGGGTAAAGAGGCACAAATTATAGCACAGAACGGGGCGGTGGCCGCGAACGCGAACGCGCCGCTGTCCCGGCCTCGCGCAGGCCGCGCGCGCGTCGCCCGGCCGGCAAATTTTATGCGGAATCGGGCAGCGATTCGCGCGTCTAAGCTCAAAAGATCGTCGCGCGGCGGCGTTACGAAATTCCGGATAAGTCCTTGTGTGCGGCTGGCGACTTACGTTAATATGCCCGCGCCGCCCCGAACGGCTCTCAACCAACCTCTCACTCGTCCGAGTAGGTTCGTCTTCAATTTTCACCCGGCGCGCCGGGCACGCTCAATCAAAAAACTGAAAGGCTTGTCCCCCAATGTACAACCGCCCTCGTTTCTCGACCTCCGTCTGTTTTTCGCTGCTCCTGTGGCTCGCCGCCAGCGCGCCGGTCTTCGCCTTCGGCGACCAGGATTGGAAGCCGGTTGACCCGGCGCACCTCGCGCTCAAAGCGCCCATCGTGGAAAAGGACGCCGACGCCGAAGCCATTTTCTGGGAAGTGCGGGTTGACGATGCCGAACAAGACCTCATCTTCACCAACTACATCCGCATCAAAATCTTCACCGAGCGCGGGCGCGAATCGCAGAGCAAAATCGACATCGTCCCCTTTCGCCTGAACGCGAAGATCAAAGACGTGGCCGGCCGCACCATCAAGGCCGACGGCCAAGTCATCGAACTGAAGAAGGAAGACATTTTCGAGAAGATCATCGCCAGGGCGGGCGACCGGAAACTGAGAGCCAAAACGTTCGCCATGCCGAGCGTCGAGCCGGGCGCGATCATCGAGTATCGCTGGCGCGAGGTTTATCCGGGCAGTTCGGCCGACCGCACGCGGCTCTATTTTCAACGCGACATCCCCATCCAGACCGTAACCTATTATCTCAAGCCCGCGTCGAACATCATCGGCGCGTCCACGCTGCGCTACCAGCCGTTCCACATGGAGATGCCGCGCTTCGATAAGAACAAGAACGGCTTCTACAGCACGACGGTGACGAACGTGCCCGCCTACCGCGAAGAGCCCCGCATGCCGCCCGAGGACGAGGTGCGCAAATGGATGCTGCTCTACTACACGGGGGAGAAGAACATGGAGCCGCAGAAGTTCTGGCGCGAGTTCGGCAAGATCGCCTACGACGTGTTCAAATCGGAGATGAAGGTCAGCGACGACGTGCGCAAGAAGTCAACCGAGATCATCGGCGACGCCTCGACGCCCGAACAGAAACTCGAACGCCTCTACGAATTCTGTCGCTCCCAGATCAAGAACCTCGACGACGACGCCCTGAATCTGCCCGTCGAGGTGCGCGCCAAACTCAAAAACGAATCGCCTTCGAGCACGCTCAAGAAGATGGAGGGGCGCAGCAACGACATCGGCGGCCTCTTCGCCGCGCTCGCCATCGCCGCCGGTTTCGAGGCGCGACCCGCGCTCATGGCCGACCGCAGCGACATCTTCTTCGACCCGGGCTTCGCCGATCCTTACTTCATGAGTCTGGTCGTCGTCGCCGTCAAGGTAAATGATGCGTGGCGCTTCTTCGACCCGTCGGAGATGTACATGCCCTTCGGCATGCTGGCGTGGCAATCGGAGTCGCAGGACGCGCTCGTCACAGACCCGAAAGAGCCGACCTTCGTCCATACGCCGCTCTCGCCTGCCACGAAGTCGCTGGAGCGGCGCACGGCGAAGCTCAAACTCGACGCCGAAGGCACGCTCGAAGGCGACGTGCGCATCGAGTACAGCGGGCATCTCGGCAAGGATAAGAAGGAGTACAACGACGACGACACGCCCGCGCAACGCGAAGAGACCCTGCGCAGCTTGATCAAGGCCAGGATGAGCACGGCCGAAGTGTCCGACATTCGCGTCGAGAACGTGACCGACCCGGTTAAGCCCTTCGCCTACGCTTACCGCGTCCGCGTGCCCGGCTACGCACAGCGCACGGGCAAGCGCCTGTTCCTGCAACCGGCCTTCTTCCAGCGCGGCGCGAACCCGCTCTTTCCCACGACCCAGCGGCACAACAGCGTCTATTTCAACTACCCGTGGTCGGAGCAGGACGACGTGACCATCGAACTGCCCGCCGGTTACGCGCTCGATAACGCCGACGCGCCCGTCGGCATCGACGCCGGCCAGACCAGCAAGTACGACATCAAACTCGCGGTCACGAAAGACGGGCGCAATCTCCTCTTCAATCGCAAATTTTTCTTCGGCAGCGCGACAGGCATGTTGTTCCCCGTCGCCTCTTACGGCCAACTGAAAACTCTCTTCGACGAGTTGCACAAACGAGACAACCACACGATCACGCTCAAACAGGCTGCGACGACCGCCTCCGCCACCGGCAACCCGTCGAACTAAAGCGTGGCCGAAGAAAATTTCGGCGGCCGGAACAGGGTCGCCACTGTCACAGGGAAAATCGAGGTTTGAAAGAAATGCACATGCGAATGTTCACACGCACGTTAGGACTCTGCTCCGCGCTCGTTCTCCTGTTTTGCGCGCCCGCCTTTGCCGCTCCCCCCGTGGGCGACGAAGCCCCGGCGTGGCTCACGCAGGCCGCCGCCGCCACCGCCCCGCCCTACGCGAAAGACGTGCCGGCGGTTGTCCTGCACGACGAGGGGCAGACGACGATCAGCAACGACGGCAAGATCGTCAACGTCACAACCTTCGCCGTGCGCATCCTGACGCGCGTGGGCAGAGGCACGGCGCAGGCCGTCGCCGGCTACGCGACCGATACGGGCAAGGTGCGCGAGATGCGCGCGTGGCTCATCCGTCCCGGCGGCCAGACGAAACGCTACGGCAAAGACGAAATCGTGGATTTCGCCTCCGACACGAACGACGTCTATAACCAGTACCGCACCAGGCGCATCGACGCGCGCGACGAGGCCGACGCCGGGATGGTCTTCGGCTACCAGATCATCACGGAGGAGCGCGCCCTGTTTCCGCAAACCGACTGGAGCTTTCAGGGTCGCCTGCCCGTGCTGATGTCGCGCTACACGCTCACGCTCCCGGCGGGCTGGAGCGCGTCGGGCGTCACGTTCAACCACGCGAAGGTCGAACCCGTGGTGAACGGCACGAGCTACACCTGGGAGTTGCGCAACCTCGCGCCCATCGAACCGGAGGTCGCCAGCCCCGAAGTGACGAGCCTCGCCCCGCGCCTCGCCGTCAGCTACACGCCGGCCGCCGGCGGCACGGGTTCAACCATCATGGGCGCGCGCAGCTTCGCCTCCTGGACGGACGTTTCGCGCTGGTACAGCGAACTGAGCGACCCGCAGAGCGCGCCCGACGACGCCATCGCGCTCAAGGCGCGCGAACTGACCGCCAACTCCAAGACCGAGCTCGACAAGATTCGCGTCATCGGCCGCTACGTGCAGGACATCCAGTACATCTCGATCCAGATCGGCGTCGGGCGTTTCCGCCCGCACTCGGCGGCGGAAGTTTTCGCCAAACGTTACGGCGACTGCAAAGACAAGGCCAATCTCATGCGCGCCATGCTGCGCGCGCTCAAGATCGAGGCCTATCCGGTCTTGATCTATTCGGGCGACGCCACCTTCGTGCGTGAAGAATGGGCTTCGCCGCGCCAGTTCAACCATTGCATCATCGCCATCCGCGTGGGCGACGAGACGAAAGCGCCGACCGTCATCCAGCACGCCACGCTCGGCCGTCTCCTGATCTTCGACGCCACGGACGACAACACGCCCGTCGGCGATCTGCCCGACCACGAGCAGAATAGCTTCGCGCTCATCGCCGCCGGCAACGAAGGCTCGCTCGTGCGGATGCCCGTCACGCCGCCCGAAGCCAACCAACTCGAACGCGAAGCCGAAATCAATCTCGCGGCCGACGGCTCGATCACGGCCAATGTCCGCGAGCGTTCCATGGGGCAATCGGCGGTCGGCGAGCGTCGCCTCTTCCGCGGCCTCGCGCGCCCCGAATATGCCAAGCTGGTCGAAAACTGGATCACGACCGGCGCTACGGGAGCGAAAGTCGTCAAGGTCGAACCCGTCGACAATCGCGCCGATGGCCGCTTCGCCCTCGACGTGGATTTCACCGCCGCCAACTACGGCCAACTCATGCAGGAACGCCTCCTCGTCTTCAAGCCCGCCATCCTCTCGCGCCGCGAGTCGGTCTTCCTGACGAAGGCCACGCGCCGGCATGCCGTCGTGCTCGAATCGGAAGCCTACACCGAGTCGGTCAACGTCCGGCTCCCCGCCGGCTTCGACGTGGACGAACTGCCAGACCCCGTCAAACTCGACACGGCCTTCGGCAGCTACTCCACCTCCTACGTCGTCAAAGACGGCCAACTCCAATTCAAGCGCACCTTCACCCAGCGCGCCGCCACCATCCCGCCCGCCGACTACGCGGCCGTCCGCAACTTCTTCGAGCGCATCCGCGCCGCCGAGCAATCGCCCGTCGTACTGGCGAAGAAGTAGCGAACCGTTAAAAGTTGAAGGGTGAATGCGCGCGAGAGGCGCGTCGAAGTTTTGAACTTCGACGCGCCTCTCGCGCGCTATTTAGCGGCATAAATTTTCGCCTTTACGCCGCTTCCCCATCGCGCAGCGTCAATTGCCGGAACGCCTCGTGCAGTCGCAGGGCGACGCTTCCGGCCGAGACCGTGTAGCGGTGGAAGTCGTAGGTCGTCACCAGCCCGACGCCGTAGGCGGCCGAGGTGAGGAAGATTTCGTCTGCGTCGCCGAGGTCTGAGGTGTCGTATGTGCCTTCGACGAGGGGGAAGGCGAGTTCTTCGGCGAGGGCGATGATGCGTGCGCGCGTCGTGCCGGCGAGCGCGCCGGTGGCGAGGGCGGGCGTATGTATCGTGCCGCGCGTGACCCAGAAGATGTTCGCCATCGTCGCCCCGGCGATCTCGCCGCGCTCGTTCGAGACGACGGCCTCGTGAAAGTCGCGCGCGTGCGCCTCTTCGAGTGCGATGACGTGTTCGAGATAGTTGACGCTCTTGATGCCCGCGAGCGGCGAGAGCGTACTCTGACGATAGGGCGAAATCGTCAGCGCCAAACCTTCTTCCGGCGCGGGGCGCGCGTCGCCCGTGATGATGAGGAGGTCTGTTTCGATCCCGCCCGCGCTCCTCCTGTTGCTGCCGCCGCTGCTGCTGCCTTCGCGCCACGCGCCGCTTAACGCGCGCACGAGCAGCGTCACGCGCGCGCGCCCCTCTCGCACTTCGTTCTCCTCGATCAACCTGGCGAGCGCGCGCCCGACCGTCTCCTCATCCAACTCGCCGTGACGCACACCGCAACGCTCCGCGTGCGCTATGAGACGCGCCCAGTGTTCAGGCCAGAGGAACGGACGGCCGCGATGCACGGCGAGAGTGGTGAAAACGCCGCGCCCGTAGAGCGAAGCGGAAGAGAGCGCGGGCAGGCGCGCCTTCGACAGTTCGAGCAGGCGTTCGTTATGAATAATTCGTGCGTGCATGTTTCACTCGACGGCGATTGCGTGTTCGAGAGTCGGAGAGAACGTCGGCGAGGAACGCCGTACGAGGATACAGGAAAACGTCCGGGCGGCGCGCTGAATTTTGCGGCGCGCTGAATTTTGCGGCGCGTTAAGTTTTGCGTCGCGCTGCCGCGCTAAGTTTTGCGCCGCACTGCCTTCCGCGACGCGATAGGTTTTGCGCCGCGCTGCCGCAACTACGCGCTGCGTGCCGCTATGCGCCGCATGTAGCCGCCTCGCTCACACGATACGCGCGCCGAGCGCGCTGAGCAGGGCGCGCGCCTTGACGAGCGACTCTTCATATTCCGCTTCCGGGTCGCTCTCGGCCACGATGCCGCCGCCGACGTTGAAGCGCGCCATGCGAGCGCGCACGGTCATCGTGCGGATCGCCACGCTCAGATCGATGCGCCCGTCGAAGGAGAAATAGCCGACCGCGCCCATTGAGAGGCCGCGCGGCGCGCTCTCGCAATCGTCTATGATCTCCATCGCGCGCAGTTTCGGCGCGCCCGTAATCGAGCCGCAGGGAAAAGTCGCGCGCAGCAGTTCGCCGGCCGACACCTCTGGGCGCAAATGCCCGCGCACTTTGGAGACGAGATGAAAGAGCGTCGGGTGCTCCTGCACCTCGCAGAGCGCGCCGACTTCGATTGTCCCGTAGCGACACACGCGCCCCAAGTCGTTCCGCAACAGGTCAACGATCATCACGTTCTCGGCCGCGTCCTTCGCGCTCCGGCGCAGTTCTTCCCGGAGGCGCGCATCCTCTTCGGCCGTCGCCCCGCGCGCGCGCGTCCCCTTGATCGGCCAGGCTTCCACGCACCGCGCGCCCCCTGCCTCGTCGGGCGTAACGCGCAGGAAGCGTTCGGGCGACGCGCTGATCACAGTGTCCCTGCGGCGGCGCAGGAAGGCCGCGAAAGAGGCCGGGTGCGCGCGCCTGAGCCGCAGGAAGACGCGCTCGGCGCGGTCGCCCGCGGAGAGCGGGCAGGTGAACTGCTGCGTGAGGTTCGCCTGGTAAATATCGCCCGCGTAGATGTGACGCTTGATGCGGCGGACGGCCGCCGCATACCCGGCGCGCGTGAAGTTCGACGTGGCCGTCGTCGTGAGTCTTCGGCCGCCCGCGCCCGCCGCCGCGTCATCGTCGAAGCCACAGGTTCGGCGCGCTTCCTCCAGCGCGGTGGTTCGGCGCGCTTCGTCGAGCGCGGCGCGTGCGCGCGCCAGTTGTTCCTCTCCGGCGTCGGTCGTGAGATAGGTTGACCCGCGCGCGTAATCGTGTATGACGAGTGTGTCGTAGAAGGCGAGCGCGGCGTCCGGTTCGGGCGGGGCGTCCGATTCGGGCGCGACGGGCGGGCGGCTTCGCAGGCGTTCAAATTGCCGCGCCAGATCGTAGGCGAAACTCGCGATGCAAGCCCCGCCGGAGAAAGGGAGTTCGGGCGACGACGCGCCTGCCCCGCGTCGCACGCGGTAACGCGCGAGCCGTTCGTCGAGCAGGGAGATGAGCGAGCCGCGTTCGCCGCGCGCCGTGGTTTCGCCGCGCCGCTCTATCAACAACTCTTCGCCGCGCGCCTCGATTGTCTCGAAAGGGTCGAACCCGGCGATCAAAAAACGCGCCTCGTCCACGCCGCGCGCGCCGCCGCTGTCGAGAATCTGCGCGCCACGCCCCGGCGCGAGCCGCAGCAGGACGCGCAAGAGTTCGTCGGCTGTGAACGGTAACTCGTGTATGTTTGTCGTGGGTCGTATCTTTATGTCGCTCGCGTCGGGCATCGCACAAACTCACAGCGAGGGCGGTTAGCTCTTCCGGGGCTTAAGAGGCGAGTTGATAAATGGCCGGGCGATATTTCGGCGGCGGGATGGTCTTGCCTTCAGCGCGGGTGGCTTCGAGCCAGAGTGATTTCGCGACTTCAACCTGTGCCAGCGCTTCGGCCGGGGTCGCGCCGAACGCCGAGCAATATTCGAGATCGGGAATATCCGCGATGTAGCCGCCGTCCGCTTCGCTGTAAAAAATGTTGATGTGGTAATCCTTCATGGCTCATCTCCCAATTCCAGATTATACCTCTCCAGGAGATGAAGGAACTGCTGGATTTTGTTTGGTTTGGCTTTGCCGTTTACCTCTTGCAGATTAATCATCTCTCGCACCTCCGGATGAATAAAGATGTGATGACTGCCGTTCGTGCGCGACAGGCGGAAGCCGAAGGCTTGAACTAACGTCGTCATTTCGCTGAATCGAACATTCCTCGATCCGGCTAACACCTTCTCCAAGATTTTTCGCTTCTTCATTCCGCGGCGGCGGCCAGCGCTTCCGCTTGCAGCCTCCGGCCGAGCGAGGTGCGCCAGAGGCTTTCGAGGGCGTTGACGTTTTGCGAGACGGCGAGTTGGCCGCCGATTGTGATGCGCAGTTCCGCGCCGCCGACGCGCCCGATGATCGAGAGCGGGCAGCCCAGTCCGGCCGCGATCTCTTCCACGCGCGCGCGCGCCTCTTCCGCGAAGCTGACGATGATGCGCGAGGGCGTTTCGGCGAAGAGTTGGGCGGCCGGATGGAGCGCGCCCGTGAGATCAATTGTCGCGCCGATGGAGGGGCGATTGTGTGTGGAGAAACAGCTTTCGGCGATGGCGACGGAGAGGCCGCCGTCGGCCGCGTCGTGTGCCGAGCGCAGCAGACTTTCGTCCGCAGCCTGGAGGCACGCGGCCTGCACGGCCTGTTCGAGTTTGAGATCGAGGCGCGCGAGGCGCCCGTCGCGCAGCATCTCTTCGGTGGCGCGTCCCTCGACGGTCGCGGCATATTCGCTGACGCTCAGGTCGTCGCCCGTCTCGCCGAGGAGCGCGATGAGGTCGCCTTCCCGTTTGAAACCGGGCTGGATGATGCGGCGCACGTCTTCGATGATGCCGACCATGCCGATGACGGGCGTCGGCAGGATGCCGCGCCCTTCGGTCTCGTTGTAGAAGGAGACATTGCCGGAGATGACGGGCGTGTCGAAGGCGCGGCAGGCTTCCGCCATGCCGTCAATCGTCTCGGAGAACGCCCACATCACCTCGGGGCGTTCGGGCGAGGGGAAGTTCAGGCAGTTGGTGACGGCGATGGGTCGCGCGCCGACGCAGACGACGTTGCGCGCCGACTCGGCGACGATCTGACGCGCGCCCTCGCGCGGGTCTGCGGCGCAGTAGCGGCCGTTGCCATCGAGACACATGGCGAGGGCGCGGCGCGTCTCCTTGATGCGCACGATGGCGGCGTCCGCGCCGGGCAGCACGGCCGTGTTCGTCCGCACCATGTGATCGTACTGGCGATAGACCCACTCCTTCGAGGCGATGTTCGGCGCGCCGAGCAGGCGGCGCAGAGACTCGTCGTGATCCGCGCCCGGCGCAGAGGCGTCAGGCTTCGATGCCGCGCCCGGCGTGGAGGCGTCCGGCGGCGACGCTGAGAGGATCGAGTCGAGTTCCTCCGAACCCTCGACCGTCTCCTCCAACGAAGGAGTCTCCGCCGCAGGCGACGCGCCGTCAGCGACATTAACAGGGGCGGCTTCTTCATCAACAGAGGCGGCTTCATCCACCCGCACGCCTTCGCCTTTCCCCTTTACCCCTTCCCCCTTCCCCTGCGCTTCCGGCGCGCGCATGGGTCGCTCGTAGAGCGGCGCTTCGTCCGTGAGGTAGACGACCGGGATGTCCGCGACCGTGCCCTCGTGGTGCATGAGCTGGACGTTGCCCGTGTCCGTCACGCGGCCGATCACCACGGCGTCGAGTTCCCAGTGCTTGAAGATGTCCATCACCTGCCGCTCGCGCCCCTTGTGCGCGACGATGAGCATGCGCTCCTGCGATTCCGACAGCATGATCTCGTAGGCCGACATCGCCTGCTCGCGTTGCGGCACGAGCGTGAGGTCTATTTCTAGTCCCGTCCCGGCGCGCGCCGCCATTTCGCACGAGGAGGACGTCAACCCGGCCGCGCCCATGTCCTGTATCCCGGCGACCGCGCCGCTGCGCATCGCTTCGAGGCAGGCTTCGAGCAGGAGCTTTTCGAGGAACGGGTCGCCCACCTGCACGGTCGGGCGTTTTTCCAGCGCCTCGTCGTCAAACTCTGCGGAGGCCATCGTCGCGCCGTGGATGCCGTCGCGCCCCGTCTTCGCGCCGACGTAGAGCACCGGATTGCCGACTCCGACAGCGCGCCCGTAGAAGATTTGATCTCGGCGGACGAGGCCGAGCGCGAAGGCGTTGACGAGCGGGTTCAGCGCGTATGCGTCGTCGAACATGACTTCGCCGCCGATGGTCGGCACGCCGAAGGCATTGCCGTAGTGCGCGATGCCGGCGACGACGCCGGTGAGCAGGGCGCGGTTGCGCCGCCCGTTTTGTTCGTCGTCGAGCGTGCCGAAGCGGATGCTGTTCATGGCCGCGATGGGGCGCGCGCCCATCGTAAAGATGTCGCGCAGGATGCCGCCGACGCCGGTCGCCGCGCCCTGAAACGGCTCGATGAAGGAAGGATGATTGTGCGATTCCACTTTGAAGGCCGCGCACCACCCGTCGCCCACGTCGACCACGCCCGCGTTCTCGCCCGGCGGCACGACAACGCGCTCGTTTCTCGTCGGCAGCCGCCGCAGATGCACACGCGAAGATTTATAGGAACAATGCTCCGACCACATCACCGAAAAAATTCCGAGTTCCACAAACGTCGGCTCGCGCCCCATCAAACGCACGATGCGCGCATACTCTTCCCCCGTCAGGTTGTGTGCGGAGATAACTTCTGGCGTGATTTGATTCATGATTCAAGTGACGGGCGACAGGCGACAAGTGACAGGTGACAGGTGACAGGTGACAAGTTAAAAGCAGAATACTTTGTTTTCATCTTGTCACTCGTCACCTGTCACCCGTCACTACCTTCTCTATCGCTTCGCGGAGTTCGGCGTCTTTGATAATGCCGAAGTGCCTGTAGGCTATTTTGCCCTGCCGGTCGAAGAGGAAAGTGGCGGGCAGTTCGCCGCCCCACATCGGGTCAACCTGCGCGATGGCCGCTTCCGTGTCGGTCGCGTTCAGGAGATAGGCGGAGATCGCCGTGGCGCGCATCTCGCGCAGGAACCGGGGCACGGTGGTCTTGATCTCCGAGACGTCGTCGGCCGAGATGAGGGCGAACCGGAGCCCGCGCGCGCGATAGTCTGCGCCGATGCGGACGAGGTCTGGAAACTCCTTGCGGCAGGGAACGCACCACGTCGCCCAGAAGTTGATGAGCAGCGGTTGCGCCGTCGCCGCCTCGTCGCGTTGCAGCAGTTTCTTCAAGCCTTCGGCGTCGATTTCCGTCACGGTCGGCGAATTGTCCGGCAACACGAACCTGCCGATGATCGTGCCTTTGATAATTCGCGCACCGGCGCGTCGCCGCCGCGTTCGCGCTTTGCGTTTTGCCCCGTGCGCTCCCGCGCGCCGTTGGATGCCGCCCGCCGCCGCTGTGCCTCGCGTTGTAAGCGTGTGCGCGCCGGCTGCCGTTGCGAAAGTGTCGGCCGAAAGCGCGAGCAGGAGAAATAAAGCGAGTTTTTTCATCGTCATGTCGGTTAGATAAAGAGAGGCAAGATTAACAGCGGCGAAAAATAGAGACAAGCGGGGAGAAGAAAACGATGAAGGATGAACGCGGAACGATGAAGGAAAAGCAGGTGACTTTCCTTCATCGTTCCGCGTTCATAGTTCATCGTTCCGCGTTTCTACTTTTACGAGCGTGAACCGCCAGAGCATGCGGTCTTCCTGTGTGTCGTACTCGTGCACGGCGGCGGAGACGCGCCAGTAGCCCATGTGCTGCCAGCGGCCGACGGCTAGTTTGTTGAAGAGAGGCACGGCGTGGCGGCTGCGGATGGCGTCGAGGAGGGCGCGGTTGGCGGGCGTCAGGTGCTGGTCGCCGCGCCGCCCCGCGCCTGTGTAGTGGATGCGCCGGCCGCTCGCGTCGGCCGGCGCATCCGGGTAGCAGGGATTGATGCGCCCGAAGTCGGTCAGCAGCGAGACGAGGCGACCGTTGCGCTGATAGACGCCGTTCTGGATGCGATGCGTGCGCCGGACTTCAGCCCACGTGAGAATCTCTTCCGCCGACTCGGAATCAGCCATCTCGGAATCAACCATTTCAAAATTCACCGGCGGGAGCGGCAAAGTTGAATGCGGGAGGGGAAGTTGCCGGTCGCCGGTTATTCTTTGCCGGTCGCCAATCGTGCAGGACGGCCTTTGAGCGGCTTGTGCGAACGGCACATGCAGCCGCAGGTGGACGACCGGCAGCTTCCCCTTGCGCGTTTCTTCTAGTTCTGCGCCCCTATCAGCGCGACGGCCTTGTGCAAATCGTCGAGCGTGGCGACGGGGCCGTGGACGCCGGCGATGCGTTCGACAGCGAGGCCGGACTTCCTGAGCCAGTCGGCGAAGTGTGCGGTCGTGGCGTTGCCCGGTGTGACGCGCCCGTCTTCGGGACGGTTCAAAAGGTCGCCCTGAAAGATGACCTTCTCTTTCGGCAGGTAGGCGACGATCATCTCGTCCATGTGCGGGCCTGAGCCGATGTCGTATAGCTCGACGATCTGCGCGCCGTCGGTGAAGATGCGCTTGCCTTGCTGCAAGGTCTCAAGCGAGAGCGGGCGGGGCGTGCGCGCGAGCGTGTCGGGGTTGAGCGTGAAGTTGCGCGCGGCGGCGACGCGCTCGAAGAACGGGCGCAGGCCGGGCGTCGTGATGACGGTCGCGCCTTCGGCGATGTACGTGCGGATGCCGCCCGCGTGGTCGTCGTGGTGATGCGTCACGGCGGCATACCTGATGGGCTTGCCCGGCATCAGTTCCTTCACGCGCGCGATCACTTCGCGCGAAGTGTTGTCGTTGCCGGGCGTCTCGACGACCATCACGTGATCCTTGAAGCCGACGGCGAGGACGTTGTAGCCGCCGCCGCGAACAAGGTAGAGGTTCTCCGCGAGTTTGTCGAAGGGTGCGGGGGGCGTGGGTGCGGGCGCGGGCGCGGGAGCGATGAAGTCGGCGGGCGCTTTGAACTGCTCGTCGCCGTAAGTTTTGTTGAAACTCACTTCCGTATAGGGAATGTCTTCGACCACCTCGCCCAGGATTTTCGTGATGCGCGCTGTCGGCACTTGAAACTGCCCGACCGGGCGATGCGCGGGAAAGATGATCTCCTGCACCGAATCGCCGAAGTAAGGATCGTTGCTGAGCAGTTCAAACTTCGAGAGGAGGTGCGTGCGTGCGTCGAGGTAGAGAGTCACCTGCTGGCCGTCCTCGTTGGCATAGGTGATCACTTCGTGCGGGCGTCTGTCGAAGTTCGCGCGCCCCATCGAGCGCACTTGCACGGAGCGTTCCTGCGCGTTGATGAGCAGGTTGTGGGGCAACCAGCGGAGGCGTCCGCGCAGGGCTTGCGGCGGGAGCGGCTGCGTCGAGTTGATGCGTTTTTCAAGATACGACACGCGTGCCGTGTCTTTGCCGTTCGAGATCAAGCCCCAGTGCCAGTTGAAGCCGCCGGGATAGCTGCCCTTGTTGTCGTGATAGAGGCGGCCGCGCCGGTGTTCGACGATGAGCGTGCCGCCGAGGGGCGTGCGCTCGTAGGGCGGGTCTGTGCGTCGGCTCTGGTTGCGATGGACGGTGTGGCCTTCGTGCCGGATGGTGAAATTTTCAATCGAGCGCAAAGCGTCAAGCCCGCCATAGGCCGCGAGTCCGGCGTCGAGCACGCGCCGCGCCTCCCTGTAAGATTGCTCGGAAGCCGTCAACTCCCTTGTTTGACCGTGCGCGGGCGACGCGGCCGCGAGCGCGACGAAGAGACCGAGACGAAGCGCGATTTTCGAGGTACGCATAAATTCAGACTTCTCCTTTTGGTGTGTTTGCCCGGCGGGAGACAGAAAGTGCCTTGCCGTATGACTACTACATACTGGCAAGGCGACGCGCAAGTTCCTGAAAATATTCTTAGGAGACGGCGGCGGCGAGCGTGGCGGCGAGCGAATGAAAGAGGCCGCGCCCGTCCGAGGAGCCGAGCAAATCCTCGCAGGCGCGCTCCGGGTGCGGCATCAATCCGATGACGTTGCGGCCGCGATTGCAGATGCCCGCGATATTGTCGCGCGCGCCGTTCGGGTTGGCTGCGGGCGTCGCGCGTCCCTCGGCGTCGCAGTAGCGGAAGATGATGCGGTCTTCCGCCTGGAGTTCGTTCAAGGTCTCGTCGTCGCAGGTGTAATTGCCGTCGGCGTGCGCGACGGGCATGCTCAGGATTTGGCCGCGCCGGAGTTCATTGGTGAAAGGCGTGTCGGCACACTCCACGCGGACGCGGACGTGCTGGCAGACGAAGTGCAGGTCGCGGTTGCGGATGAGCGCGCCGGGCAGCAGGCCGGACTCGCAGAGAATTTGAAAGCCGTTGCAGATGCCGAGCACCAGCCCGCCCCGCGTCGCAAACTCGCGCACGCTCGACATGACGGGTGAGAAGGAGGCGAGCGCGCCCACGCGCAGGTAGTCGCCATAGGAGAAGCCGCCGGGGATGATCAGCGCGTCATATTCGGCGAGGTCGGTCTCCCTGTGCCAGATGAAGGATACCGGCTGGCCGACGTGTTTCGAGATCACGTGATATGCGTCGTGGTCGCAGTTCGAGCCGGGGAACACTATGACGCCGAATTTCATCCTTCAATCTCCACGCTTGTAGTTTTCGTTGACGGGGTTAAACAAATTCTCGCGGGCGTGCGGTCTTTAGACGCGTCGCGCCGGAATTATGCGCCGGTGAAACGTCCCGTCGCCAATTCCCCGAAGCAAACGGCGGAACCGGCTTCGTCCCGCACACGCGGCGGAAATCAACCCGCCCGCATTATAGCTTTCGCGGGTCTTCGACTGCCACCCGCCCCCGGCCGATCCGCGTTTATATCCGCGGGATTTTCATTAACGCCCGTCCGCCCGGAAAGGCGTAACCCGGCGAGGGGTGGCACGCCGTCTGCATATAGTCGGTGCGAAGTCCTTGAGACACATAAAAAACGTACACGCACTGCTCCTTAGGCTCAGACGTGTGTGAAATCAGTTCACGAGATCGGGTTCATTTAATGCTACGAAAGTAGCTTCACCTTAGCTTCATGTTAACTTAGGAGGATTAGTAAAAATGGCAGATTCCATGGATACGACTACAGGCTCCGGCACGGGGCGTTCGCGCATCATGACCGGCATGTTCAGAGACCGGGAGAGCGCCGAGCGCGCTTATGGTTCGCTGACGAGTCGTGGCTACAGTAAAGACGACGTTAATTTGATCATGTCGGACGATACGCGCAAAAAACATTTCTCGGACGAAAACAAAGATAGCGACCTCGGCGACAAGGCCTGGGAAGACGCGGGCAAAGGCGCGGCCATCGGTAGCGGCGTCGGCGCGACGCTCGCCGCCATCGCCGCCATCGGCACGACGGTCGCTCTGCCCGGCCTCGGCCTGCTCATCGCCGGCCCCATCGCGGCGGCGCTCGCCGGCGCGGGCGCGGGCGGTTTGACCGGCGGCCTGATCGGCGCGCTGGTCGGCTCCGGCATCCCGGAAGACCGCGCGAAAGAATATGAGCGCGGCGTCAGCGAAGGTGGCATCGTGATGGGCGTTAATCCGCGCTCGGACGAAGACGCCGAATATTTAGAGAACGAGTGGCGCAGCAATCGGGGCGAACACATTTACCGCTAAGGTGTAGCAGCGGCCGGACACAATATTACAGATGCCGGTTCCGGCAAGAGGAATCGGCCGGAGGAATCTAAATGCGACGCACTTTAGCACTGGTGGCAACTTTGGCCGCCGCGAGTTTAATGATCGGCTGCGGCGGGGGCGACTCCGCGACGAACGCAAACGGCAACAGCAATGCGGCGAACATGAACGCGGGGAACATGAACGGCGCGACGACGAACGGCAGCCCGGCGCGTGAAGGCGTGATCGACACGAACGCCAACGTCCGCTCCAACGCAAACGGCAACACCGTCTCGTCGAACACGGCGGTCGTCACCAACAACAACGGTAACAGCAACACGAGCGGCGTCAAGACGACGAACGATGCCGGTCATGGCAAGACGGGCAACGCCAATCACTGATAGTTCGTTATTGGCTCAGTCGCTTCGGACATAAAAGACGGGGGTTGTGAAAGGCGCTGGAACTTGCCCTTCGCAACCCCCGATTTTAACTTGGCGCCCTCGCCGGCGAGCGACGGAAGCCTCCGGCCGCGCGCTTAAAGTTTGATCTTGATTCCGCCGTTGAAAACTCGCCCCTCCGTGTGCGTGTAAATTTCGCTGAAGGTCGGGTTTTGATGCGGGGGAAAAAATTATGCTTTTAGCCCCTCGGAATTAAACCTGGATTCACGACCTCGCACACGCCTCACATACACTTCGGCGGGGCGATAAGAATGCATGTCTGAATAAGGAATTGGGGGGTGCGCCACGAATGAAAGGAGGGCGGGGACGCTTTGAGAACGCCCCCGCTCGTAGTGTAGGTGGACTTTAATGCGTATGCTTGGAGCAACAGGAACCGCTATCTTTGCAGCACTCAGCACCCGCAACACAGCAGCTTGCTCCGTCCTCATGCGTCATGCTGGCGTGTTCAGCAGTCTGCTTCTCGGTTGCTTTATGCTTAGCACAGCAGGACGCGCCCGACGTACAACATGAAGCGTCAGCCTGACAGCAGCTTTCTTTTTCGTCAGCCTTCGACGCCTGAGCACTTGCATGTTTGGGCTCTGCTTTATGAGCGGTGCTGCAAGAGCCGCCGTCGCAGCAATTCGCGCCCGAAGCGCAGCAACTCGCGGCCTTGTCCATGTTGCACGACTTCGCGTTTTGCTTTACCTGGTCGTTAGCGGCGTACACGACGCCTGTTACAGAGAGAATGAGAGTAGCGGTAATGAGTTTGATTTTGTTCATCTATCGAATCTCCTGACATGAGAAAACGGGTATAGCTTCGCCAACGAGCGATTCGCTGACGCTATGGTTACTGATTACCTTTTCTAAATCAGGAAGACACAGCAGCGTAAGTAGGTGCTGCCCCTGTCTCGCGTTTGAGAGCGAAGGGATACGACTTTGGAAGGAGGTTCAATTTTTGGGGCTAAAAAGAGCACGTTTGCTGC
Source organism: Pyrinomonadaceae bacterium (assembly GCA_035645855.1). Classification (GTDB taxonomy): domain Bacteria; phylum Acidobacteriota; class Blastocatellia; order Pyrinomonadales; family Pyrinomonadaceae; genus JAIVJZ01. The sequence goes on from DASQLU010000077.1 coordinate 47,320, forward strand.
TATCACAAGCGGTGCGTCCGATGCGCTCGCTTTACGTGCCGGGTCTGACGAGAGGCCGACCAACGGACAACATGATAACGAAGATATATTTTGACTTTGCGGAAGTGCCCCGATAGTTGGAGCGTTGCTGTTTTCTTTCGATTGCTCTGCCTTGTGACAGCAATCGCCGCCCGAGTTCATGGAACAAGACTCTGCCGCGTCTGATTTTTGCGTTACATCAACGGGAGCGGCTGATGCGGGCATTTCGCAACCTATCAGACAGCCTGCACCGCCGAGCCAAAGCATAAGAGCAAGGGCGGTAAGGCGATGGGTGATTGTCTTGACCTGTGGTAACTGCACGCGCATCATTGATAATTGTAAGTCTCGCAACATCCTATATCCGGCGTTTTGCCAGATGCTTCCAAACCGGCAAATTACATTGTAAACCCTGTACTCGAATACAGAGTCAAGCAGAATCTTAACCGCCGTGACAGGCAGCATCGCCGCAACAGGTTTCGCCGCGCAGGGCTTCGACGCCTTCCTTTACAATTATCGGCGTCATCACCAGCGCGGCTACGGGGTCGGCCCACCACCAACCGAAAAGCGCATTCAGTATTAAACCGCCGAGCAGGATGGCGGAAAGGTAGGCGCAAATGTCCGTCTGCCGTGAGTCAGCTTGCATGGCACGGCTGTTAATCTTCAACGCTACTGTGCGCTTCGCCCGCGCTAAAACCGGCATCACGATCAAAGAGAGCGCGGCAAGAGTGATGCCAACATAACTTGCTTTTGGCGGCTCTACCGTGATGAGCGATTTAACGGCATCGAAGGCGACATAAGCGGCAAGCGCGAGGAAACTGATGCCAACAATCCTGAGGGAGATTTGTTCGGCCCTCTCGCGTCTTTCGGGCGCATCCATGTGCAGCCGCCAGAGCAGAGCCACACCCGACGTTACTTCAATCACGGAATCGAACCCGAAGCCGACGAGAGCGATACTTCCCGCGACGATGCCTGCGCCTATGGCAATGATGCCCTCAAGAGAGTTCCAGCCGATTGTCAGGTATTCCAGCCAACGTCCCCGCCGAATGTTTTCGGCGCGTATAAGGTCTGTGTTAACGACCTCAATGTTTTCCGGTATCAGCATCATGTGACGGTTGGCCTTAATACCCACATGAAAGTTCACCACAATCCTTGTGTGCCTGTTGTGTGCGTATTCGAGATGACGTGGTAAGCGTCGTGGTCGCAGTTCGAGCCGGGGAAAACGATGACGCCGAATTTCATCCTTCGATCTCCACGCGGTAGTCTTCGATGACCGGGTTCGCCAGCACCTCGCGCGCCATCCGTTCGGCCGTTTCGCGTGCGCGGTCTGCGTCGAGCGAATTGTCCAGAGCGATCTCGAAATACTTGCCCTGTCGCACTTCCGCGATGCCGCCGTAGCCCATCAGCCCGACCGAGTTTTGAATCGCCTTGCCCTGCGGGTCGAGCACGCCCGGTTTCAACGTCACGTAAACTTTTGCTTTTGCCATCTCGTTAGCCTCTCGCGCCGCGCGCTCTTATTTGAGTTTCCGAAACGCTTCCATCGTCATAATGTATTTGATCGTGCCGTCTATCTCCACCCTGTAGACGTAGTTGCGCGTGCCGATCCACTCGGGCACGGCGGGCTTTCTGGCGAGGACGTAAAAGACATCCGTGTCCTCCGGAACGTCGTCAACCACGGCGGTGTGGAAGCCGCCCGCCATTTTCGTGTCGCTTTCCGGCACGGCCATTTCGAGAATCGACTTGTGCAGTTGTCTCTTCTCGACGACTTTCGCGCCATCCTGAGAAATCAGATAACGAACGTCGCCGCCGTGCGGATAGACGCCGTGCTTCGTCTGCGCGGGAATGACGTAGACGTAAAACCCGTTTGCCTTCCCGGCGGGCAGCACGGCGACGTTGTAAGGCCGCCGCTCGCCCTGAAAATCCGCGAGCGCGGTATCGACGGCCTGCGCCGCGTAGAAGTAGAAGTCCGTCGTTTCTTTCGGCGGCTCGTGTTTCTTCACCTTGAACCGCGTCGGGTTGCCGCCCTCCTGCGCGGCCTCGTAGGCGACGAGAAACTTATCGCGCTTTTCGTTCAAGCGACCGAAGGCGACAACCCAGCCGGCGTCCGTTTTGCGCGCGAGATAGCGGGCGATGCTTCCTTGCGGCGGCGACAGTGCGAAGACGGCATCCGTCGCGTGCCATGCGGCCACGTCGTATTCCGCGAGTTGCCGCCCGCGCGCCGTAATCTCGGCCAGCTCGGCCACGCCGGCCGGCGCGCTGCGTTGCGCCGACGCCGACGCCGGAGCCAGGAGCGCCGGGGCGAAAAGCGTCGCCGCGAGAATCAACCTTGCGAGGTAATACATTCTGTCCCCTCCGAAAAAGTCCCTTGTCAGAGCGCGAAGAGAGCGCGAAGCCGGAGCGCGAACAAGCCCCCGGTTAAAACGCGCGACGCTTCCGGTTCACGCATCCGCTTCATCCTCCGCGGCGAACACGCGCGCGAAAACCTGATCGACGTTGCGCAGGTAGGTGTCGAGCGCGAAAGCTCTGGCGATCTGTTCGCGCGAGAGATGCGCGTTGATGTCCGCGTCCGCGTGGACGCGCTCGCGGAAGTCGCCGCCTTCGTCCCAGGTCAGCATGGCGTTGCGCTGCGTCCACTCGTAAGCCTGTTCGCGCGAGACGCCGGCGCGCGTCAAGGCGAGCAGGAGTTGGCCGCTGAAGACGAGGCCGCGCGTGGCGTTCAAATTTTCGAGCATGCGCGCCGGGTAGACGACGAGCGTATCGAGGAGCGAAGTGGCTTTCGCCAGCATGTAGTCGAGCGTGACGGAGGCATCGGGGAGGATGATGCGCTCGGCGGACGAATGCGAGATGTCGCGCTCGTGCCAGAGGGCGACGGATTCGAGACCGGCGAGCGCATAGCCGCGCATCACGCGCGCCATGCCGCAGATGCGCTCCGAGAGGATCGGGTTGCGCTTGTGCGGCATGGCCGAAGACCCCTTCTGCCCGGCGCGGAAACGCTCCTCGGCCTCGCGCACCTCCGTCCGCTGCCAGTGGCGCACCTGCAGGGCGAACTTGTCGAGCGAAGAGGCGATGATGGCGAGCGTCGAGAGATATTCGGCGTAGTTGTCGCGCTGGATGATCTGCGTCGAGACGGGGGCGGCGCGCAAGGCCAACCGGGCGCAGACTTGTTCTTCCACTTCCGGGTCGAGATGCGCGAACGCGCCGACCGCGCCGCTGATTTTGCCGACGGCGACCGCCTCGCGCGCGAGAGAGAGACGCGCGCGGTTGCGCCGCATCTCGTCGTACCAGAGCGCGAAGGTGAGGCCGAAAGAAGTCGGCTCGGCGTGGACGCCGTGCGTGCGCCCGATCTGCGGCGTGTCTTTGAACTCGTAGGCGCGACGTTGAAGAACGACGAGCAGCGCGTCGATCCGCTTGAGCAGAAGGTCGCAGGCGTCGCGCAGGAGGAGCGCGTTCGCCGTGTCCACCACGTCGGAAGAAGTGAGGCCGTAATGCACGAAGCGCGCGGCCTCGCCGATGTTTTCGGCGAGGGCGGTGGTGAAGGCGATCACGTCGTGGTCGGTGGTACGCTCAATCTCGTTGATGCGCTCGACGGTGAACCGGGCGCGCGCCTTGATCTCGGCGAGCGCGCCCGGCGGGATCGTGCCCATCCCGGCGTGAACTTCGCAGACGGCCAGCTCCACGTCGAGCCACTTCTGGAACTTCGTCGCCTCCGACCAGAGCGCGCCCATTTCGGGCAATGTGTAGCGTGGGATCATCGGGTTTCAGGTTTCAGGTTTCAGGTTTCAAGTTTCAGGACTGAGGTTCTTCGTTCTTTAACTTGAAACCTGAAACCTGAAACCTGAAACTCATCTTAGTGCATTCGAGTTGACGGCGTAGCGCGCGAGCCGCCAGCGGCCTGAGCGTTCGACGAGGGCGAAGGTTTCGATGGCGTCGGCGCGCTCGAACTTGGTGTTGTAGCTGACGCTGAGCGTGTGCTCCGTGACACCGGCCAGCACCTCGTTTGCGCTGAGCTGGGCGCGGCTGAGAACATTGCCGAGACTCGTGCGGATACGTTCGAGGTTCGCGCGGCTCTCGTCGGCGCGCGCCGCCTGCCGCCACTCTTCGGCCGCTTCCGCGTAAATCTTTTCGTAGTCGCCGCGCGCAAGGTCGGCCGTGATGGCGTCAATTGCCGCCTGCGCTTCGGGCGGCAACCCGCTGCGTTTCTGTTCGACGCCGCAGGCCGCCGCGAGCGCGACGGAGAGAAACAGCAACGCGCCGCGCGCGAACGGGCACGTCGTTCTCATAACTCGATCCACGGCGTCGGCTCTTTGGGGAACGAGAGCGTGATTTTGGTGTCGGTGGAAAAGAGCGAGCCGCGTTCCTGCAGGGCGATCTCGGCCGACAGCTTGGCGACGTAAGGGTTGTTGGCGCGCTGCGAGAGGTGTGCGAGCACGACATGCGCGGCGCCGCCGTCGTATTCGTCGCGCAGCCAGAGGGCGACGTCCTCGTTCGAGAGATGCCCGGTGCGCGACATGATGCGCTGCTTCAATTCCCACGGGTAGACGCTGCACGCCTTGAGCATGTCGCGGCTGTGATTCGATTCGATGATGACGGCGGCGCAACCGCGCAGACGCTCGTTGATGAGCGTCGTGATGTGGCCGAAGTCCATCAACGTGGCGAGGCAGACGCCGTCGTGGCGCGCGGTGAAGCCGAAGTTATCGGCCGCGTCGTGCGGGATGGTGAAGGGGTGAAAGTCTATCTCGCCGATGCGAAAGTCGTGGCTGGAGGAGATTTCTTCGGTGCGGTCGCGCAACACGTCCGCGCGCTTGCGCGGCTCGTCGCGCGACACCGCGCCTTCGCGGTCGCCGATGTAGGCCTCGCGCGTCTCGCCGGAAATATAGACGGGGCAGGAGACGGTTTTCAGCAGCACGCGCAGGCCGCCGGCGTGGTCGCCGTGCTCGTGCGTGATGATCACGCCGTCGAGCGCGGCGGCGTCGCAGCCCATGAGCGCGAGCCGCCGCACGATCTCCCTTGCGCTCATCCCCGCGTCCACGAGCACGTTCGTGCGCCCCGCGCAGATAAGCACGGCGTTTCCCGACGAACCGCTTCCGAGGACGGTGAACTTCATAAGTTTCAGGTTTCAGGTTTCAGGTTTCAGGTTCCGGAACCGAGGTTTGAGGCTTTTAAACCTGAAACCTGAAACCTGAAACCTGAAACTTTATATTGCGAGCCGCGAGCGTTCCACGCGGAAGCCGTTGAGGTTGCCGAGCGCGCCGAGCGCGAGGCCGTCGGAAGTGAATCGCGCGCGGGCGACGCGCTGCATATCTTCGGGCGTGACGGCTTCGAGGCGCGCGATGATCTCGTCGGGCGAGATGCGGCGGCCGTGCGTGATCTCCTGGCGTGCGAGCGAACCGGCGCGCGCGCTCGTGGATTCGAGGCCGAGCAGGATCGAGGCGATGGCCTGATCCTTCGCCAGTTGCAGTTCTTCCGCGCCGACGGGTTCGCGCACGACGCGGCGTAGTTCGGCGAGGGCGAGGTCGAGCACCTGGTCGAGCTGCGCGGGCGACGTGCCGGCGTAGATTTGAAAGACCCCGGCGTCGGTGAAGCCGCTCGCCGCCGCGCCGACCGAGTAGGCGAGGCCGCGTTCTTCCCGCACCGATTGCCAGAGACGGCTCGAAGTGCCGCCGCCGATGACCGAGCCGAGCAGAGAGGCCGCGTAACGGTCTTCATCGCGCGCGGAAGGCCAGGGCGTCGCCAGAATGAGGTGCGCCTGTTCGAGTTCACGCTTGCGCTGGAGCAGGATGGGCGCGGCGTGGCGGGGCGTGCCCGTGTCCGCTTCCGCTTCGGGCGTGCGCTCGTCGGGCGGCGCGTCGCGCAGGGCGAAAGCCCGTCCGGCCAGTTCGACGAGTTCGGCGTGGGAGACGTTACCGGCGGCGGCGATGACGAAGTTGCGCGGGTGATAAGCCGTGCGGTGAAACTCCGCCGTGCGCGCGCGGTCGAAGGTGGAGACGGTTTCGGGCGTGCCCTCGATGGGACGTCCGAGCGCGTGGTCGGGGAAATAGGCCGCGTGGAAGAGTTCGCCCAAGAACTCTTCGGGCGAGTCTTCGACCATCTTCATCTCTTCGATGATGACCTTCTGCTCGCGTTCGAGTTCGCGCTCGTCGAAGCGCGGGCTGAGCAGCATGTCGGCCAGCAGATCGAAGGCCTGCGCGACGGCGCGATCCACCACTTTGAGCGCAAAGCCGGTCATCTCGTGCGAGGTGTAGGCGTCGAAGTTGCCGCCGAGGCGGTCGCTCTCGACCGCGATGTCCATCACACTGCGCCGCTCCGTGCCCTTGAAGACGGCGTGCTCGATAAAGTGGCAGATACCGTTGAAATCGGGCGTTTCGTGGCGCGAACCGCGCTTGATCCAGATGCCGACGGTGGCCGAGCGCAAGGATGGCATGTGCTCGGTCAGGACGGTCGCGCCGCCGGGAAGTTTGGTTGAGAGTATTGCTTCGGTCATTTAGTGGAACTTAGATGCGAAAATTTTTGACGGGTTGGTGATCACTTTTGCAGTAATGAGCATCGTAGCATGCGAACGAGAATCGGGGCAAACACCTGCCGGAGACGCGGCCGTCAACTGCAAATCGCCTCCTTGACAGGGTTTGGCGCTTGACGGAAAATAGCCACCTTCGCGCTCAAGCGGGTTTTCGGCCGGTATCGGGCATACAAAGGCTCGTGCGACGTGTTACGGCTTCCGTATTTTTACCATGCTGCTTTTTCAGTCTCCCGTGCCGCCGTCCAGTGGACAAGAGAATAGACGCTTGAAGGCGCGCTCCTACGCGAAGACGGAAGGTGCGCCCGGAGGTTTTGTTACGATGAGAACAACTTACCGGCCTGTGCGTTTGACGCTCCTGCTCGCGCTGTTTCTGCTGGCAACCGCTTCCGCGACTCCCGCCGTGGCGGCGACGACCGTAGGCGCGCGCGCCGGACGCCTCGGCGTCGTCAGCGGCTCCGTGCGCGACCACCAGGGCAAACCGCTCGCCGGCGCGCTCGTGCAGCTCTTGCGCGACGGCGCGAACCACGTCACCAAACAGACGCGCACCGCCGCCGACGGCACTTTCACCGCGCGCATCGCGCCCGGCCGTTACCTCCTGACCGCGCTCGCCGAAGGCTTCAACGCCACCACCTTTAACGCCGTCCAGGTCAACCCGTCCGACGAACTCGTCTATCGCTTCAACCTCGAACCTTTAGGGCAGGGGCGCACCATGCCCGAGCGCAGGAACGACCGCAACGACCCGAAGTGGCGTCTGCGCTCGTCGCAAAACCGCCGCTCGATTTTGCAGAACAACGAAGGCTCCGATGCCACCGTGGCGGCCGTCGAAGCCGCGTCGGAGACGGACGAGGATGCGGAAGTAGCGGGGACAGAGGCGTCGAAGGATGACTGGACGGGCGACCGCCGGAACGCGCACGGCGTTGTGGAGACTTACGCGGCGTCGTCCGCCAACCCGGCCGCGCCCGTCCACGCGGGCACAAATTTCGCCGTCTCCGTCCCGGCGGGCGAGGGTCTCAACTTGATCTTCGCCGGTCAACTCGCCACCAACCGCCTCGCGCGGCTTGAAACCACAGGCCGCTTCCGCGCGGGCACGCGCCACCTCCTGAGCGCGACCATCGGCGGCGCGAATTTGCCGCTTGCGTTCGACTCCGCGACGGCTAATCCGGCCTCGCCCCGTTCGCTCAAACAAATTTCGGTGCGCGCCGTTGACGAGTGGGTCGTGCGCGAGGGCGTGGTGGTCGTGCTCGGTCTGGATTATTCGCGCTTCACGGGCGCGCACGGCTCCGGCACGCTCAGCCCGCGCCTCGGCTTTCAGTTCGAGACGGACGCGCGCACGCGCCTGCGCTTCGGTTATACGCCGGGCGGCGTGAATTCGCAGCCGCAGTCGGTGGCGCGATTCGAGGACGGCGCGATAGTGTTTCCGGAGATGTCCGCGCAGCCAATCGCCTTCGTCGACGGGCGCGCGCTCGTCGAGCGCAGCCGGCGGCTGGAGTTCGGCGTCGAGCGCGTGCTGGACAACGATTCGAGCATCGAGGCGACGGCCTTCTTCGACACCACGGACGGGCGCGGCGTCGGGTTGCTGAACATGCCGCTCGGCGCGTTCGCCGCCGACGGCGGCACGGAACTGCTGAGCGTCGCCAACCAGCAGGGCGCGGCGCGCGGCCTGCGCGTCGTCTACGCGCGCCGCCTCGGCAGCTACCTGAAAACTTCCGCCGGCTACTCGTTCGGGCGCGGGCAGCAACTCGCGCAGGGCTTCAACGCCGCCTCCGACGCGCCGGGCGAACTCTTCCGCAATGGTTTCTTCCAGACGGTCGCCGCGCAGGTCGAATCGAGCTTCGACACCGGGACGGACGTGCGCACCGTGCTGCGCTTCTCGCCGCGCGCCGCCGTCTTCGCCATAGACCCTTTCGCCGGTCGCGTCGCGGTCTTCGACCCCAGTTTGAGCATCCTCGTCACGCAGGACTTGCCGACCTTCGGCCTGCCCCTGCAAGCCGAGGCCGTCATCGACGCGCGCAATTTGCTCGACGCGCAAACGAGCGTCGAAGACGGCGACACGCTCACTATCCTGAGCACCGGCCGTCGCTCCGTGCGCGGGGGCATCTCAGTCCGCTTCTAACATCGAGCGCGAAGTCAGGCCGTTAGTGCCGGTATGGGGGCAAAAGCGCGCGGGGCGTGAAATTATTCTCGCCCCGCGCGCTTTTGCCTTTCCTTTTGCCGCGCACGGGCACGGACGCCGCGGCAAAACCCGGCAAAGCGCGTCTTTTTCCGAAAACTTGGATAAATGCAAAAAGTTGGATTTAAGCTCGTCCGGGTTTTAGAGTGTGGCGCGGAGGCCGTGTGGGGCGTCGAAGGTCGAAAATCGGCCTTTGCCGGAGCGATGCGACGCAGGGGTGTGCGCGCCGGGCGTGTCTTCAAAGCATCGTTGTTTCATCGGCCGACTGGAACATCAATTGCCTTTGTTTTGTCGGTTTAGGGCTTGAAAGGAGCAAAGGGCGCGAGATGAAATCGGTGCTGACAACGCGGGCGTGGGTGCTGCTGATAGCGGCCTCGCTCCTCGTCGCCGCCGGCACGCTCAATTTCGCGCAACGCCTGACGCGCACGCCGCCGCCCACCGACGGCGTGGCCTGGGAGCAGACGGAGACTGGCATCATCGCGCGCGCCGTCGCCCCGAACTCGGCGGCCAGCCGCGCCGGAATCCTCGGCATTCTACCGGGCGACCGCCTGATCTCCATCAGCCTCGACGAAGTTCAAAACGACCCGATTGTCACGGCCTCCGAAATTCAGATTTATCTGGAGCATGCCGCCCTGTCGGGTCAACGCCTGCGCTACGGCATCGAACGCCCCGGCTCCAACGGCCAGACGCGCGACTACTACGTCTATCTCGACAACCTCCAATCGATCCCGAATCGCACGACGCGCGATTACTACATCAACTTCATCGGCATCGTCTATCTGCTCGTCGGCCTTTTCGTGCTGTTCAAGCAAGGCGGGCGCGCGCCCTTCGTCATTCATTTCACGACGCTCTGCCTCACCGCTTTCGTCCTCCACTTCTACCGGCCTGTCGGTTTCTACGAAGACCTCGACAAGACCATCGCGTTTTTAGACAGCGCGGCCTACGTTTTCTTCGCGCCGCTCTTCCTGCACTTTTGCGCGATCTATCCGGTGCGCCGCCAACTGCTGGAGCGCATGCACCGGCTCTCGGTGCTGCTCTATGTCCCGGCCATTATTCTCGTCCTCGTCAACATCCTTGTTTACTATCCGGGCGAACTTGAGTTCCTCTTCGGCAAGTTCCGGCTCACCATCCATACGCCGACATTCGCGGAAGGCTTTATCGGCAAGCTCTACAAGGTAGAGTTCGCACACTTCTGGGGCGCGCTCGTCGCGGGCGCGGGCATTCTGGTACGCCGTTTCTGGAAGAGCAAGATGGCGGTTGTCCGTCAGCAGTTGAAATGGGTTGTGTGGGGATCGGTTCTGGCGGTCACGCCGTTTACGCTGCTCTACGCGCTCGGCTATCTCTTCGGCGACATTCCCGCGTCGGTGGCGACGACGGGCACGGGCGCGGAGCGCTGGCTGATCGACGCGGCGGTGTTGCCCCTCGTTTTGATTCCGCTCACCTTCGGCAACTCCGTCGTGCGTTATCGCCTGATGGACGTTGACGTGGTGGTGCGCCGCGCGGCCGTCTATGCGCTGACGACGCTCGCCATCGCCCTGATGATCGGCGTCGTCGTTTACATCGCGGGTCTCTATGCGTTCGGCGGCGAGGTGGTCGCGCCGGGCGTCATCACCCTGCGCGTGATCATCGCCGTGCTCGCCATGACCGTCATCGTGATGACCGCCGCCCCCATCAAAAACTTCCTTCAGGAGCAGACCGACCGTCTCTTCTACGGCGAGCGCTACGACCTCCGAAACGGCCTGCTCGACTTCGGGCGCACGCTCTCCGCCACCACGACGCTTGAGCCTCTGCTCGACGCGCTCGCCAGCCGCCTCGAACAGGTGCTCGGCGTGGCGCGCGTGGCGATCTTCATCGAAGACGCGCGGGCGGCCTCTGGCTATCGTATGGCGCGCGCCGTCGGGCTGACGGGCGAAGTGATCGTGCCGCAGGACTTCCGCGAGATGATCCGCGTGCGCTCGGCCGACACCGGCATCGTGCGCGCCGACGACATCGACCTCCAGCCGGAAACGACCGGCTTCGTGCGCCGCGCGCTGCACTACTACGTGCCGTGCGTCGTGCGCGGGCGCATGGTGGCCGTCATCGGACTGGGGCGTTCGACGGGCGGCGCGCTCCTCTCTTCGGAGGATTTGGAAATCCTGCGCACCATCTCCGGCTACGTCGCCGTCGCCATCGAGAACAGCCTGTTGTACCAGGAGCAGACCGAGCGCGCCGCCGAACTCGAACTGCTCAAGGAATTCAACGAGTCCATCGTCGAATCGATCAACGTCGGGCTGCTGGCCGTGGATTCCACGGGGCGCATCACGGGCTGCAACACCGCGCTCGAAGAGTTGCTCGGCGTGCGCCGCGACGAGGCGGTCGGCGCGCGCGTCGAAGATTTGTTCGCGGAGGATTTCGCCGAGACGCTGCAACAGGCGCTCGGCGCGAATGGTTGGGAACTCACTTCCCTGCGCCACATCTACAAACTCCACACCGCGACGCGCGACAATCTTTCGCTCATTCTCAACATCGCCTTCGCCCCCCTGCGCCGCACCGAGGTCGCCGCGCACACGGGCGCGCTCGTCGTGCTCGAAGACGTGACGGCGCGCGTGCGTCTGGAAGAACAGTTGCAGCAGCGCGAAAAACTCTCTTCAATCGGCCTGCTCGCCGCGGGCGTCGCGCACGAGATCAACACGCCGCTCACGGGCGTCTCCAGTTACACGCAGATGCTCCTCGGAATGCTCGCCGACACCGACCCGAAGCACAAGCTCCTGGAGAAGATTCACCGGCAGACCGAACGCGCGACGGGCATCGTCAATAACCTTCTAAATTTCTCGCGCACCGGCACGGTCACGGAGTTTGACGAGGTGAACGTCAACCGCGTGCTCGACGACACGCTGCAACTTCTGGAGCCGCAACTGCGCCAGAGCCGGATCGAGATCGTGCGCGACTACGACGAGGCGCTCCCGGCCGCCTATGGCAACGCCGGCAAACTCCAACAGGTCTTCACCAACCTCATCCTGAACGCGCGCGACGCCATCCCCGACGGCGGACACATCACCCTTTCGACCGCGACGGAAGACAACTATTCCGTCATCATCCACGTGGCCGACGACGGCATCGGCATCGCGCCCGAAAACGTCGCGCGCATCTACGACCCGTTTTTCACCACCAAGGGCGTCGGGCGCGGCACGGGTCTCGGCCTCGCCGTCTCTTACGGCATCGTGCAGGAACACTCCGGCCACATCGTCGTCAACAGCGCGCCGGGGCGCGGCACGACCTTCCGCATCACCCTCCCCACCACACAGGGACGCGCCCACCTGCAGGCCGCGAGCGATTAAAGATCAGGGGAAAGAGGAAAGGGGTAAAAGGGCAAAGGTTCAAAACAAAGATTAAGACCTGAAAGACCAAGACCTGTTTGCCCGCGCCGCCTCTTCCTCTTAACCTTTCCCCTTTCCCCTTTCCCCCTTCCCCTTCTTGTTGTAATCTCGCAGCCGTTCGATTCCACAATTCAGCCACAGGTCTTTGCTTCATGGCACACAAGAGAAGTCGCATGTTGCGAGCGTTGACGGCGGCGGGCGTGCGCGCATCCGCATGCCTGTCAATCGCCGCCTCGTTGCTGTTCATCGCCGCGAACGTTTCGCACGTCCGCGCCGAGAAGGGCGCGGCGGGCGTCGTCAGCCCCGGCGCATCTCCGGATGGCCGGACTTTGATCGTGCGCCTGCGTTCGTTTGCGCCGCGCGCGAGCGGGCGGCTGGAAGTTGAGCCGACGAAGGGCGGCGGGCGCGTGCGCCTGACGGCCTTGAACATGCCGCCGCCACAGAGCCTCGCGCCGGACGCGCGCACGTTCGTCGCGTGGGCGAGCGGCGGCCGCATACTTCGTCTCGGCGAACTCCGGCGCGGCTCGCGCGGCGACGCTTCGCTCGTCTTTTCGCACCCTTCGGAGTTCGCACGCTACAGCCTGATCGTGACGGCCGAACGCGACGCGCGCGCCGAACGCCCCACGGGCGCGCCCGTCTTCTCCACGCGCGCCAACGAAGTGGCCGCGCTCTTTCCCGCCCCGCCGCCCGGCGAAGACTCGCGCGCCGCCGCCGCCACCGCGCGCCGCGAGAGGCGCACCGTGCCCACGCCCTCGCGCCGCGACACTGACGCGCCCCCGCACCGACGCGGCGGCACAACGGACACAACTACGGCGACGGCCGGGACGAATGCGCCGCCGCGACCCGCCGCCAACGCCGGGACGCCGCGCCCCGCCGCGACCAACAACGCCGCCGCCATGACGCCGCCACCCGCCGCCGCGACGACCGCTCTGCGCATCAGGGAAAGCGCGCGCGCGGGCGGCGCGGAGGGCGAGTTTTTTGCGAACGTGGACGAGGCGATTGAGTGTGATGCGGGAGCGCGCACGCTCGTGCTCGTCGGCGACCGGGGCGCGCGTCGCGCACGCGGCACGGCGCGCGTCGCCACGCAGCCGGACGGCACGGCTTACGTCCGCGTGCGTTTTCGCCGCGTGCCGAAGCCCTCGCGCTTCGGCCGGGGCACGCGCTACGCGATGTGGGCTTTGAACCCCGAAGAATTGTCTACCACCTACATGGGAACGCTGCCGGCGCGCGACATCAATCGCCGCCAGACCTACGCCCGCACCGAAGGCGTCAACTCAAACAAATTTCGCCTCCTCGTCACCGCCGAACGTCGCGCCGCCCCCGCCCCGCGCCCCGCAGGCCGCCGCGTGCTGATGACCTTCAAAGGCCGGAGAAGGAAGTCCTGAGTCTCAAGTCCCAAGTCCCAGGTCTCAAGTCAAGAGTCCTAGGTCTCAAGTCTCAAGTCCCAAGTCAAGAGGCGTTCTGAGACTTGGGACTTGGGACTTGAGACCTGGGACTCCTTCCCCGTCGCTTGTCACTTGTCGCTCGTCGCTGTTTTAATTGTCTTATGGCGAAGAAGGGTTCAGTGCTCGTCGTGGACGACGAGGAGATCATGCGCGATGTGTTGGAGACGCTGCTGTCGGCCGAGGGCTATCGCGTCGATCTGGCGAAGACGGGCGAAGAGGGGTTGGAGGCCTACGGGCGGCGCGCTTACGACGTGGTGCTCTTAGACGTTTCGATGCCCGGCATGGGCGGCCTGCGCGCGCTCGAAGAGATTCAGAAGGCGGACGCGGAGGCCGTCGTCGTGATGATCACGGCTTACGCCACCTTCGACACGGCGGTCGCCGCCTGGGAGCGCGGCGCGTTCGGCTGCATCCGCAAGCCCTTCAAGAACGAGCAGGTGACGGCGACGATTGCGGCGGGCGTCAAACGCCGGCGCAAGGAAGAGGAGCGGCAGACGCTCAGGCGCGCCATGGGGCGCAGCGTCAACCGCGGCATCATCGGCCGCTCCGAGAAGATGCAGGCGATCTTTCAACTCGTGGATCAGGTCGCGCCCGCGCGCTCCACCGTGCTCATCACGGGCGAATCGGGCACGGGCAAGGAGATACTCGCCCGCGCCATCCACGATCAGAGCCAGCGCGCCAGTAAAGCGTTCATGCCCGTCAACTCCTCGAACATCCCCTCGGAACTCCTCGAATCGGAACTCTTCGGCCACACGCGCGGGGCGTTCACGGGCGCGTTCGCCGCCAAGAAAGGGTTGTTCGAGGTGGCCGACGGCGGCTCGGTCTTTCTCGACGAGATCGGCAACATCCCGCCCGAAACTCAGGCCAAACTGCTGCGCGTCATACAGGAGCGCGAGTTCACGCCGCTCGGCGACACGACCGCACGGCGCGTCGACGTGCGCATCATCGCCGCCACCAACATCGATCTCAAAGAGGCCGTCCGTCAGGGCACGTTCCGCGAAGATTTGTATTATCGCCTCGCCGTCGTGCCCATCGAACTGCCCCCTCTGCGCGAACGCCGCGAAGACATCCTGCCGCTCGCGCAGCATTTCATACGCAAGTACAACGAGGAGAACGCGCGCCGCATTTCCGACCAGGTCGCGCCCGAAGTGCTCGCCCTGATGGAAGCCTACACTTGGCCGGGCAACGTCCGCGAGTTGGAGAACGTGATCGAGCGCGCGGTCGTCATCGCACCCACAGACGAGGTGACGTGCCAATGCCTGCCCACGGAAATCTGCGAGCCGCAGAAATCACTCGGCGCGAGCACGAGCGCGAGCGCGGCGGGTGTGGACATCGGGCGCGGCATAGACTTCTACGACGAGGTGCGCCGCTTTGAAGTCGACCTCATCCGCCGCGCCCTCGAACAGACCGGCGGCCACCAGTCCCGCGCCGCGCGCCTGCTCGGCATAAACGCGACGACGCTCAACTCCAAAATCAAAACCTACAACATCCAGTTGCGCGCTTAAACGCGCCGACGCACGGACGGCACGCTCAGCCCGCGCCCGACGGAAGCCGTGTCTTCCGTCGGGCGCGGGCTTTCGTTTGAATCAATTCGCCGCCCGCGGCACTTCGTCGGTCGGATTATTTCGTCGTGCGTAGAGCCGGGCGCGCCCCGCGCGACGGCCGTGCGCGTCAAAACATAATGTTCAGGAATTTCCCGTGCGCCCCGCGAGACTGGCGACGACGGCGAGCAGTTCGACGGGTTCGATGGGCTTCGGGACGTGGACTTGAAAGCCCGCGTTGAGCGCGCGGACGCGGTCTTCCACGCGCGCGTAGGCCGTCAGCGCGATGGCCGGGATTCTCCCGCCCGCCCCCGCCGCCTCGGCCGCGCGCAGTTTGCAGATGAGTTCGTAGCCGTCTTCTTCGGGCAACCCGATGTCGCTGATGAGAACGTCCGGCTTCGATTGCGTGAAGGCGGCCAGCGCCTCGGCCGCAGATGCGGCCGTCGTCACTTCCGAGCCGCAGCGTTCGAGCACGGTGCGCAGCAGGTGGCGCGTGTCCGTCTCGTCGTCCACGACGAGCACGCGCAGGCCTTCCAGCGTCGGCGGGCAGTCGAACGAAACGCCGTTGCCGCCGGCGGTCGGATGGCGTCGCGCGGGCGCACCGGCATCCGTCTTCCGGCGCGCGAGCAACAGCGGCAACTGCACGTAGAAGGTTGCGCCCCGCCCCTCGCCGTCGCTCTCGACGCCGACCGTGCCGCCGTGCAGTTCGACGAGTTGACGGACGATTGACAGCCCCAGGCCGAGGCCGCCGTGGCGGCGCGTGCTCGTCCCGTCGGCCTGCCGGAAGCGGTCGAAGACGTGCGGCAGAAACTCCGCCCCGATCCCCTTCCCCGTGTCGCTCACGATGATCTCGACGTGCGAATCGACGCGCTCCAGCCTCACCTGCACGCGCCCGCCCTTGGGCGTGAACTTGATGGCGTTCGAGAGCAAATTCCAGACGATCTGTTGGAGGCGGTCGGAGTCGCCGGAGACGAGGCCTGCCTGCTGATCGAGCAGCGGTTGCAGGCGCACGTCCTTAGCCTCGGCCGTCGGGCGCAGGGCGTCCACGGTCGCCGCCACGATGCTCGACAGTTCGACGGCGCGCACGTCCAGCCGCAGCTTGCCCGTGATGATGCGCGAGATGTCCAGCAGATCGTCGATGAGTTTATTTTGCGCCTGCGCGTTGCGCTCGACGATCTCCAGCGCGCGCTCGAAGTCGGCCTCGCTCAGCGTGTGGCTGCGCAGCAGTTGCGCCCATCCGAGGATGGCCGTCATCGGCGTGCGCAGTTCGTGCGACATGGTGGCGAGAAATTCGTCCTTCGTGCGGTTGGCCTCTTCGGCCTTGATGAGCAGCCGCACGCGTTCTTCCTCGGCGCGCTGCTGCCTGAGCAGGTGTTCGCGCACCTCGTACTGGCGGCGGCGCGCGCGCAAAGCCGCCTGCAGCGCGCTGACGAGCGTGATGATGCGCGTCGGTCGTTCGATGAGCGTGACGTTGCCGGCGTCGCCGAGCTTTTTCAACACGGCCATGTTCGGCTGTGCGTCGCTCCCGCCGCTCGTCAGGACAACGAGCGGAAAGTCAGACCACGGCGGCTGTTCGCCGAGCGCATCAACGAGACACTGCAAGGCTTCCGCGTCCAACGCCTCTTCGGTGATGAAGGCCGCGCCCGCCCCGGCGGGCAACTTCCGGCAGAAATCCCGGATGTCGGCGCACGCCTCCGCGGCGACGCCCGCCTCGCCGAGCACTCTGGCGATCATCTGCGCGTCCATGCCGGTCGGCGCGAGCAGCAACACGCGCTCGTCCGCCCCGCTGAAGTCAGGCGTCGGCATCGCCGGTATGTTCCTCCTTCGACGCCCCGCGTCTCCGGGTCGGCACGCCCGTCAGCACACCGTGAAAATCCTTGAGCGGTTCGCCGACGGCGATGCCTCCGGCGGACATGCGCATCTCGCGGATCGCGTTTTCATGATAGCCGGTGCGCTTCTTGACGACCGACACGGCGCGCCGCACCTCGCCCCACGCCTCGAAGAAGCGCAGCATGAGCACCGTGTCGGCCAGATAACTCACATCGACGGGCGTGCCCATGTTGTTGCCCATGAAGCCGTGCTGCGCGAGGACGAGGATCGTCACCACGCCCTGCTGGTTGAGATAGGTCAGCAACTCGTGCATCTGCACGGTGAGGAAACGCTCATCGGGCATCGCCTGCAGGTAGCCGTTCAAACTGTCGATGACCACCACGCGCGCGCCGTTTTGCTCCACGGCGCGGCGCACGTAATGCGCGAACTCGCCGGGCGACAACTCGGCCGGGTCGATTTGCTGGAGCGACATGTGGCCGGCCTCCACCAGTTTCGACATATCGCGTCCCAGCCCGGCGGCGCGCGCCAGGTAGTTGTTCACGCCCTCGTCGAAGATGAACGAGGCGGCATGTTCGCCCCGTTCGGCGGCGGCGGCGGCAAACTGCGCCGCAATCGAAGACTTGCCCGAACCCGCCGGGCCGAGGACGAGCGTGCTGCTTCCCTTATCCAGCCCGCCGCCGAGCAGCGCGTCCAATTCCGGCACGCCGCTTGTAATCATCCCGCGCGGAAATTTCTGCCGGTGTTCGGCCGCGACGAGGCGCGGGTAGACGACGACGCCGCCCGTCTCGATCCGGAAATCGTGGTAGCCGCCGCGATAACGGCTGCCGCGCATTTTGACGATTCGCAAACGCCGCCGCTCCGCGCCGTAGTCCAGCGCGAGGTGTTCCAGCTCCACGACGCCGTGCGCGATGGAACGCACCTGCAAGTCGCTGTCCGTCGAGGTGCGGTCGTCCAGCAAAAGCACCGTGCATTGTCGCCCCGCGAAATACTGTTTGAGCGCGAGTATCTGCCGGCGGTAGCGGAGCGGGTCGCGCGCGAGCAGCCGCATCTCTGAGAGCGAGTCGAAGACGACGCGGCGCGGCGCGATGCGCTCCACCTCTTCGAGCACGGCGGCCGTTGTCTCGCCGAACTCTACTTCCGAAGGATGGAAGATGGTGTACTGGGTTTCGGTCTTGAGGCTCTCGGCGGGAGGAATCAGCTCGTAGATGTCGATGCCGTCGAGCGTCCAGCCGTGCGAGGCGGCCACGTCCGAAATCTCCTCCCTCGTTTCCGAGAGCGTGACGTAGAGCACCGGCTCACCGCGCGCCGCGCCTTCGAGCAGAAACCCGAGCGCGAGCGTGGTCTTGCCCGTGCCGGGGTCGCCCTCCACGAGGTACAGGCGGTTGGCCGGAAAGCCACCCTCCAGAATACTGTCGAGGCCGGCGTTGCCGGTCGTTAATCTCTCGGGCGCGACGGGCGTCCGCCCCCGGTTCGCACCGGCTGTGTCAGGTTTGTTCATGCTTATTTTCCGCCTGCCGAAAGGGCTTTGTCACCACCTCGCGCGCGGCGTAGATGAAATGTCATTTATAAATGTTTTGGACGCATGATAGGGTATCACGCCGTAAAGCGGATTGAAATTATAAATCCGGCGACACGCGGAGCCCTCGCGGTTGCTGTCGGAGCTTCTCCAAAGCACATACGAGGCCGGGGCGAATCTCGCCGCATGGGATCGCGCCGCACCGGAACGCCCTCTGGAACGCACTGCCCCCGCCGGGTGAAACAAACGGGGGCGCCGAGCGAGTTGAAAGTTTCTCTCGCACGGCTGACACGTTAAACCGGACATCTCGAATTACACATGAACAGAACTCTCGATGTCGTCGAACAGATCACGGAAGGCGAGGCGCGTTTCGAGCGCGTGCGGCGCATCGTCGGCCTCGTGCTCGCGCCCGTCGTCTTTATCACACTGCTGTTGCTGCCGCTGCCCGCCCTGAAGCCGGAGGCGCACAGCCTGGCGGCCGTGATGGCGGCCGTCGTCATCCTGTGGGTGACGGAGGCGCTGCCGCTGCCGGCGACGGCGCTCGCGGGCGCGGCGGCCTGCGTGGTGATGCGCGTCGCGCCGGCGCGCGACGTGTTCGCGCCGTTCGCCGATCCGCTGATGTTTCTCTTCATCGGTTCGTTCATCATCGCGCGTGCGATCTTCCTGCATCGCCTGGACAGGCGGCTCGCCTTCGGCGTGCTCTCGATCAAGTGGGTCGGCGCGCGACCGGGGCGCATCCTCGTCGCCTTCGGCGCGGTGACGGCCTTTCTCTCCGCGTGGATTTCCAACACGGCGACGACCGCCATGATGTTCGCCATCGGCATGGCGATACTCGCCTTCCTCTTCGACAACGAGGGGGAGGGCGGAAGCAAAATCAACCGCCGCTATGCCACCGGCCTGATGTTGATGACCGCGTTCGCCGCCTCCATCGGCGGACTCGCCACGCCCATCGGCACGCCGCCGAACGTCATCGGCCTCGGCTTCATACGCCAGCTCGTCGGCGTCGAGTTTCCCTTCTTCAAGTGGGCGATGATCGGCGTGCCCGTCGTCGTCATCCTCTTCCTCTATCTCAGCTTTTACCTGAACGCGCTGTGCCGCGCCGGGGTCAAGGAGATCGAGGGCAGCCGCGAGATGCTCGCGCGCGAGCGTGCGCGGCTCGGCGCGTGGACGCGCGGGCAGAAATCCACGCTCGCGGCCTTTCTGGCGACCGTGCTGCTCTGGATCGTGCCCGGTTTCATCGCGCTCTTTGCAGGCGACCGTAGCACGCTCTACCAATCGGTCAACCGGCGCGTGCCCGAAGCGGTGGCGGCGGTCGCCGGCGCGATGCTGTTGTTTCTCCTGCCGGGCGACCGGCGGGGCGAGCGCGCGATCACGTGGGACGAGGCCGTGAAGATCGACTGGGGCGTGGTGCTCTTGTACGGCGGCGGCTTCGCGCTCGGCGTGCTCTCGTTTCAGACGGGGCTGGCCGAGGCCATCGGCTACGGCCTGACGAAACACCTGCCCATCACGGGCGGCCTCTCGCTCCTTTTCGCCTCGACGCTCGTCGCCACGCTCACTTCGGAAGCGACCTCGAACACGGCCTCGGCCAACATGGTCGTGCCCGTCGTGATCGCGATTGCGCGCGCCGTCGGAGCAGACCCGCTCGAACCCGCGCTCGGCGCGACGATGGGCGCGAGCCTCGGCTTCATGCTTCCGGTCTCCACGCCCTGCAACGCCATCGTCTACGGCTCCGGCTACATCCCGCTCACGCGCATGATTCGCTACGGCCTGCTGCTCGACGTGGTCGGCGTCTTCGTCATCGTCGCCGTCGTGCGCCTGGTCGTCCCCTTCGTACGCTGAAGGGCGCAGTGGGCGGTGTCCGCACCCGTCAGCGCGCTGTTTTCGCTTTCAACATTCTTATTGCCACGACCTTATCCGGGGTGCTAACGTTCACCCGTTTTTCCTGAGGTCGCTACAGTCTCCCGCGCCCTTCGCTTTCATCCTGAGCGAAGCGCCCGCCGCCCGGAGCGCGAGACGGTAAACGGCCGACGTCATCCTCGCTTCCCAGTCGTTCAAATCAATTTCGACACTTCACCACCGAGGAGACCCCACGATGTCTTGCCAGCACATGCACAGTTCGTTCGCACCGCCCGCCGTCGCCGCCCTCTTCCTCGTGTTGATGTGCGCCGCGCTCCCCGCGCCCGTCATGGGTTGGGGCAAGGAAGGCCACCACATCGTCGCGATGATCGCCGAGAAGCGTCTGTCCGCCACGGCGCGGCAGAAACTCAACACCCTCCTGAAGAATCACCAGCAACTGAAAATTTGCAAACTTTCCGCCGCCGCCGCGCTGGGCGATAAACTGGCGTGCGTCTCCACCTGGGCGGATCGGTCGCGCAATAACACGCACCCGCAAACCTACAACTGGCACTTCGTGGACATCTCCCTGAGGCATGAGACCTACGACGAACGCCGCGATTGCGAGCCTGACAATCAGGAGGAGAAAGGCAAGTGCGGCCTTGAAGGCCTCGAACGGATGCGCAGTATTCTGCGGGGCGAGACGACAGACCCGGAGATCGACCGCGCGCAGGCGCTCATGTTCATCGTCCACATCGTGGGCGATCTGCACCAGCCCCTCCACACGGTCAAGGAGAAGGTCGGCGGCAATTCGTTCAATGTTCTGTATTTCAAAATCCAGACCGATCTGCACAAGGTCTGGGATACGAAAATTTTGGCCTCGCGCATGTCCGCACTGGGAGAGACCGAATCCGGGTACGCCGATGTTCTGAACGGCCAGATCGACGGCGCGGGCGAAGCCTCTCTCCTGCGGGGCGACGCGGTGAGCTGGCTGAACGAGACGCACGCCGTCGCCATCGAGGACGCCTACGGGACGCTGAAACAGACCGGCGGCGGCAAACCCTCGCTCGGTAAAACCTACTTTGAACACAACTGGCCTATCGTCGACGAGCAGTTGAAACGCGGCGGCGTGAGACTGGCGCGAATCCTGAAAGACGACCTGCGCTGACGCGCACGCTCGCCGCCGCACGCGCGCTCGCCGCCGCTCGCCGCGTCTCGTTTCCCCTGTGGGAAAGACCGCGAGGCCGCTTGTGTATCGAAGGCCGCGCGTATCGAAGGCCGCGCGCATATCGGAGGCCGCGCCGGTGCAAGGAGAGCAGCGGCGGGCGAAACTTCTCTCGCCCGCCGCCCGTTAACGCCCATTATGCAAAGCATCGTCTTTCTGGATCGCAACACGCTCAAGGCCGACCTCAGGCCGCCCGCCTTCGCGCACGAGTGGCGCGAGTATGGCGAGACGCGCCCTGCGGAAGTCGTCGCACGACTCGCGGGGGCGAGCATCGCCATCGTCAACAAGGTCAGGATCGGCGAGGCGGAACTCGGGCAGTTGCCCGCGCTCAAATTGATCGCGGTCGCGGCGACGGGCACGGACAACATAGACCTCGGCAGTTGCCGCGAGCATGGCGTCTGTGTCTCGAACGTGCGCGGCTACGCGACGCACACGCTGCCCGAACACGTCCTCATGCTTATGCTCGCGCTGCGCCGCAACCTCTTCGGCTACGCGCGCGATTTGCGCACGGGCGCATGGCAGCGCGCCGGGCAGTTTTGCCTGCTCACGCACCCGATCCGCGATTTGCACGCCAGCACGCTCGGCATCATCGGCCACGGCGCGCTCGGCCAAGCGGTCGGGCAACTGGCGCGCGCCCTCGGGATGCGGACGCTCGTCGCCGAACGCAAGGGGGCGACGACGGTGCGCAAGGGACGCACGCCCTTCGCGGAACTGCTCGCCGCGAGCGATGTCGTCACGCTGCACGTGCCGCTGAACGACGAGACGCGAAACCTCATCGGCGCGGCGGAACTCGCCTCGATGCGACCGACGGCCGTGTTGATTAACTGTGCGCGGGGCGGGGTGGTGGATGAAAACGCGCTGGTCGAAGCCTTGCGCGCGGGCGTGATCGCGGGCGCGGGCGTAGATGTCCTGAGCCGCGAGCCGCCGCGCGAGGGAAACGCGCTCCTCGAATCAGATTTGCCGAATTTGATCGTCACGCCCCATGTCGCGTGGGCGAGCCTTCAGGCCATGCAGGCGCTCGCCGACCAACTGATAGACAACATCGAGGCGTTCGTCAGAGGCGAAGGAAGGAATTTAGTGACGGGAGAAACGGCGTGAATCGTGAATCGTAAATTGTGAATCGTCAATCGTGTGTGGAGAACAACCGTCTTCACCACTTCACGATTGACGATTCAACGATTCACGTCGCGGCTATTGCTCGTCGTGATGTTCGGCCGTGTAGAGGCGGAGGATTTCCTGTCCCTGGCGCGAGCGCGGGTCGATGGTGCGGAGATGTTTGCGTCCCTGCATCTCCCAGAGGGCAGTCACCTGCCCGTCTTTTTCGACCGCGTGATAAGTGATCTCTTCCGTGCTGGCCGGTGCGGCCTCGGCCGCCGGTGCGCTCGCCGTCTCGTCGCCGCCGCCCGCCTGTGCTTCCGGCGTAGCATCCGCCGCGCCTATCGCGTTCTCGTTTTCTGCCATCGTGTTCCTCTCAAAAATTGATTTTAATTCGCGTGTTTGTTGAGCGGGAATTGTGGCACAGAGCGTGCGGGCGTGTCCACCGCATAAGATAACGATGAAGTAGGAACGATGAACGATGAACTGAAAACGGAAGGCCGGAGGCGGAATAACCCACACGCTCACCTGACTCCTGACTTCTGACTTCTGTCTTCTAACTTCTGTCTTCTACTTCATCGTTCATCGTTCCTACTTCATCGTTCCTACTTCATCGTTCCTACTTCATCGTTCCTACTTCATCGGCGGGGGAGAAGAAACAGAACAGCAGCGTGACGGATTGCCCTTCGGGCAGCACGTCGCGCCAGTGCGCGAACTCCGAGCCGCGATAGAGCACGGCGTCGCCGATTTCGAGCCGCACCTCGCGCACGCGCCCTTCCACTTCCATGCAGATCGGCCACGCACGCGCTTCCTCCAACTCGGGCTCGGCGTCCAACACGAGCGAGAGGTTCCAGACGTACTGCGGCTGATCCTTGTGACGGCGCAAAAACGCGCCGGGTCGATAGACGGAGACCTGGGAGTGCGAAGGCCGGACGGGCGCGGGCGTGATGCGATTGACGAGCGGCGTGATCTGTTGTTGCACGAAGCGCGCGGTCTCTTCGTCGTAGATCGAGCGGCGGTGGTGCGCGTAGTGTCTGTTGCTGCTCGCCTTGAGGCGGCCGCGCCCGTCGAGCGCGCGGAAG
This sequence comes from Pyrinomonadaceae bacterium, assembly GCA_035645855.1. Classification (GTDB taxonomy): domain Bacteria; phylum Acidobacteriota; class Blastocatellia; order Pyrinomonadales; family Pyrinomonadaceae; genus JAIVJZ01. The sequence continues at coordinate 70,942 of DASQLU010000077.1, forward strand.
TAGCGACGCAAGGCCGCCAGTTGCAGGGGCGGTATGATCTTGCGCAGCACCGCGTGTTGTTCGGTGTGCAGGTCGCGCCGCAACTCTTCGACGGCGCGCCGCCAGTTTTGCACGCGCGCCAATTCGTCGTCCGCGTCGCCCGGCACGATCAAAATCCGCGCTTCCGTGAACCCGGCGGCGATTTCCGCGTGCAGGTCGGCGGGCGCGAGGCTGCCCGCGCGGAGTTGCGCGAACGCCTGCGACTGCTCCGGCGTGAGCCAGTAGGGGGCGAGCGTCTCCGTGCCCGCATCCTCGACCCAGAGGATCGGGCGGCGCGGCGAAAAACGATCCAGAAACCGGAGACGCGCGGACAAATGCGCGGGCGGCGCGTCGCCCGTCTGAAGTGCGACGCGCGGATTGAGCGCGAGCGCGGCGGGCGGCGGAGTTTGGAGATGCGCCGGGGTGTGAAGGCCGGTGTGAGCGTCGCGCTGGCGATAAGGAATCAACTCGCGCGTCGCTTTGTCGAGCGCGCACTCGAAGTAGATTTCATCTCCGGCGAGAGTGCCGGCGGAAACGGGATTTTCAAACGCCTCGACGCCCGTCGTTGCGCCGCATTCGCCGGCCGCGCCCGTCGCTTCCGCGTGCGCGGAAACCTCTCGGAGCGCGCCGCCCTCGTGGAGACGAAAGAGCGTGGCGATGGCCGCGACGCGCTCACCCTGCGCCGGGTAGCGCGCGCCGAGTTGTTTGATCGCGGCGGCGACGGAAAGCGGCCGGGAAAACAGTTCGAGTATCGCCAGCGCATGCAGCCCGCATTTGATCGTCCGGCCTTCGACGGGCGACACCTGCACTTCGTCGCTCGAATTGAGAGACAGGCGAAGGTAGGGGCGGCGTTCGAGGATCGTCTCGGGGTTGAGTTTCATAAGCGAACGAGTTATCGCCGCGCGGCTCTCAACCCCTTGACGACGAGTGTGACTAAACCGATTAAGAACAGCGCGGCGGTGGCGTACATCAGAAACAGCTTCGAGGTCGTCATCACGCTTGAGAAACACGCCATGCCGAAAGGCCGGTTGTTCGCTCCGTAGCGTTGCAGTATATACAGCAGGCTGAGATTTTCCAGATAGTCGAAGACGGCCACCGCGAAGGGCAGGAGGCTGAGATAGGTAAACCTCGCGGGCAGCGGGGGCACCAGGACGGGCAACAGGTAAGCGAGCAGGATCGCCGCCGTGACGGAATAGATTAGCGGATAGATGAGGTCGAGATAAATGAAACGGACGTGCGCGCGTCTGTCCTCCTCCGAATACCTGTCGAGCATGTCGAAGAGTTGTTGCGGCCTGTAGAAGGGAGTCTGATCGGTTGAAAAGTAGCCTTTGCCGAGACGCTCGATGATGTCGTTTTTCGGGTTGAAGCGGTCGAGAAGCAGGCTGGCTCCGACGAGTATGACGAGCGCGAGCAGCGGACTTGAATACCTGACAAGGAATTGATCGGGTGACATCGGGCGGCGACCTCCCTGCGACGAGTTGAGAGAACGTAGGCAGGCGCAGTTTACCCGCCGCGCGGCGCAAGAATCCAGCCACGGACTCGCGCGTCGCTTTCAATCCGCCCTTGCCCGGCTATGGAATGGTTAAGTCGTTTTCAGCATGAGCGCGAGTTCGACGGCGCGGCGCGGGGCGACGCCGCCCCAGCCCTGCCGGTCGATCTCGATGCCGGGGAGCCGCTCGGCCGTGTCGATCAAAATGCGTTTGACTTGTTGCGGCTTGAGCCGCGGGTTGGCTTCGAGCATACAGGCGATGATCGAGGAGACGATGGGCGCGGCGAAGGATGTGCCGTCCACGTACTTGTAGTGTTCGCTGATCACGTCGGCCTCGTGGAGTTTGATCGTGATGAGGTGGCGCAGGAGCGAGACGCGCAGGTCGCGCGCGTCGTAGAGGTCTGTGTCCACCCCGGCGTGCGCTTCTATGATGGCGTGCAGTTCCGCGTCGGCCGCCTTGTCGAGCGTGGCGTAGAGTTCGGCTTCGTCGGCGGTGGGCGTGTGCGGGAGGATGGGCGCGGGAACCCAGATGCCGGGCGCGATGATTTCGGGCTTTTGCAGGCCGTCGACGGTGGGGCCGTAGGAGGAACGATACATGCCGCGGCGTGCGCGGTCGAGCGAGTTCTGGTCGTCGAGTCCGCCGACGGTGATCGAGGCGGGCGCGCTCGCCGGCGGCAACACCGGATGCCCCGGCATGTGCCCCGCGTTCCCCGCCGCGCAGACGACGATCAAGCCCTCTTTGACGGCGCGCTCCACGGCCTGAGCCAGCTCGTTGTCGAGATAAGACTCCTCGTCGTCGCCGCCCGCCGAGATGTTGACGATGCGAATCTTGTACTCCTCGCGATGCGCCAAAACCCATTCGAGGCCGTCCTGAATGTTGCGCTCCGAGATGCGGCCTGAGGTGGAGAGCTTGACGAGCACGACGTTCGCTTCCGGCGCGATGCTGCGGTAGAAGCCCTTCGAGAGCGAGCCGTTGCCGGCCGCCACGACCGAGGTCATCATCCCGTGCCAACTGGCCGGGTCGCTCGTCTCCAGAGACGTTTTGTGGTCGGGCACGATGCTGTGATAGGCGAGGATGCGATTGTCGGGCGTCGTCAGGTCGGGGTGCTTGTAGAAGCCTGAATCGAGGAAGGCGATGGTCACGCCGCGCCCGGTGAAGCGGTCGTCGGCGTCGAGGCGAAGCGGCGTCGGCAGGACGAGCCCGCCCTGTTCGAAGACGACGGCGTCGGCCTGTAGTTGTGTGCGCGCGCGGTCGAACATCCCCACGCAACGCTTGCAGACCACGCCGACAAACTGCCCCGCTGGAGCATTCGCCGAGACGAGCGCGCGCAACCACTCGTCAAGCGCATCGAACGGCGTCAACTCGTCTTTCGACTCGCGCCCGCAGACCGGACAGGTCGGGAAACCCATCGCCCTGTCGTGCTGCTGCACCGCCCCCGTCCCATCAACCGGAATCGTCTCTGACACCTTGAACTGAACCTCGCTCTCCTCAGCTTACGAACGCAGAACGATAACATACGGCGCGCGCGTAGACGGAACGGGAAAGCCCCTGCGCGCGATGCGGAAGCCTCAACATTGAATGGCGAAATTATGGCGGTTGCGTGTCCGGCGCGCGGCGCGATTCAAAGGTTGTGATTCTCGCGGCGGGCGTGTAAGTTAAAGGCAAAACCGAGAGGCGACAAACAACTATGGCAGAACGAGAGAAGCAGACGAGCGTCGCGGACATCTTCCGCCGCGCGCAGGCGATCCGGCGCGAGCGTCCCGATATGCCGCTCAAGGATTTGAAGGCGCAACTCGTGCGCGAGTACAAGGGCAAGCCGTTTCCGCCCGTCTATAACCTGACGATTCCCGAACAGGACGCGCGCGCGCCCGAAGAAGACTGGTCGGCCGGTCTCTCGCTCATCCTGCGCGGCATCCAGCGCGAAGACTGGAAAGACGTGGCCGACGGCATCACGCTCAGCCTCGACCAGACCGACCGCTACGAGCAGGAGCGCGGCCACGGCGGCGCGGCCGACGAATGGCACGACCGCAGCGTCGGCATACGCGAACCGCTCGCCAAGGGCGTCAATAAATGGATGCCCGACGAGTTGATGAATTTGGCGGAGCGTTCAACTAAGAAGTGACAGGTGACAGGTGACAGGTGACAGGTTAAAGAACAAGCCTTCCGTTTTAACTTGTCACCTGTCACCCGTCACCTGTCACTTTTTTGAGGTGCTATGAGTTTTCTGAGCGGCTTGTTGAAAGACGAGGATTACCAGCGCGAAGACCCGCGCCCGGCGGAAGCGTTGGAGGGCGAGGTGGCCGTCATCAGCCCCGACACGCGGCGCGAGCAGCGGCTGCCGCCCGGCCAGACGCGCACGCGCAAGTGGCCTGTCCTCGACGCGCACGGCACGCCCGACATCGATTTGGCAACGTGGAAGTTTGAGATCGAAGGATTGGTGGAGCGGCCGCTCTCTTGGTCGCTCGATGAGTTCCTAGCGTTGCCCGCGACGAAAGTGTACGCCGACTTTCATTGCGTCACGCGCTGGTCGCGCCTCGACAACGTGTGGGGCGGCGTGGCGACGCGCGAACTGGCGCGGCTCGCCGGCGTTAAACCCGAAGCGAAATACGTCCTTGCGCTCGCCTACGATTATGGGTGGACGACGAACGTGCCCGTCGAATATTTCCTCGCCGAAGACTCGCTCGTCGCCTGGTCGCATGACGGACGGCCGATCCCGCCCGAACACGGCGGCCCGGCGCGTCTCATCATCCCGCAACTCTACGCCTGGAAGTCCGCCAAGTGGATCAGGGGCTTGCGCTTCCTCGCGGAAGACCGCGCGGGTTACTGGGAAGAGGGCGGCTATCACATGCGCGGCGTGCCCTGGCAGGGGCGCGACGGCGAACGCTTCCGCTACGGGAGCGACGAGTAACTCAATTGCGGATTTCGGAATGCGGAATGCGGATTGAAAAGCAGATGCCCAATTAGTCGCACCTTGTTTTCTAATCCGCATTCCGCATTCCGCATTCCGAAATCTAAATCATGTTTCTCCAACAGCCCACGCACGCCCCTGCGCCGCCGCCCCCGGCGACGCTGACGGAAGTCTTTGCCGAGTTGCACGATAGCCTGCTGCGCGCTCTGCCGGGGATGTTTCGCGGCGTGCTCGTGTTTCTCATCTTCTGGCTGGTGGCGGGGGTGGGGCGGCGCTTCATCGCGCTGACCGCGCCGCGCGTGCGCGCGGACACGGGCGTCGTTCTGCTGCTGTCGAGAATTTATTACTACGGCATCCTCATCTTCGGCATCATCACGGCGTTGCAGGCGGGGGGCTTGAACGTGACGGCGCTCGTCACCGGACTCGGCCTGACGGGCTTCGCGCTCGGCTTCGCCCTCAAGGACGTGCTCTCGAATTTGCTCTCCGGCATCATGCTGCTTCTCTACCGGCCGTTCCACATCGGCGACGAGATCAGGATGGGCGAGTACGAGGGCAGGATCGAGACCATCCGCATGCGCGACACGCTCGTGCGCGCGCCGGACGGGCGGCTCATCGTCATCCCGAACACGAAACTGATCACCGAAGTCGTGGTCAACTACACGCAGGCGCGCCCGCCTTCCACGGAGGCCGCCGCCGCGAATCTCCCCGCCGTCGCCGCGAATCTTCCAGCCGCCGCTGTAGCGGTTCGCCCGGCCGCCGGCAACTCGCCGGCCTCGTCCGACGAGAGCGACGAACACTGGCCGCAGCCGCCACAGTAATTTTACATTCTTAACGCAACCGCGCGCGCCCCGGAGCGTATCTAAATACCGAACATTCGAGAGGGTTCAATTACGTTAGACCAACCGACACAAACAGATATTTTTATTAACAGGAGTACAAGATATGAACAATGAAATCCTTGCCGCACGGCGCACGCCGCGCCGTCCGTGGTCGCGGCTCGTCTGCGCGCTCGTCGCGTCTTTTATCTTCGTGGGGTGCAATTCGGTCGGGTCGAAGGCGACCGGGATCAACAACGCGCAGCTTAATTTCGCGCCGCCGACGGGCGCGGCCGCGACCGCGGCGCAGCAGAATTCTTACGCCGACGTGGTGGCGCGCGTCGCCCCGGCGGTCGTCACCGTGCGCTCCGAGCGGCGCGGGCGGGCGGCGCAGCAGCACCCGTTTCTCGACGACCCGGCGTTTCGCGAGTTCTTCGGGCAGCGCATTCCGAACGGGCAGCAGAGGCCACGCCGCGAAGAGGGCTTAGGCTCCGGCGTCGTCGTCACGGCGGACGGCTACATCCTGACGAATCATCACGTCATTGACGGCGCGGACGAGATCAAGGTCGAATTCACAGACCGCCGCGTGCTCACGGCGAAGATCGTCGGCTCCGATCCGCCCTCCGACCTCGCCGTCCTGAAGATCGATGCGACCAATCTGCCGGTCTTGCCGCTCGGCGATTCCGACAAGGTGCGCGTCGGCGACATGGCGCTCGCCGTCGGCAACCCGCTCGGCATCGGCCAGACCGTGACGGCCGGCATCATCTCCGCCAAGGAGCGCACCACCTCGGGCGTCGGCGACGGCAGCTTCGCCAACTTCATCCAGACCGACGCGCCGATCAATCGCGGCAACTCCGGCGGCGCGCTCGTCAACACGAACGGCGAACTGATCGGCATCAATTCGCAAATCCTGTCGCCCACCGGCGGCAGCATCGGCATCGGCTTCGCCATTCCTTCCAACATGGCGCGCGGGGTGATGGAGCAATTGGTCAAGGGCGGCAAGGTGCGTCGCGGCCAGCTCGGCGTGCAGATTCAGGATGTCACGTCCGACATCGCGGCGAGCCTCGATTTGAAGGAAGTGCGCGGCGTCATCATCGGCGCGGTCACGCCGAACAGCGCGGGCGAGCGCGCCGGCCTCAAACAGGGCGACGTGATCACGGCCGTCGGCGGCGCGGCCGTCAACGATGTGAACTCCCTGCGCAACCGCATCGCCAGCACCGCGCCCGGCACGGACGTGACGCTCACGGTCGTGCGCGAGGGACGCGAGCAGCAGGTGCGCGCCACGCTCGGCGAGTTTACGCAGACGGCGCAGCGCGAGGGCGAGACGGACGGCGCGCAACCGGGCGCGGGCACGCCGGGCGAGGCGACCGGCAAACTCGGCGTCCGCGTGCAGCCGATCACGCCCGACCTGGCGCGCGAGTTGGAGTTGCAGCCGGGCACGCAGGGCGTGGCCGTGGCCGACGTCGACCCGAACGGCCCCGCCGCCGACGCGGGCATCCAGCGCGGCGACGTGATCGTGCAGGCCAACCGCCAGCCCGTCCGTTCGAGCGGGGATTTGACGAGCGCCATCGGGCGCACGGGCACGCGCCCCGCGCTCCTCCTCGTCAACCGGCGCGGCAACACGATCTTTCTGACCGTGCGGCCGCGCGCGTAAAGTCGGGTCAAAAGTAAAAAGCGGAAAGCGAAGCGGGCGGCAACTGTTGCCGCCCGCTTCGCTTTCGCCTTTTAGTCGCGGCTTCAATTTCGCCCTTTTTACTTTTGCCTTCCTCCGGGTGTTATACTTCCCGCACTCCCGTAGCCGACAGAGCATAAATTTCAGCGCGCGCCCGTCGTCGCACGCGAAGACGAGCTTTTACCCGAAGATGTCTCTGAACGAATCGCAAACTAAGGCGGCCAGCGCGCCGCGCGGCAAGGGCGACGCCGTGCCCAGAGACGCCGCCGCCGTCATCCTCGTGCGCGAGACGGAGGGCGAAAGCGTGCCGCAGGTCTATTGGGCGCGGCGCGGCGAACATCTGGCCTTCCTCGGCGGCTTCCACGCCTTCCCCGGCGGGCAGCGCGACGCCGCGGACGCCGCGACACCCGTGGAAAACTCTCCCGACGACGAAACGGCGGCGATGATCGCGTGCGCCGCGCGTGAGTTGTTCGAAGAACTCGGCGTGCTCGTCGCGCGCGGCGCGGAAGCCCTGACGAAAGGCCAACTCGTCTCAGTCCTCGACGATCTCGCCTCCGGGCGCATGACCTTCCCGCAACTGCTCGCGCACTACGGCCTCCAACTCGACGCGCGCGATTTCGCCTATGCCGGACGCTGGGTGACGCCGCCCTTCAGCCCGCGCCGCTTCGATACCTGGTTCTTTCTCGCGCGCTGCCCGCGCAAGCAGGAGCCGCGCGTTCGCACCACAGAGTTTGAGAGCGGCGAATGGACGCTGGCGACGGAGGCCGTCCGGCGTTGGGAACGCGCCGGTGCGCTCGTCGCGCCGCCGGTGTTGCACGCCCTGAGAGTTTTGAGCGACGGCTTGAACGAAGAGACGCGCGAGCGTTTCCTGAGCGTGCCGCAAGCGCGCCGCGAGCCTGTCCGGCGCATCGAGTTCATGCCCGGCTTCATCTGCTTCCCTTTGCGCACGCCGACGAAGCCGCCCGCCACGCACACCAACTGTTACCTCGTCGGCCACGGCGAATTCGTCATCTTCGACCCCGGCTCGCCCTACGAAGACGAGCAGGCCGCGCTCGCCGCCTGCGTGGACGAACTCAACGCCGAAGGCCGCAGCTTGCGCGAGATTATCCTGACGCACCAGCACCCGGATCACGTCGCGGGCATGGCCGCGCTCGTGCGGCACGTGGGCGGCAGCGTCCCCGTCGCGGCGCATCGCCTGACGGCGGAGAGCTTGCGCGGTCAGGTGCACGTTGATCGCTTCATCGAAGACGGAGACTTGATCGAACTCGCGGGCACACCCGCCCTGAGTTTGCGCGCGATGCACACGCCGGGGCACACGCGCGGCCATCTCAGCTTTTACGAGGCGCGGACGGGCGCGCTCATCACGGGCGACAATATCGTCGGCCTCGGATCGGTGCTGATCGATCCGCCCGAAGGCAACGTGCGCGATTACCTCGCCTCGCTCGAAAGCTATCGCGCGCTGCTGCCGCGCGTTAAAGTTCTCTTCGGCGGCCACGGCCCGGCCGTGGCCTCGCCGCGCGCGAAGATCGAGGAGTACATCGCGCACCGGCTCGAACGCGAAGCGAATATTTTACAGGCCGTGCGCGCCGGCGCGCGCACGCCCCCCGAGATCGTCGCGCGCGTCTACACGGACGTACACCCGAAAGCGCGCACGCTGGCCGAGCGCGCGGTGCTCGCGCACCTCGAAAAACTTTTGGCGGACGATCTCCTGCGCCGGACGGCGGACGGAACTTTCGTCGCGCGCGATTAGCGAACTTGTCGCCGCGAGTCGACGGCCGGCGAAACCCGAGACTTGTTAGTCGCCCTGCATCTCGTGCACACGGCGACGGCGGCGGCGGCAGCACGCCCCGTCCGCCGGCGACAATTAAAACTTTCAGCCATCATCCGAACGAAGAGGGAAGTAATTTTAAAGTAATGACACAGGCAAAAACTTTAGGCGAGTTGAAGCGGCAGAACTATCACGTGCGCACCGTCAAAGACGAACTGCGCGCGAACCTCATCGCAAAACTGCGCGCGGGCGAGCGCCTGTTCCCAGGCATACTCGGCTACGACGAGACGGTCGTGCCGCAGATCACGAACGCCATCCTCGCGCGCCACAACCTGATCCTGCTCGGCCTGCGCGGTCAGGCCAAGAGCCGCATCATCCGCCAGTTGACGAATCTGCTCGACGAGCAAATTCCCGTCATCAGTGGGTCGGAAGTCAACGACGATCCCTTCCGCCCCATCAGCGCCTATGGCCGCCAGCTCATCGAAGAATCGGGCGACGAGACACCGATTGCCTGGGTGGAGAGGGACGCGCGCTTCGTCGAAAAACTCGCCACGCCCGACGTGACCATCGCCGACATCATCGGCGACGTAGACCCGATCAAGGCCGCCAAGGGCGGGCATCTCTTAAGCGACGAACTGACGATTCACTACGGCCTGCTGCCGCGCGCCAATCGCGGCATCTTCGCCATCAACGAACTGCCAGACCTCGCGGGCAAGATTCAGGTCGGCCTCTTCAACATCATGCAGGAGGGCGACGTGCAGATCAAAGGCTACCCCGTGCGCCTCGCGCTCGACGTGATGCTCGTCTTCTCCGCCAACCCGGAAGACTACACGGCGCGCGGAAAGATCATCACGCCCCTCAAAGATCGCATCGGCGCGGAAGTCTCCACACATTACCCGGCAGACCTCCAGCTCGGCGTCGAGATCACGAAGCAGGAAGCCTGGACGAAGCGCGAGGGGTTCGGCGCTTTGCGCGTGCCCGATTTCATCCGCGAACTCATCGAACAGATCGCCTTCGAGGCGCGCGACGACCAGCGTATAGACAAACGCTCCGGCGTCTCGCAGCGGTTGCCGATCACCGTTATGGAATCCGTCGTGTCGAACGCCGAACGCCGCGCGCTCCTGACCGGCGAAGAAGAGATCGTCCCGCGTATCTCCGACATCTATGCCGCCCTGCCTTCGATGACCGGCAAGATGGAACTCGAATACGAAGGCGAGCAGGCGGGCGCAACGAAGATCGCCAGAGACCTGATCAAGCGCGCCGCCGGGGAGATACACGAAGGCTACTTCGTCGGGATAGACTTCACTCCCGCCGTGCGCTGGTTCGACGAGGGCAACAACCTGCGCCTCGCCGACACGGCCTCCGCCGCGGAGTGCGTCGCGCTGCTCGAAGCCGTGCCCGGACTCATCGAAACGGTCACGATCCCATTCGACTTCAAACGCACCGACGAAGCCCAACTCATCGCCGCCTGCGAGTTCGCCCTCGAAGGCCTCTATGCCGGGAACAAGATCAGCCGCAACGAGGAAGGCGGCTACACGGCCGCCACCAGGGCCAGGAAAGACCGGCGCGGCATGATCTATGATGACCTGACCGAGACGGGACGCTTCAGCTAAGGAGCCGCAACATGGAGAGAACGTTCAACGCCGTCTACCTCAAAGTGCCTGAAGGCTACGTCGGCTTCGTCGAAGAACTGCCGGGCGTGAGCACGCAGGGCGCGACGCTCGAAGAAGCGCGCGGCAATTTGCATGATGCGGTCGAAACGGTGCTCGAAGCCAACCACGCATTAACCTTGATCGGAACCGACGGCGACGAAGTGATCCGCGAGCCGCTCTCCGTCTCGACCCGCGAATAGTCGAAACAGACTCTCGCCAAACACGAGTTAGTTAAGGTTGACGGTTAAACTAAGGAAGGTGAGACATGGATATAACTTTAACGGCTGTCTATCAGGAAGTGCCGGAGGGATACATCGCATTCGTTGAAGAACTGCCCGGAGCTAATTCGCAGGGCGCGACTCTGGAAGAGGCGCGCGCAAATTTGGAGGAGGCGATTGAGTTAGTGATGGAAGCCAATCGTGAGTGGAAGAAGTAAATGAAGTTCATACGCTATTCAAAATTCAAAGGCTTCGACGTGTCGGGCGTTAATCTCGGCGACCTGATGGAGGCATTGCAGGACAGCCTGTTGCAATCGGGCTTCGACGACGATTACTACTGGACGCGGCAGCGGCGGCCGCAGGACACGTCGCTCGATGCTTTGAGAGAGGCTTTGTTGCGGGCGCTCATGGAGACGGGCGAGGTTGACGAGCAGCAGGTCAGGGAGATGCTGGCGGAGAACGAGGGGAAGTTCAAGGGGTCGCAACTCGAAGAGTTGTTGAATGGGTTGATCGAGCGTCTGGTGGAAGAGGGCTTTCTGAATCTGCGTGAAGAACCGGCGCCGGAGCAGCGGCAGCAGCGCGGCGGAAACGGCGAGACGGGCACGGGGCGCGTGGATGCGCCCGCGCCTCCGCGCGACGTGAAGTTTGAGGTGACGGAGAAGGGGCTGGATTTTCTCGGCTACAAGACCTTGAGGAATTTGCTCGGCAGCATGGGCAAGAGTTCCGTCGGGCGACACGACACGCCGCATCTCTCGACGGGCGTCGAGGCGGCGCAGGCGTCGAAGCTCTACGAGTTCGGCGACACCGTCAACCTCGACGTGAACGCGACGCTGCTGTCGGCGATCCGGCGCGAGGGACTGGGCATGCCGCTCAATCTCGAATACCGCGATCTCTACGTCCAACAGTGCGATTATCAATCCTCGTGCGCCACGGTGGTGATGCTCGATTGCTCGCACTCGATGATTCTCTACGGCGAGGATCGGTTCACGCCCGCCAAGAAGGTCGCGCTCGCGCTCGCGCACCTGATCCGCACGCAGTACGCCGGCGACTCGCTCAAGATCGTGCTCTTTCACGACGACGCGGAGGAGTTGCCGCTCGCGAAACTGGCGACGACGCAGGTCGGCCCCTATCACACGAACACGGCCGAGGGCTTGAAGCTCGCGCGCCGTCTCCTGCAGGCGCAGCGCAAGGAGATGAAGCAGATCGTGATGGTGACGGACGGCAAGCCCACCGCCTGTTTTCTTGACGGCAGCGCGAGCGGAGCGGTTTCAAACGCACCGCAGGGCGGCCGGGTGCGTCCGCGCGGGGCGACGGGCGCGGCGGGCGCGCCGCAGGAGGCCGCGCGACGCCTCTACAAAAATTCGATGGGACTCGACCCCGTCGTGATGGACGCGACGTTCAGGGAAGTGCAGGCGTGTCGCAAGGCCGGGATCATGATCAACACCTTCATGCTCGCCTCGGATTACTACCTCGTCGAGTTCGTCAAGCAGATGTCTCAGATGACGAACGGCAAAGCCTACTTCGCCACCCCCGGAAACCTCTCGCAATTCGTCCTGATAGATTTTCTCAAGCGGAAGAAAAGCCGCGTCAAGTAAAACGATGAAGTAGGAACGAGGAACGATGAAGTAAAAGCAAATGCTTTCCGTTCATCGTTCATCGTTCCTACTTCATCGTTTCATACCCCGTCTATCTTGGCGGCGAGGATGAAGTCGCTTTCGCTGAGGCCGTCGATGGCGTGGGTGTAAATCGTTACTTCGACGCGCCCCCAGCCGAAGCAGATGTCCGGGTGATGTCCTTCGGCCTCGGCCACCGCGCCGATGCGGTTGACGAGCGCGAGCGCCTGCTGGAAGTTCGGGAAGGCGTAAGTCTTTTTCAGGTGGTGTCCGCCGACCACTTCCCAATCATGCAACTCGCGGAGGTATTGCGCGATCTCGTCCGCGCCGAGAGGCGGCACGCCGCCGTGGCACGGCACGCATTTCCGGCTCGCCAGCGCACACGTCTCTGCATCTTCGCTCATGTCGGTTAATGCTTTCTCCAATTTCAGTGTTTGCCGTGGCCGTCGTGCGCCGCGCCCGTCTTCCGCCCGGTCGTGTAGCCGCGCAGTTCGTCATACCTGGCGATCTGCCGTGGCGAGAGCAGGCGGCGCATTTCGAGATGAGCCGCGAGGTGCGCGGCGCGCAAAAGCCCCTGCGCCTGCCCGATCTCGGCCGTAAGCTCGCGCATCCGCGCATCTTCAATTTGGCCTTTCGCAAACAGTTCGTCCAGCTCTCGCTCAAGTTCGACGATCTTCGCGCCGTGCAAGATAGCCCTGGCGCGCATCTTCTCAAAAGCGGCCTGCGCGCCCGCACGCTGCTCGGCCGTGAGTTCCAGTCTCTCGGCCAACTCCAGCACGTGGTGCGGGCCGGGATAGTGGTTCAACTCAGCCGCGCGCGCCAGCCCCATGCCCCGGCCCTGCAAAAGCCCCTCGACTTCTTCCGCCGAGAGCGACTTGATCTCGCGCCGCTCCTCGCCCGCATAACCGCCCCGCTTCGATTCCTGCGCAACGCCGACCGACGCCGACGCGAGCAACAACACCAACAGCCAAATTGTTTGACGCATGAATAATTTCCTCCCTCGCACGCCATTGTAAGCCCTGTATTCGACTACAAGGTCAAGCCCCGCGCGGAATAAATTCGGAGGCTTGTCGGCGCACAGCCATCACGTGTGCCCGCGTCAATGTGAATCGGTTTTATAAAAGTTGAACTGCGGAGCGAACGTTAAATGCGTGCGCCGCGTTTCCCACGCCGCCCGGCTAATCATCTCGATTCCGGTGGCGATGACTCCCGCCCGCTTGCTCGTCCAACCGGCAGCGTCAATATACACTTTTGGAAATGATCTATCGCGGGGAAGAACAAACGCGGCGCGCGTCAAAGCGCGCTCGCGGCTTGGCAAAGGGGTGCGGGTGCGGATAGTCTTAGGAGTTAGAAAATCCGCAATTTAATCTTCCATCGTGAGGAGAACGTAAGCCCGTGGCTGTCATTTATCCTTTCCGCGCTTTGCGCCCGCCGGTTGAGCAGGTCGAACGGGTGGCGAGCGTGCCCTATGACGTGGTGAACACGGAGGAGGCGCGCGCGCTGGCCGAGGGAAACCCGCTGAGTTTGTTGCACGTGACGCGCCCCGAAATCGATCTGCCCGAAGGCACGAACATTTACAGCGAGGAAGTTTACGCGCGCGCGGCCGAGAATTTTCAGCGGCTCATCGAGACGTGCCCGCTGGAGACTGAAAGCGAGCCGAGCCTCTACCTGTATCGCCTCGTCATGGGCGAGCACGAGCAGGTGGGCGTCGCCGCGTGCTGCTCGGTTGACGAGTACGACCGTGGCCTCGTTCGCAAGCACGAGCGCACGCGCCCCGACAAAGAGGACGACCGCACGCGCCACATGCTCGAATTGCGCGCGCAGACCGGCGTCGTCTTTTTAACTTATCGCGCAGATCGTGGCATCGACGCGCTCGTGGCAACCGTCGTCTCAACCGATCCGCTCTACGATTTCACCGCGCCGGACGGCATCCGCCACACGCTCTGGCGCGCGCCCGCGCCCGATTCATTCGTCGAAGCCTTCGCCGCGGTGCCGCTGCTCTACATCGCCGACGGTCATCACCGCGCGGCCAGCGCCAGCCGCGCGCGCGCTCACCTGCGCGACGCAAACCCGCAACACACGGGCGAGGAGGAATACAACCGTTTCCTCACCGTCATCTTCCCGTCCGACCAGATGCAGATACTTCCCTACAACCGCGTCGTCAGGGACTTGCACGGCATGTCGGCGGAGGAATTTCTCGCGGCGGTCGAAGCGAAGTTCGAGGTCGCGGAAGGCTCGGCCGAGGTGCCCGCGCGCGGCAGCTTCCGCATGTACCTGCGTCAACGCTGGTACAACCTCACGCCGCGCGACGCCGCCTCGACACAGACCGACGACCCGACCACCTCGCTCGACGTGAGCGTGCTGCAAGACCAACTGCTCGACCCCATTCTCGGCATCAAGGACGTGCGCACGGACAAGCGCATTGATTTCGTCGGCGGCATTCGCGGCGCGTCCGAACTCGAACGCCTCGTGAACGAGGGGCGCGCGGCGGTCGCCTTCTCGCTCTCGCCGACGACCATCGAAGATTTGCTGACGGTCTCTGACGCCAACGGCATCATGCCGCCCAAGTCCACCTGGTTCGAGCCGAAGCTGCGCGACGGCTTGTTGATTCACCAAATTTAAGAGACGGTCGGGCGCGAACGCTCTCGCGCCCTGTTTCGATGAGTCGCTTGGGGGTGGAAATGAAGATGAGCAAATTAACTTTCCGAACATTGCTGCTCTGCGTCTTTTGCGTCGCGGCCGTTGCGGCGCAAGACGGCGAGAAGCCCAAACCCTACGCCGTCGAGAACTACGAACTGAAGTTGTCCGACCCTGTTCTCTTCGCCAATGGCAGCGATAAGTTGTCGCCGGACGCCGCGCGCGCTCTGGCGGTCGTCAAAGATTTTCTGAACGAAAAAACTTACGTCACACTGCTACGCATCGAAGGCCACACGGACGCCGGCGGCGGCGATGGCGACGACGCAACCGCAGGCCGGCAAATCAGCGGGCGGCGCGCCCTCGCCGTCGCGCGTTGGCTCGTGGGCGAGGGCGTGGATTGCAAGCGCGTGATCCCGGTCGGCTTCGGCGCGACGAAGCCCGTCGCGCCGAACGACACGGCGGAAAACCGGCGGAAGAATCGCCGCCTCACGTTCGCGTTCGCTTCTTTGCGCGGACGCCTCATCGGCGCACAGCCCGCCGACGGCGGCGGCAAGGTGGCGGGCGATCCGTGTCTGAAATAAGCGCGAACCAGCCCAGGCGACAGAGATTTATGACAAGGAGCGGATAATTGATGCGTGTGCTAATCGCGGACAAGTTTGAGCAGTCGGGGCGCGACGGCCTCGAAGCGGCCGGGTGCGACTATTCTTACCAGCCGGACGTGCGGGACGACACGCTCGTCGAAGCGATCAAAAATTACGCGCCGGACGCGCTCGTCGTGCGTTCGACGAAGGTGTCGGAAGCGATGCTGGAGGCGGGCGCGTTGAAATTGGTCGTGCGCGCCGGCGCGGGCTACAACACGATTGACGTGGCGGCCGCCTCGCGTCGCGGCATCTACGTCTCGAACTGTCCCGGCAAAAATTCCATCGCCGTCGCGGAGCTGGCCTTCGCGCTCATCCTCGCGCTCGACCGCCGCGTGGCCGATAACGTCATCGCGCTCAGGCAGGGGCAGTGGAACAAGAAGGAGTTCTCGCGCGCGCGCGGACTCTACGGGCGCACGCTCGGCCTCATCGGCACGGGTCAGATCGGGCGGGAAGTGATCCGGCGCGCGCACGCCTTCGGGATGCCGTGCGTGGCCTGGAGCCGGAGCCTGACGGAGGCGCGCGCCGCGGAGTTAGGCGTCGAGCGCATGGAGAGTCCGGCCGACGTGGCGCGCGCTTCCGACATCGTGAGCGTCCACGTCGCCCTCAAGCCCGATACGCGCGGCCTGCTCGGCGCGGACTTCTTCGCACAGATGCGCGAGGGCGCGTATTTCATCAACACCTCGCGTGGCGAGGTGGTGGATCAGGGCGCGCTCCTCGCCGCCATGCGCGCGCGCGGATTGCGCGCCGGACTGGACGTGTTCGCCGCCGAGCCCGCGACGGCGACGGGCGATTTCACGGACGAGATCGCGCGCGAGCCGAACCTCTACGGCACGCATCACATCGGCGCTTCGACTGACCAGGCGCAGGAGGCCATCGCCGCCGAAACCGTCCGCATCATCCGCGCGTTCAAGGAGACCGGGAAAGTGCCGAACGTCGTCAACCTCGCGGCGCGCACGCCCGCCACGCACCTGCTGGTCGTGCGCCACCGCGACCGCCCCGGCGTCCTCGCACAGGTGCTCGACGCCATCCGCGCCGCCCACATCAACGTGCAGGAGATGGAGAACATCGTCTTCGAGGGCGCGGAGGCCGCCGTCGCCCGCATCAACCTCGAAGCCGCGCCCGACGCCTCGACGCTCGAACGCCTGCGCGCCGAAAACGCCGACATCATCGAACTCGATCTGTTGCGGCTCAGTGGACAGTAATCAGTAATCAGTTATCAGTTATCAGTTTTCAGTTTCATGTGGCTATCACACGAGTTGCTGAAGATGGCTTTTGAACAACTGAAAACTGACTACTGAAAACTGAAAACTGATAACTGACAGCCATTTTATGAAAACAACTCTCATCACGGGCGCATCGAGCGGTATCGGCGAGGTGTTCGCGCGCCGGCTTGCGGCGCGCGGCGAGAACGTCGTGCTGGTGGCGCGTTCGGAAGAGAAGTTAACGGCGCTGTGCAACGAACTCGGCCGCGCCTACAAGGTCAACTGTCAGACCGTGGCGCTCGATTTGTCGGAGGCGGGCGCGGCGCGTCGCCTGTTCGAGGAGACGCAGGGGCGCGGGTTGGAAGTCGATACGCTCATCAACAACGCGGGGTTCGGTTCGATGGGCGATCTGCTCTCGCTCGACCTGGGGCGCGAGTTGAACATGATCGATTTGAACGTGAAGTCGCTCGTCGAACTGACCTATCTCTATCTCGCGCCGATGCGCAAAAGGCGACGCGGCCACATCATCAACGTCGCCTCCACGGCCGCCTTCCAGCCCGTGCCCTACATGGCGACCTACGCGGCCACCAAAGCCTTCGTGCTCTCCTTCACCGAAGCGTTGTGGGACGAGAACCGCGCTTACAACATCCGCGTGATGGCGCTCTGTCCGGGCGCGACGGAGACCAATTTTTTCAACGCGGCGGGCGTGAAGAAACCCCCTTTCCGCGTCGCCGAGACGGCGGAAGCAGTGGTGGCGACCGCCCTGCGTGGACTCGACAGGGGCAGAGGCCATATCATCTCCGGCTGGATCAACTACGCGCAGACGCAGGCCGAACGCCTCGTGCCGCGCTCGCTCGTCACGCGCATCGCGGGCAAGGCGCTGCGTTCCGGTTTGAAGATCAAGACCGACTAAATTCACCTCAGGAAGAGAAACATGACAGAGAGAATCTACAACTTCAGCGCGGGGCCGGCGGTGCTGCCCCTGCCCGTCCTCGAAGAAGCGCAGCGCGACATGATCGCGCTGCCCGGCGTCGGCATGTCCGTGATGGAGATCAGCCATCGCTCGAAAACTTTCGACGAGATCATCGGCGGAGCCGAACAGGGCTTGCGCGAGTTGATGGGCATTCCCGAAAACTACAAGGTGCTCTTTCTACAGGGCGGCGCGAGTTTGCAGTTCTCCATGATCCCGATGAACCTACTGCCCGAAGGCGGCGTGGCCGACTATATCATCACCGGCAGTTGGGGCAAGAAGGCGCTCAAAGAGGCGAAGCGCGCGGGCGCAATCAACGTCGCCGCGAACACGGAAGACAGCCGCTACTCGCGCACGCCCGAACAGCACGAACTGAAGCTCAGCGCGAACGCCGCCTACGTTCACCTGACTTCAAACGAGACGATAGAGGGCGTCGAGTGGAAAGGCCTCCCCGATGTGGGCGACGTGCCGCTCATCTCCGACGCTTCATCCAACATCCTCTCGCGCGTCGAGCCGATCGAGCGGTACGCGTTGATCTACGCGGGCGCGCAGAAGAACATGGGGCCTTCCGGGTTGACCGTCGTCATCATCCGCGAAGACCTGCTCGCGCGCGCGCCCGACGGCCTCCACACGATGCTCGACTACCGCACGCACGCCGAAAACGATTCGCTCTACAACACGCCGAACACGTGGGGCATCTACATTCTCAACCTCGTCTGCAAATGGCTCAAAGGCAAGGGCGGCCTCACCGGGATGCAGCACGAAAACGAGGCGAAGGCCAAACTGCTCTACGACGCGATTGACGCGGGCGACTTCTATCGCGGCCACGCCGCACCCGAATCGCGCTCGCTGATGAACGTCACGTTCCGCCTGCCCACGGAAGATTTGGAGAAGCAGTTCGTCAAAGAGGCGACCGCCGCCCAGCTCGACGGCCTCAAGGGACACCGCTCCGTCGGCGGCCTGCGCGCCTCCATCTACAACGCCTTCCCACGCGAGGGCGTTGAAGCGCTGGTCGAATTTATGAAGGAGTTCGAGCGCAAGAACGGCTAGACGATAAAAGTATGAAGAACCGATTCCTCCTCCCGACACTCCTGCTCATCTCCGCGCTCTGCGCCGTATCGCTCTCGACGGCGCAGACCACGCCGCCGCCGCAGCAGCAAACCACCGTGTCCCCCGCCAACCACAACGGCGGCGCCGTGACGCTCGCGGCCGAGAAACACTTGCGCAACGTGCGCCAGTTGACCTTCGGCGGCGAGAACGCAGAGGCGTATTTCAGCGGCGACGGTAAAGCGCTCATCTTCCAGTCGAAGCGCGACGGGCGCGGGTGCGATCAGATTTACACGATGCGCGCCGACGGCTCCGACACGCGCATGGTTTCGACGGGCAAAGGGCGCACCACCTGCTCCTACATCTTCCCGAAAAACCCGAAGCGCATCCTTTACGCTTCCACGCATCTGGCGTCGCCCGATTGCCCGCCCAATCCCGATTTCTCGAAAGGCTATGTCTGGGCGATCTATCCTTCGTTCGATATTTTCACGGCCGACGCCGACGGCTCAAACGTGCGCGCTTTGACGACGACGCCGGGCTACGATGCCGAGGCGACCATCTCGCCCGACGGCAAGCGGATCGTCTTCACCTCGACGCGCGACGGCGACCTAGACCTCTACACGATGGACGCCGCGGGGCGAAACGTGCGGCGTCTGACGACGGAACTCGGCTACGACGGCGGCGCGTTCTTCTCCGCCGACGGCAAGCAGATCGTCTATCGCTCCTACCATCCAAAGACGCCCGAACAGATCGCGCGCTACCGGCAGAAGCTGGCGGAGAATTTGATCGAGCCGACCGTTTTCGAGGTCTGGGTGATGAACGCCGACGGCACGAACAAGCGGCAGGTGACGCGCCTCGGCGCGGCCAGTTTCGCGCCCTACTTCTTCCCCGATGCACGGCGCATCATCTTCTCCTCGAACGTCAACGATCCCAAACGGCGCAACTTCGATCTCTACGCCATCAACGTGGACGGCACGGGACTGGAGCGCATCACTTACGAAGAGACCTTCGACGGTTTCCCGATGTTCTCGCCCGACGGCAAGCGACTCGTCTTCGCCTCGAACCGCAACGCACAGGCGCGCGGCGACACCAATATCTTCATCGCCGATTGGGTGGAATAAAACAGCAGAGGTCAGAGGTCAGAGGTTAGAGGTTAGTAAAGACAGTTTTGAACTGATCTCTGACCTCTAACCTCTGACCTCTCGAAAAGAATATGAGACGCAAAATTTTTCAACTGTTACTCGTCGCCGTGTTGGCGACGGGCGCGTTTGCGCAGAGGGGCGGCGCTGTAGGTGCAAGCGATGTGAGCGTGGAGCGGCTGCGCGCGCACGTTGCGTATCTGGCCTCGGACAAGTTGGAGGGCAGGCGCACGGGCACGCCGGGGGCGATTGCGGCGGCGCAGTACATCGCGCAGGAGTTTGCACGCTACGGGCTTGGCGGCGGCGTCCACTGGCCGGCGGGCACGAAAGAGCGCATGAACGCCTACATGCAGAAGTTCCCTTACGTCTCCGGCGTCGAACTGGGCAAGGCGAACGCGATGACGTTCACGCCGCGCGCGGGCGAGGCGTCGCCAGCGGCGCGTGCGCAGGGCGAGACCGCGACAGGGGCGCAGGGTGAGACACCGGCAGGGACGACGGCCGCTGCCTCGCTCGACCTGCGCATCGGCGAGGACTGGATGCCGCTCACCTGGAGCGCGAGCGCGCGCGTCGAGAGCGCGCCCGTCACCTACGTCGGCTACGGCATCACGGCGGCCGAAGCAGGGCACGACGACTACGCGGGCGTGGACGTGCGCGGCCGCATCGCGCTCGCCTTCGCGGGCACACCCGACGGCGACAACCCGCACGGCAGTTTCGCGCGCTTCGCAGACCTTCGTTTCAAAGCCGCGGCCGCGCGCGACCACGGCGCGCGCGCTCTCGTGCTCATCGCGCGCGAGGAGAATTTCAAAGACGACAAACTCGCGCGCCTGCGCCTTGAAGAGAGCGCGGCTTCGGGCGATGCGGGGATTCCGGTCGTCGTCATCTCACGTCAGGCCGCACGCCGCGCGCTGGAAGCGGCGGCCACGCCCGCCCTGACGTTCGCCGAACTGGAAAAGGCCATGTCGCCCGCCAACGCAGACGCGGCGGCCGGCCGGAGCAATGTGGCGGGCGCTGCGACGGGCAATGTGTCAGGCAATGTGGTGGGGGCGGGCGCTGCGGCGGGCAACGTGACGGGCACTGCTGCGGGCAATGTGGCGGGCGCGGGCGCGTCGCCTTCGCGGCAGGGCGCAGGGGGAGCGGCGCGACGCAGCTTTTCCGCGCCGTTGCAGAACATCGCGTTCTCGGTCAACACGGAAATCGTGCGGCAGGAAGCGCCGGCGACAAACGTCGTCGGGATACTGGAAGGCTCCGACGCGAAGTTGAAGCACGAGGTCGTCGTCATCGGCGCGCACTACGATCACCTGGGGCGCGGCGGGCAGGGCAGCCTCGCGGCGCGCGAGGGCGAGATTCACCACGGCGCGGACGACAACGCTTCGGGCGTCGCCGGTCTGCTCGAACTGGCGCGCACCTTCGCGCGCGAGCGCAAGTCCGTGCGCCGCACGCTGGTCTTCGCCGCGTTCGGCGGCGAGGAAGAGGGCTTGCTCGGATCGAGTTATTACGTGAGGAACCCTTCACGGCCGCTCGCGCAGACGGTGGCGATGATCAACCTCGACATGATCGGGCGGATGAAGGAGAACAAATTGATGGTGGGCGGCGTCGGCACGGCGCGGGAGTGGAAGGAGTGGCTGGCGAAGGCCGACAGCGCACTCCATCTCAACGTCAAGGCGGCGGGCACGACTTCGCCGGAAGAGGAAGTCGAGCGGGGTAATTATCCGGTCGTCATCGGCGCGAACGGGGGCGTGATAGCCAACGCCGTAACGGGCGGGGGATTCGCCCTGACCCTCACGGAAGACGGTTTCGGGCCGAGCGACCACGCTTCTTTCTACGCACGGCAGACGCCCGTGCTCTTCTTCTGGACGGGCACGCACGAGGACTATCACAAGCCTTCGGACACGGCCGACCGTCTCAACTACGAAGGCCAACTCCGCATCGTCTCGTTCGTCGCTCGTATCGTGCGCGCGCTTGATGCGAGCGACGCGCGCCCCACTTACACGCTCGCCAAAACGGACGCGGTGGCCGGGCGTTCCACGGGCTTCCGCGTCTACCTCGGCACGATCCCGAATTATGCGGAGGGCGGCGACGGGCTGAAACTCGACAGCGTGCGCGAAGATTCGCCGGCGGCGAAGGCGGGCTTGCGCGCCGGCGACGTGATCGTGCGGTTGGCCGGGCGCGACGTGCGCAACGTCTACGATTACACCTACGCGCTCGGCGAGATGAGCGGCGGGGTGGAGTATGAAGTGGAAGTCATGCGCGGGGGCGAGCGGCTGAAACTAAAGCTGACGCCCGCGGCGAGGAAGTAGGGGTAAGGGGTAAAGGAGAAGGGGTAAAGGCGAAAGGTATAACAAGGCGTGGTCGCAACCGGCGCGGCCTTTGCTGTTACCTTTTCCCTTTACCCCTTCCCCATTACCCTTTGTTAATTACCAGCGGGGTTCGCGGTCACCGCCGCCGCCACCGCCGCCGTAACCTCCACCGCTGCCTCCGCCACCATAGCCGCCACCGCGACCACCACCGCCACCGCGACCACCGCCGCCGCCGCCATAACCGCCGCGGCCGCCGCCGCCGCCACCACCGCGATCCTCGCGTGGACGGGCTTCGTTGACGGTCAGGTTACGGCCGCCCAGGTCTTTGCCGTTGAATTGTTCGATGGCGGCCGCCGCGCCTTCGGACGTAGCCATCTCGACGAAGCCGAAGCCGCGCGAACGACCTGTCTCGCGATCCTCGATCACGGATGCCGATTCCACCTCTCCGGCCTGCGAAAACAGGTCGCGCAGTTCGTCGCTCGTGGTGCGGAAAGAGAGGTTCCCCACGTAAAGTTTCGTAGCCATATCTTTTTTCCTTAAGAGTCGAAGGAAGCGCGGACGTTTTTCAGTTCAAGCTGGCGGAGTCTGCGAAAGTCTCTGCCAAACGGCTCGGCGGCGACACGCCCGCTGCTCTGACACTAACGAGAGCGGCTTCTAACAAATTGACAACCCAACCTCACTCTCTCTTCAGCCGAACGCCGTCGCCTAACTTTAGTAGCGGGCAGGCACATCACCGTAGATGTACGAGAGCAGGAACTTCCGGACAGGCGAAAGTATGAACGCAATCGCCGCCGAGCGCAAGCGATAAGTTTGGCGGCGCGCGGCGCGCGAAACCCGACCCGCCGGAAGTGAAAAACGAAGCGGTCGCGGCGGCGCGCGGGCGCGTGCGCGCCGCGCGGATCGCCCTTGCCGCAGGCAGAGCGGCGGCACACGATTTTGCTCTTGAAATGCCAAGTGCTTTGGCGCAGAATGTGCGCAGACGAATAAACGAGTTCTTCCGAGCCACTACCAAGTCGCCGCATGGAGCAAGCGGCTCGCTGTTTATCACCCCCTCTCCGCCACTTATCGGGGCTATAAGGAATCCGCATACTATGATCGGGCAGACCATTTCCCACTACCGTATTCTGGAACAGATCGGCGAGGGCGGGATGGGTGTGGTCTATGAAGCGGAGGACACGCGGCTCGGCCGTCGCGTCGCCATCAAAATTCCTTCCGCCGCGCCCGACAGCCACAATCACCACGCGCGTTTCCTGCGCGAAGCGCGCTCCATCTCCGCGCTCAGCCACGCCCGCATCGCCACCCTCTTCGATTACGGCGAGACGCCGGACGGGCGACCCTTCATCGTCATGGAGCTGGTCAACGGGCGGGAGCTGGGCGACCTGATGCGCGCCGGGGAGTTGTCGCTCGCGCGCGCCGTCGAGATCGTCGCCGACGTGGCCGAAGCGCTCTCCGAAGCGCACCGCCACGGCATCATCCACCGCGACATCAAACCCTCGAACGTCATCGTCAACGAGCGCGGCGAGGTGAAGGTGCTCGACTTCGGATTGGCGAAGCTCATCAACGAAGAGACGGAACGCGACCACAACGCCGTGACGCTTGCCGGGGCGCTTAAAACACGCAGCGACGTGATGCTCGGCACGCCGCTCTATCTTTCGCCCGAACAGGCGAAGGCCGCCCCCGTCGATGGGCGCAGCGACATCTTCAGTCTGGGCGCGCTGCTCTACGAGAGCGTCACCGGCCGGCCGCCCTTCTCCGGCGCCACGGTCGTCGAGATCGCGGCGCAGGTGATCCACGTCACGCCGCCGCCGCCCTCCGAGTTCAACCGGCTCGTGCCCCCCGAACTCGACCGCATCACTCTCAAAGCCCTCGCCAAGCAGCCCGCAGAACGTTACCAGACGGCCGCAGACCTGACGGCGGATTTGCGCGCGCTCAGTTTTCATTTCTCCGAGTTGGACGACACGCGCACGCCGAGCCTCATCTCCAATGCGTCCAACTCGTATCGCACGAACGCACACCGCGCCTCTTCGCTGACGACGCTCTCGGACAACCTGCGCCGCCCACGCCTCTCCATCGCCGCCGTGCTGCTCGGCGTTGTCGCCGTCGCCGCCGTCGCGTGGGGCGCGAACTGGCTGTTGCGCGCCACGCCGCACGAGCCTTCGGGCGAGGCGAAGGCCTATTACGAATCGGGCACAAATCTGCTGCGCGAGGGCGCATACTATCAGGCCAGCACGCGGCTCCAGCAAGCCACCAAACTCGACGACAAATTCGTGCTGGCGCACGCGCGCCTGGCCGAGGTCTTGACCGAGCTGGACGACTCGGACGGCGCGCGTGATTCGATGCTGCGCGTCGACTCGCACGCCGCCGAGCGCGACGCCCTCTCGCAAGTGGATGCCCTGCGTCTCGAAGCCGTCCGCGCGACCGTCACGAGCGACTTCGCGCGCGCCGTCGCCGCCTACGGGCGGATCGCGAGCCAATTGCCCGAGCGCGCCGACGTCTACGTCGATCTCGGCCGCGCCTACGAGAAGACGGATCAGATCAAAGAGGCGTTCGACAGCTATGTCCAGGCGACCAAACGCGACCCCGAGAACGCGACGGCCTACCTGCGCATCGGCATCCTCTCCACGCGCCAGTCGAACGCGCCGGCGGCCGTCTCCGCCCTGGACAAGGCCGAACAGCTTTACAAAAAATATGCCAGCCCCGAAGGCCAGACCGAAGTGCTCTTCCGTCGCGGCTACCTCGCGCGCACCGTCGGCAAGCTCGACGAGGCGCGCGCGCACCTTGAGCAGGCGCTCGACATGGCGAAGGCGAGCGGCAACCCGTCGCAGCGCATCAACACGCTATTGCAGTTGAGCGCGGTCGCCACGAACAAGAACGATCCGGCGCGCGCGCAAGCCTACGCGAGCGAGGCGGTCGAACTGGCGCGCGCCGAAGGCATGGAGAACCTCGTCGCGCTCAGCCTGATAGACCTCGGCAACGCGTTCCTCGGCCAGACCAAGTATGCGGAAGCCGACAAATATTTGCAGCAGGGCTTGATGTTCGCCCAGCGGAGCAACGCCTCGCGTTACGCGGCCAAGGCGCTCGGCAACCTCGGCAGCGTGCGCATCCAGCAGGGCAACCTCGAAGAGGGCATCCGCTACGTGCAGCAATCGCTCGCTTTCTATCAAGCGGCCGGCTACCGGAAAGAAGAGGCGCAGGGACTCACGCTCCTCGGTCGCACCAAGCGCAAGCGAGGGAACTACGACGAAGCTCTCGGCGCTTTCGATCAGATTCTCCGGCTCGGCCAACAGTCGTCCGACCATTCGCTCGTTTCGCTGGCGTATTCGGAAATCGGCAGCGTGCTCCTCCAGCAGGAGAAGTACCC
This sequence comes from Pyrinomonadaceae bacterium, assembly GCA_035645855.1. Lineage (GTDB taxonomy): Bacteria > Acidobacteriota > Blastocatellia > Pyrinomonadales > Pyrinomonadaceae > JAIVJZ01. Next base: position 96,390 of record DASQLU010000077.1, read on the forward strand.
GGAGGCGCTCAAACGTTTTGAAGAGAGTTACAACATCGACAAGTCGCTCAACAGCGAGCTGAACACCAGCTACGGCTTATACAGTCGCGGCGACGCGCTCTGGCCGCTCGGCCGTTACGACGAGGCGCGTTCGATGTTTGAACAGGCGCTCGCCGTCGCCGAAAAGCCGGAGGGTCAGAATAAAGAGTTGCTGGCGTTTATCTACCTGGCACAGGGGAACATGGCTCTCAGCCAGCGAAACTTCGCCGAGGCCAGAACCAGGAGCGCGCAGGTGCTGGCCGCGGACGAGCAAAACAAAACGACCCTGATCGAGGCGCGGCGCATCCACGGGTTGGCGCAAGTCTTGTCCGGCGCGCGCGCGGCAGGGGTCGCCATGTGCCGAGACTCCCTGACGGCCGCGCAGGAGCTGGGGCACCCGTGGGTCGTCTCCACCGCGCAGCTCGCGCTCGCCGAAGCCCTGCTCGAAAGCGGCGATGCAGCCGGCGCCCTCTCGCACGCGCTGGAAGCGCAGGCGAGCTTCGCGCGCTTCGGGCAGAAGGCTTCGGAGTGGCGTGCATGGTTGCTGGCGGCGCGCGCCGGCCAGCGGGCGGGCAACGGGGAAGCAACGCGCGATTATGTCTCGCGCGCAACGAATGCGCTGGCCGAACTCCAGCAGGCATGGGGAACGGAAGTTTTCAATGTTTACCAGGCGCGGCCGGACGTGCAGGTCTATCGCAGGCAACTCGGCGAGTTATCCGCCGCCGGCGGCCGGTGATCCGGGTTCTCAACTTAACTTCAACATGAAAGGACAATGACATGAGCAGCAACGAAACCACCCCGCGAGAGCAGGAGCAGGAGCCGGAAGAGGAAACGACGGCCGCCGGCAGTGCGTCGACTGATGACACTGACCCCGATACATCCGAAGGCGACCGTCCGATCATCATTCAGGGCGGCTGAACTGCTAGTCCCGGCTAAGTCGGCAGCACGTGCAGACCGCCACAAACGACGAAGCGCCGGGAAGCGTGCGTCCTGGAACGCGTCTTCCTGCGCTTCGTCCTTACTCGTCAAACGCGGCGACGTGATCGGCGCAGATTATATTGCACCTCACAACGCAAACCTCAACAGACCTCAACTGTATAAGGAGAATAATCATGAGCGAGCAAATTCCATTAGGTGAAGAAGGCGACCGCCCGATCATCATTCAGGGCGGCGGCTCCGTGAACGTCATCGTTCCGCCGAACTTCAGCGAGCAGGGCATCAGTCTGCACGGGAAAGATTTCAAGAACGGCAACGTCAACTTGATCAGTCTGCAGATCGACCAGGACACGCCGATCACTCTCAACAAAAACGCGAAGATCACGATCACCTATAAATGACGAAGCGCGAGCGCGCGCGACGACTCGATTCGCGGTCGTCGCGCGCTCTCGCGCCGAAACGGGAGAGGCGTGCGTTTCAGTCCGGAGCGCACGCCTCTCCGTCTTTACGGTAGAGTGCGACGAAGCGCGCGAACTCTTCGGCGGGCGCGCGCCCGGCGGCGTCGAGGTCGTCGTCCGGCGAGCTGCCGCTGCTGCTGCTGCTGCTGCTGTCGCGCCCGCGTCGTTCGCTGAAGGCGGTTTCGGCGATGTTGGCGAGCCACCAGAAAGTGCCGCGCGCGCCGAGGTGTTCGCGCACGCGCTGGAAGATGCGCGGGTAGAGTTTGGCGGTGCGGCCGAGGAGGCTCTTGAGCGCGCTGAAAGACATGCGATCCTGGAACAATTCGCGGCGCACGCGCACGTCCAGTTCGTGCAGCGCGGCCATCACGGCGTTCAGCGTCTCGTTGACGTTCGCGGGCTGCCCCTGCGGCGCGGGGCGCAGAAATTCCGCGAGGCCGGACATCTGCGGCACGCGCGGCGCGGGCGCGTTGATCTCGGAGAGCGCGCGTGCGTCGAGCAGGTCGGCGGCGAGCGCCAAGTCGGTCAGGTGCGTGAGCCGCCGCAACCCGCGCACGCCCGCGCCGGGGCCGGAAAAGGCGAGCGGGCTGGCGACGCCCGCCGCGTCGCCGGCGAGCATCACGCGGTCTTCGGCCGACATGCGCGGGCGCAGCTTCGGCCAGCCGCGCCTCGTCACGCCGGGCGCGTAGCCGAACAGCGGCCGCCCGACGCGCCACTGCGCGCCCGCGCGTTTGTAGCGCGGCAATTCCTCGAAGTAACGCTCGAAGAGGGCGAGCAGAGACTTGTCTGCGGGCGAATCAATCGCGTCGTAAAAAAAGAGGCGCGTCGCATATTCGTCGCGCGCCGGGCTGCCCGCGAAGCCCTCCCAGATCAACTGCCTGTGGTCGCGCGCGTCCTCGGTGCTGACCAGAATCTCGCCCACGTTGAAATCAACTTTGTCCGCCCCTTCGCCGCGCACGAACCCGCGCGCCACGGTGCCGACCGATGGCGCGACGTGCGTGAAGGCGCGTCCGCCGTCGAACTGTCGCGCGACGGGCGAATGCGCCCCCGTCGCGTCGACGAACAGGCGTGCCGCGAACAGGCGTCGCCGCCCCTCCTGCACGCCGCCCCTGCCGTTCGCGGCGTCGCCGCCGCCCGTGTCTTCCGTCTCCACGCACACGCGATCCGCTTCCACGTATGCGCGCACGAAGCGCAAATTCTCAAAGAGCGCAGAGCCTTCGGCCGCGCGCGCGCGTATTTTCGCGGCGGCCAGCCCCGTCAACTTCTCCGCATCGACGGCCACGTCGAGCACGTTCTCCATCCAGAGCGGCGGCGTCTTCACGCGCGAAGCCGCATCGTGAAACTTGACGAAGCCCGAACGGTAGCGGTTGAGGATCGCCCCTTCGATCTCGGCTTTCGTAAACAGCCCGGCGCGCTCGAACTCGCCGAGTTCCTCGTCGCACATGTTCCAGGCGCGCCCGCCGCCCGCGCGCCCTATCGCGCCCGCGTCGAAGACCATCACGCGGCGTTTGAAACGCGAGGCCAACACGGCCGCGTGCAGCAGTCCGAGCACGCCGCCCGCATAAATGATCTCGAACTCGGCCTCGACCGCGAGACCGGCCGGCGGCGCGCCGCGCACGACCGCTTCGCGCGCCGCGCGCTGCTGGCCGTCCAGCGTTTCGCGCCAGCGCGCCTCGGTCTGCCAGATGCGCCGCAAGTAACTTTCACGGTCGCCGAGCGCGCCGAAATTCGCCACCGTCAGCGGGTAATGTTCGCGGAAATATTTGAGATCGGGGGCGGGGCTGGCCTTCGCCGCACCGTCTGTAGTCGTGGCGGAAGTCATACGAAAAACGGAAAATCCTTTGGCACGGAGTTTTGTGTGGGAGGAGTCTAGAGCGTGTCCGTTACGAATCCATCACTAAAGACGCATGAACTCGTTCACCCGCGCCGGCCGCGCGTGAACAGGCTGATGACGGCGACGAACAGCGCCGAGCCGATGATCGACCAGACGACCGGAAAACTTCTGCCGCCGACCGGAACCATCAGCAATTCCGGCAGCCCCAACTGCCGCGCCAGCCACATCCCTAAGAGCGCGCCGATGAAGCCGAGCGCAATCGAGACCAAGCAACCCCCGCGCGAAAAACCGCTGATCGCCTGCCCCAGCGCGCCGCACACGCCCGCCACCAGCAACAAAATCAGTAAATCAACCAAAGACATGACCGGCCGCCTCCTGTTTTAATCAAACGTTTTGCGCGGCGCGCAGTTTCTTCTTTCCAATTCGCGCCATTGTCCATATAATCGTTCGTGGCCGGGAGAATTGACAGGGCCAACACACCAGTCGAAAGTTGTTGCTCGCGCCGGACGCCCCCAGACCCTCATTAAATTTTCAACCAGAGTTCAGGAGATTTTACCAGAGATGCGCAAATTGTTTCTCGCCACCTTGATCATCGTCGCCACATTCAGCGTCGCCGCGGCGCAGGATGCGGCCTCTCAGTCGCCCGGCCGGGGCGACATCCCCAACATGGGCAAAGCGCCGACCCAGCCGAACGGCATCGGCCGGCTCGACGCGCGCGTCTTCGACGAGGCGGGAAACCCCGTGCGCGGCGCATCGCTCAAACTCGAATCCGAACGCAGCGACGGCTACTTCTGCGAGTCGTGGAATTTTTCGGACGAACGCGGCGTGTCGGTGCTTCCGCCGCTGCACATGGGCAGCCTCAAGCTGACCGTCAAAGCCAAAGGCTACGCGACGCAGAAGATCAACGTGCCGGCCGAGAGCCTCAACGAACCCTTCCGCATCACGCTCGTCAAAAAGAAATAGGCGGGCGCGAGCGCGCCGCGCAGACGGCTTCGCGCGAAAGGCGCGTGGGCGAAGTTTAGAACTTCGTCCACGCGCCTTTCCGTGTGCGCCGCGTCTTTGAATTTCATCGTTCCGCTCTCTTCGACGGTTACAACAGTGCGGGCGGACTGTCAGGAGAGGCGTTCATTTAAGATGGAGATGTTTTGCCTGATGCGCTCGCCGTCTTCGTCCGTGAGGGAAGGCTCGGAGAGTATCTGCTGGAACATGGCGAGGCTTTCGGCCGTCCAGCCCTGCTCGGCCATGAAAGCGGCCTTTCGTTCGGCGGCGAAGTATCGCCCGTGCGGGCGTTCGTAGTTGATGGCGCGGTCGTACCACGCCAGCGCGTCCGCTGCCTGTCCCTTCAGCCCGAAGATGACCGCCATGTTGATGCACGCTATTGTCTTATGAAAGTCGTCGAGTTCGCATTCGACGAGCGGCCTGAGTACGACGATGGCATCATCGTGTTGGGCGTTCTCCACGAGGCGCGCCGCCAAAAAGAACGACTGATCCAAGTGTTCAATCTGCATCAAAATTCGTCTCCGTTGTTTTCAGGCGATACGCAGGTATTCAAAGACGCGGGGCATCGAAGCGTGCCACGAGCCGTGCCAGTTGCCGAGCAGGATGTCTGCGGGCGAAACTTCATCCGCGACGACTTGCTGGCGGAGCGGGTCGAGGTAGGGCAACTCTTCCGGGGCGACGCGGCGCAGCCCTTCGACGGCCAGCGCGATTGATTCTTTCGCGAGCGCGAGCACGTTGACTCCGGCGGCGCGCGCCTGGAGCGCGTCGCGTGCGACGGCGGCGCGAAGCTCGAAGGCGTTCGCCGCGTCGAGCGCGGGCGCGAGCGAGAGCGCGCCGGCGAGCGCTTCGGGACAGTAGAGCAGTCCTTTCCAGTAGGCCTGAAAGGCGAGCGCGTGGGCGAGCGAGCCGCAGTCTGCGCTGCGCAGTTCGATGTGCTGTTTGAGTCGCGCGTCCGTGAAGATGGTGGTGAGGTGGTCTGCCCAGTCGCCGAAGACGGGGGAGAGGACATCATCCGCGCGCGCCGTGTCCCTGTGCGCGATGTCTCCGTGCGCGATGTTTCTGTGCGCGTCGTCTGCGCGCGCGGCGTCTTTGTGCGCGGCGTCCGCTTGTGCGAGGAAGTCCGCGAATTTCATCCCGGTCGGGGCATCCGTGTAGCGGCCGCCGCGCTGCGCGAAAAGCATGGGCACTTCGAGCGCGTAGGCGATGAAGGCGGCGGGCGAGAATGTCTGTTCGCCGAGCGCGGGCGGCGCGATGCCGGTGCGGTCGGCGTCGGTGGCGAGCCATGCGGCGGCGCGCGTGGACTTGTAGCCGGAGGGGCGGCCGTTCTCGAAGGGCGAGTTGGCGAAGATGGCCGTCGAGATGGGTGCCAGGCGATTGCCGACGAGAAACTTCCGCGCGAGGTCGTCTTCCGTACCGTAGTCGAGATTGGCCTGCACGGCGCAGGTGCGCGTCATCATGTCCCAGGCGCGCGCGCCGCGCTTTGCGAGATAGGGTCGCATCACGTCGTAGCGCATCTTCGGAAACCAGCTTTGCTCGTCAATCGTGCGGAGCGGATCGAAGCCGGCGGCGAGGAAGACGAAATTTTCCGCTTCGGCGATTTCACGCAGGCGCGTCAGGTAGCGCACCACTTCGCGTTCCACGTCCGCCAGCTTCCGCTGCGGCGCGCCGGAGAACTCGATCTGCCCGCCCGGCTCGACCGTCAAACGATTCATCTGCCCGGCGTTCGCTTCGACGATGGTGCTTCCCTCGTAGACGAGATCGTCAGACGAAGGCGCGAAGCCGGCGAGCACGCCCTGCACCTGCGCCGGGTTCAGCCGCGCGAGGTTGCCGCCCCGCCGCGCGTCGTAGCCGAAGAGTTCAAACTCGATGCCGCACATCCACTCCGCTGCGGGCTTCGCACCGCGCCGCAAATTCTCCTCGAAGAGCGACACTGAAGATTCGTCTATCGCGTCGGTCAGCAGCGGGAAGCCGCCGCGCGCCTGCGCATGTTCCGGGGGAGAAGAAGCCGGGGCGGCCGCCGTATCGGTCGCGCGAACGCTCGCCGCATCGGTTGTGCGAATGCTCGTCGCATCCGTCGTGCAGACACTCTTCGCATCCGTCGCGCGAACGCTTTTCGCGTCTTCGATGAGTTGGTCGTGAGTCATAGGCGAAAACGGGATTTTTGCCCTAGCGCGCGATGAAGAGGTTGCTGCTGAAATGGCCGCTCTCGTCCGTCCAGCGGCGCGTACACGCGAAGCCGGTCTGCGCGGCGAGCGCGTCTAGTTCGGCGCGGTCGTACTTGTAGGAGTTCTCCGTGTGGACGCGCTCGCCGGCGGCGAAATTGATCTCCAGATCGAGTTTTGGCAGACTGACGAGTTGCGCGCGCCTGCTCTCGATGTAGATTTCCACGCGCCCTTCCCGCTCGTTATAAACGGCGACGTGGCGGAAGGCGCGCGGGTCGAAGTCGGCTCCGAACTCGCGGTTGAGACGCACGAGTTGATTGAGGTTGAAGGCGGCGGTGACGCCGAGCGCATCGTCGTAGGCGGCTTCCAGCAGCGCGCGGTCTTTCTTCAGATCGGCGCCGAGCAGGAGCGCGTCGCCCGCGCGCAGCACGTCGCGCAGGGAAAGCAAAAATTGCCGCGCGCCGTCGCGGTCGAAGTTGCCGATGTTCGAGCCGAGGAAGAGCGCGAGCAGGCGTTCGGGGCGCGCACCGCGCCCGTCGCGCTGGAGGTGCGCGAGCGCGGTATCGTAATCGGCGGCGTAAGCCTCTATGCGCAAGGGCGTGTAAGATTGAAGCAGTGCGCGCGCGCTCGCTTCGAGGGCGGAGACGGAGATGTCCACGGGCAGATAGAGCAACTCGTTTTGACGTTCGAGGATCGCTTCGATGATGCGGCGCGTCTTTGTCGCGCTGCCGCTTCCCAGTTCGAGCAGCGAGAGCGGCGCACCGTCCGGCGCAGCCGTCGAGACGATCTCGGCGGCGTGGCGCGCGAGGATTTCGTTTTCGGCGCGCGTCAGGTAATACTCCGGCAGCAGGCAGATGGCGTCGAAGAGTTCGCTGCCGAGTTCGTCGTAAAAGTATTTGGGGTAAAGTTGTTTGGGCGTCCCGCCGAGGCCGCGCGAGGTGTCGCGTGCGAAGGCGGCGCGTGCGTCGGCCGTATCGAATCGGTAGAGGCGCAGGCGCGCGTCTTGGGGAGCTTCGGCAGTGGGCGGCATCGTCGTGGAAATTCTTCGCCGGGCGTTCCGGGTCGCGCCTTTCGTGTAAGAATCCAAAAAGCTTTTGTGTGATGCGCTCTCGCCCCGGCTCGTCCTTTTCGCATGTTATCATAACCCGCCGAAGTTCACTGTCAAACGACGAAGCGGAAAGAGGTTTCAAGTTTCAGGTTTCAGGTTTCAAGTCTGAAAGCTGCTCGTGCTTTAACTTGAAACCTGAAACCTGAAACCTGAAACTTTACTTATGAACGAAGAGGCCGCACGAATAGCGCGAATGTTGGAGACGACGCGCGCCGTTACTTTAAGACTGTTCGACACGGTGGCGCGCGAAGCCGATTTGCACGAGAGTCCCGGCGGCGGCTTCCGCCCGGTCATCTGGCACCTGGCGCACATCGGAGTCTTCGAGGCTTACTGGATACTGCAAAAGGTGAAGGGCGACGATGCGCCCGACGCGCGCTACGAACGCATCTTCGACCCCATCGCCACGCCGCGCGAAGACTCGAAAAATCTCCCCACGCGCCGCGAGATGGAACTCTACCTGGCGCGCGTCCGGAGCGCGACGCTCGAATATCTCGACGGCGCGCGCTTCGACGAGGGCGCGCCCACGCCGCTCCTGCGCGACGCATACATCTTCCAACTCATCCTCGAACACGAGCGGCAACACCAGGAGACGCTCGCCTACCTCCTGCACATGCTCGACCCCGCGAAGAAAAGGCGTCCGCCCGTCGCTGCCGCCGATGCGCATCCGTCGCAGGTCGGCGCGCTTGAGACGCAAGCCGCCGCGCTTGACCCTCAAGCCGGCGCACTTGAGCCTCAAGCCGGCGCGCTCGCGTCGCTGACGTCCACGCCCGTCGTCGCGCGCGACATGGTGAGCGTTCCGGCGGGAGAGTTTCTGATGGGCGCGCCGTGGCGGATGTTCGTCTACGATAACGAGCTGCCCGCGCACACAATCTCGCTGCCCGCTTTCAAAATCGACCGGCTGCCGACGACCAACGAAGAGTACGCGCACTTCATCGCGGAGGGTGGCTACGCGAGGCGCGAATGGTGGGATGAAGAGGGCTGGCGCTGGCGCGAACGCGAGAACTGGACGCGCCCCTTTTATTGGACGCCGCAGCATCTCGACGGCGACGCCGCCGCCGCAGAGCGTTGGAGCGTGCGAGCGATGTTTGCGGAGGGCGCGCTCAAATTGGATCATCCGGTGGCGGGCGTCAGTTGGTACGAGGCCGCGGCCTACGCGCGCTTCGCGGGAAAGCGCCTGCCGACGGAGGCGGAATGGGAGAAGGCCGCATCCTCCTCCGGCGCGCCGGACGATGCGCGCGGGAAACGCCTCTACGCCTGGGGCGACGACGCGCCGGACGACGCGCGCGGCAATTTCGATTTGCGCCACTGGGACACGACCCCGGTCGGCTCATTCCCGGCGGGCGCGAGCCTCTACGGTTGTCTCGACATGAACGGCAACGTCTGGGAGTGGACGAGCGATGCGTTCGCCGGTTACGCGGGCTTTGAAGCCTATCCCTATCCCGAATATTCCGAGGCGTGGTTCGACGGCGACCACCGCGTCCTCAAGGGCGGCTCATGGGCGACCCACCCGTCAATCCTGCGCACCTCTTTCCGCAACTTCTTCCGACGCCACTTTCGCATCGCCTTCGCCGGCATCCGCTGCGCCGCCGATCTCTGAATTGACGGCCGAGCGAATTGTCCAAGCGAACGGCTAAGCGGATGGCTAGGCCAATGTCTAGGCCGCCTGCAAGTCGATGCAGCATTCGGCGCAGCGCGTGGCTTTGAGCGGGATGGTGGAGAGGCAGTGCGGGCAATCCCTGGTGGTCGGGGCGGCGTCGCCCGCTTGTCTGCTCTTGAGATGGTTGACGTAGCGGACGATGAGAAAGACGACGAAGGCGACGACGAGGAAGGTGATGATGTCGTTGATCAGTTGTCCGTAGGCGATGACGGGGATGCCGTCGGCACGGGCTGCGGCGAGGCTCGCGGGGCGCGCCTTGTCCGAGAGGTTGATGAAGAGGCCTGCGAAGTCCACGCCGCCGAGCAGGAGGCCGATGGGCGGCATGATCACGCCGTCGACGAGCGTCGTGACGATCTTGCCGAAAGCGGCGGCGATGATGACGGCGACGGCGAGGTCTACGACGTTGCCGCGTTTGATGAACTCTCTGAATTCTCTGAACATGCGTAGGCTCCGAATGGTTTTCCCGAGAGGCGCGCGCGGGCGGACGGGAGAATGGGGTCGTGCGGCGTGGGTTCTATTGTATTTGCACGGCGAAGTCAACTTTAATTCGCCGCCCGCGTCTTCGGCTCGCGCCGGCCTGTTTGGCTTTCCGCGCCGCCTTCCTTTAAACTCCCGACAGTTTCAAACAACTTTCAACGTCAAGAGATTCGGATGAGTGAACTGCGGGAAAAACGCTGGTCGGTCGTGAGCGAACGCGGCTGCGAGGCGTCGAGTGTGAATTACGAAGAGGCGGCGGGGCTGGTCGCACGCCTGCGCGCCGACAAAATTCACGGCCTCTGCATCATCAGCGACGAAGCCGCGCGCCGCTACGTCTCGAACAACAATCACTCGAAGCCGAACGCGACGGAGGCAAAGCCCGCCGCCGCGCCTCCCGCCTCCGCCTCGACGCCGCCGCCCGCCAAAAAACGCGCCCCGCGACGCAAAAGCGCGAAACTCTCCTAGCCACATTTACAAGCACGTGATTTCGATATAAGGGAGAACGCCCGGCAGGGGCGGAAGATAGAAGCCTCGTCAGGGGTGGAAGATAGAAGCCCCTGTTAAGGGGCGGAAGATTTATAGCCCACGGCGCGAGGCGTGGGATCAAGCAGCGGATAATGTTCCAAAAGCCCCGGTAGGGGCGAAAGAAGTTCGAGGTCGAATCTCTTTCGCCCCTTAACAGGGGCTTTAACTATCATAAGGTTTGTGGCGCATCCCACGGCTCACGCCGTGGGCTACACATATGTCGCCCCTGACGGGGCTTCGGAACCGACATCTTCTTAAATCGAACTCACGTTAAAAAATCGAGCTCGCGTTAAAAGCCGCGCAATTTAGCACGCTCCGCAAACGCACGCCGCGATAAAGCGGTAATGTTTTATCTACCCGTTCAGGCGAAAGTCCGCGACGAGCGGCAGGTGATCGGAGGCGACGAGCGCGGTCAGGCTTTTGTGTAAAGTGAGCTGCCGGAGTTCGAGCGCGGGGTCGAAGTAGATGTGATCGAGGTGGACGAGCGGGAGCGCGCCGGGATAGGTGCGCGGGCTGCGCAGGTGCGTGCGCACGTCCGCGCTCTGGAGGTGTTCGGTGAGAAGGCGTGTCGCGAGTCCTTTCGTCCACTCGTTGAAGTCGCCGAGGATGATGCGCGCGCCCGTGAGTTCGGCGCTGCCGAGTATCCTGTCGCCGACGAGTTGGCGCGCCTGGTGTCTGCGCTCGATGTAGGCCGTGCCGAGATGAACGTTGAAGAGGTGGAGGAGCCGTCCTGCGCCCCCCGTGTCGCCGCTCGTCTCGATGTCCACGCGCAGGCAGCCGCGCCGCTCGCGGCCGCGCCAGGTGATGTCGTAGTTGTGTACGTGTCGCCAGGGCAGGCGGCTGAGGATGACGTTGCCGTATGCGCCGCCGGAGAGGCGTCGGTTTTCGCCGATGCAGTAATCGTAGCCGAGTTCTTCGGCGATGAAGCGCGCTTGATCCATCTCGCGCGCCGCGCCGCCCACGCTCAACACTTCTTGCAGCGCGATGATGTCGGCATCGAGTTCGCGCAACACCGATGCGATGCGCGCCGGCCGCGCACGCCGGTCGAGGCCGACGCATTTGTGCACGTTGTAAGTAACGATACGCATGACACAGAGGTCAGAGGTCAGAGGTCAGAGGTTAGAAGAAGACAGTTCTTATCTTTCACTGACCTCTGACCTCTAACCTCTGACCTCTGCTTTATTGCTGTCTCTCCAGGAGCATCCCGAACAGTTCGTGCGCGCGTTCGAGTAGGGGGCGGCGTCGCCATTCTTCGTAGGAGACGGGCGCGCTCTCGGCGCGGTCGCGCGCGAAATCTTCGGCGATGCGCGCGGCGAGCGCTTCGTCGCAGGCGGCGAGATTAACCTCGTCGTTGAGTCCGAAGGAGCGGTTGTCGAAGTTGGTCGAGCCGACGACGCTCCACGTTCCATCGACGACGAGCGTCTTGGCGTGCATCATCGTCGGAGCGTACTCGTAAATCTTCGCGCCCGCCGCCAGCAGGTCGCCGTAGAGGCGGCGGCTGGAGTTGCGCGTCAGCGCGTGATCGCTCTTTTTGCCGGGGACGACGATCTCGATCTCGACGCCGCGCTCGCGGATGGCGCGCACCATCTCGGCGCGCGCGCTGCGGTCGGGCAGAAAGTAGGGCGTCGTGATGAGAACGCTCTTTTGCGCCGAGGCGAGCAGCATCTGGAAAAGGATGCGCGCGCGCGTGGAGCGCCCGGCCGAGGGCGAACTGTTGACGACGAGCGAGGGCGTCGAGTGGGCGGCCTCGTAGAGCGGGAAGTATTCCTTCGCGGACAGTATCTCGCCCGAAGCTTCGAGCCAGTTCTCCGCGAATGTCGCCTGCAGGTTCGCCACGGCGTCGCCCTCCACGCGAAACATCGTGTCGCGCCAGCGCGGGTGATCTTTAACCGGATGACGCCAGTGGTCTGCGACGCCCGCGCCGCCGACGAAGGCGACGCGCCCGTCAACGATGAACAGTTCGCGGTGCGTGCGATTGTTGATGCGCGGCAGCGTGTACCAGCGGAACGGGTGATACCAGCAGATGCGCCCGCCGGCCGCGCGCAATTCCTTGAAGTAGCTGTCCCAGGAGGTGAAGCTGCCGATGGCGTCGAGCACGAGATTGACGCGCACCCCGGCGCGCGCCCGCTCCGTCAAAACCTCGACGAACTCGTCGGCCACGCGCCCCTTCTGGAAAATGTAAGCCTCGATGTTGACGTTGTGCTCGGCGCGGCGGATGGCCGCCAGTTCGGCCTCGTAATAGTTCTCGCCGTTGGTCAAGACTTCGATGGAGCTGCGGCGCGTGACCTGCGCGTCGGTGAGGGCTTCGAGGATGCGCAGGAACTCCTCAGAGTCGGGCGACCAACTGTCGGGCTGCGTGATTTTGTAATCCAGACCCGGCTCGAAGAGCGCGAGGAACAGCAGCAGACTCTGCGCGGCGATGGCGATGATGGCGATGACGAGAAAGGTGTTTGAGTCCACTTGTCCGGGTTAAAAATCGCAGCCTGAGAATTTGAAACATAAATCGCGCGGGAGAGTTTTCGTTTCTAATTTAGCACAACCGCAGCGTCCTGCACGCGCCGTGTTCGGGCGAGCGCGGATTAGACGCCCTCGTCTTCGGACTGCGGCACGCTGCGCGCGGTCTCGACGCTGTTGCGCCCGAAAGAACGGTTCAGTTCGAGGGCTTCGCGTTCCGCCCGCGGGATGAGGCGGCGCGCGCGCCTCGTTACGATGTATTCCGAGAGGGGGCTGGCGAAGATGGCGCGCAGGGCGGCGAGAGGGGCGAGCGCGCCCGGCACGTAGACCTTGCGCCTGCGCCGCTCAATCGCTTTGACCAGAGCGGCCGCGCAGGTTTCAACCGAGGTGACGGAGCCGAAAGGCCACGGGAGCGCGGCGAGCATCTCGTCGAAACTCGACAGGTCGAGCCGCGCGTCGCGCACCATGTCCGTGTCGATCCATGAAGGGTGTGCGACCCCGACGCCGACTCCCTTGTGCGCGACTTCGAGGCGCAGCACGTTGCCGAACTGCTCGACCCCGCTCTTCGCCGCCGCGTAGGCGGAGATGCCGGGCAACGGCGCGAGCGCCGCCGCCGAAGAGATCAGCAGATAATAGCCGCGTGCGGCAGAGACCTGCGGCAGCGTCGCGCTGACGGTGCGCACAACTCCGATCAAATTTACTTCGAGGGTTCGGACGAGCGCGTCCACCTGGCCGGAGGCCACCGTGCAGTTGCTGGCGATCCCGGCGTTGGCGACGACCACGTCGATACGTCCGAGCGCTTCGGCCGTGCCCCGGACGGCGCGCACAAGCGCACGCTGATCCGTCACGTCACAGTCGAACCAGACGTGACGCCCGCCGCCGTCAACGCCGCCCAACTCCCCCGCCAGCGCAGCCAGACGCGCCGGTTCCAGCCCGACCAGCGACAGGCGCGCGCCGCGCGCGGCGAGCATGCGCGCCGTCTCCGCGCCGATGCCGCGCGCCGGGCCTGTGATGAGCACGACTTTACCGGAAACGTCGTATTTCATTGGACAGCTTGCTCCCGCGTAACGAAAGGTTGGATGGCGCTTGGCTTTGGCGCGAAAGTCCGATTATTGAGCGACTTTTGCATCAAGTGAGGATTCGGATGCAAAAGTTAACTACGATAAAAGCCAGATTAAGAAGAGCGCCAACGTGCCGGAAACAATAAGTACCCCTATCATCAAGGGAACGGTTATGGAATAGGCTTCAATGGTCTCTTCGTGCCAATGTGTTTTGATGTAACCCCACGTACCATTACAATCACCATTTCGCATTATCCACATGCGGGCGCGTTTATTGGAGGCAATGAATAAAAAGCCGACCCCAATAGCAAAGGCCAAAAGAAACCAAAAGAGTGTGGCTATCATCTACTCGTTACTTTCCTCATAGAGATCAATGGTGGTTATGAAGAACCGGCCGAATCGGGCAGCGGCCAGCGCGTCCGCGCGGTCTCGTGCGGAAAACTCAGCACGTATTCTTCGGGTCGCAGGCGCGCGACGCGGCGACGGAAACGCCAACTGAAGTCCGGCCAGAGCGTGGAGTTGCGCCCCGTAGGGTCTAGATACCAGCTCGCGCAGCCGCCGGCAACCCACACCGTGCCCTGCATCCTCCTCTGTATTTCGGCGACGAACTTTGACTGCGCCTCCGCACGCGGCTCGATGGCGCACGCGCCCTCGCGCCGCATGTGGCGAAGCGCGGCCATGACGTGTTCGATCTGCGCTTCGATCATGTAAACGACCGAGTTGTGTCCCAGCCCTGTGTTCGGCCCGAGCAGGATGAAGAGGTTCGGGAAGCCCGCAACGGTCGTCCCGGCGTGCGCCTGCGGGCTGCCCTGCCAGGCCTCGGACAGAGTGCGCCCGGTGCGGCCGCGAACGTGCCGTGCGAGCGGCGGGGTGGTCGCCTGAAAGCCCGTCCCGAGGATGATCGCATCGACGACGCGCTCGAACCCCGCGCTATCTATGATCGAATGCTCTCGTACTTCCGACACTCCTTGCGTCACCACCTCGACGTTGGGTCGCACAAGCGACGGCAGGTAGTTGTTCGAGATGAGGATGCGCTTGCAGCCGATGGCGTAGGCGGGCACGAGCTTCGCGCGCAACACTGGATCGGGCACGGAGCGCGCGAGGTGTCGCCGCGCGATCCGCTCGACCTGCCCCGCCAGCCAGCGGTGGCGGAAGGGCAGCAGGAAGAGTTCGCGGTAAAGATAGATCGCGGCGCGGGTGGCGAGCTGCGCGGCGGGGAAGCGTCGGAACAGGCGTTGCTCGCGCGTGCCGAGCGCGCGGTCGCGTCGCGGAAGTATCCACGGCGGCGTGCGCTGGAACAGGTGCAGCCGCGCGACCCGCGGTTGAATCTCCGGAACGAACTGGATGGCGGATGCGCCCGTGCCGATGACGGCCACGCGACGGCCGGTCAGGTCGTAATCGTGATCCCAGCGCGCCGAGTGGAACATCCTGCCCTGAAAAGTTTCCAAGCCCCTGATTCGCGGCGTCGCCGGTTCGCTGAGCGCACCCGGCGCCATCACGAGCGTCTGAGACGTGTAGCTTCCCTGTGAGGTTTCGATGCGCCAGGCTTGCGCGGCCTCGTCCCACGCGGCCTCTCGCACGTCGTGTCGGAAGCGTATGTGCGGCAGCACGCCGAAGTCGCGCGCGCAGCGTTTGAGGTACTCCCGGATTTCGGGTTGAGGCGAGAAGCTGCGAGTCCAGTGCGGGTTCGGCGCGAAGGAGAACGAATAGAGGTGCGACTCGACGTCGCAGGCGCAGCCGGGATAAGTGTTGTCGCGCCACGTCCCGCCGACATCACCCGCACGCTCGAAGATGACGAAATCCTCGATGCCCGCCTGCTTCAGGCGAATGCCCATGCCGAGGCCGCCGAATCCGCTGCCGATGATCGCGACCCGCACCGTCGCGTCGCGCGGCGCGGACTTTAAATTATCAAGGCTCTCAGGCACTAAAGGCGTCCTTAAAGTTTTCGTTCGTTTGTAACCCGCTGGCCGATGTTATTGGCCGACCGAGCCTTCGGAAGAATTCCAGCCCTTGCACGCGGCACACTCGCACCCGGCACGCTCAAAAGCATGGCCTCCCCGCCTGCGCCGCTGCTCTCGCGGCAAAGCGCACCAAACTCACGGCGAGACAGGATAACAGCGGGAGCCTGAGCGCGTTTTGCTTCAAATTCTCTGCCGATGGAGACGCTACATCGGGTCGTCCCCGCCGCCGGCGCGCTTGCCGGGGGGCGGCGCGGTGGCCGTCGCTTCCAGTTTCCCCCGGCCGCCGAAGCCGTCGTTGACCTTTGTCTCCATCACTTCAAACATAAGCGAGAGTTTGCCCTCATGGTCGGAGAATTGGCCGCGCGCCTTGAGCGGGTGGCGCGGCGGCGGGACGAACGAACCGGGGTCGAGGCGCGCGAGCGTGAGCGCGCCTTCCGGCGTAAGCGTGCCGGTCGCCACGTCGCGCAATTCATAACTCCCCTCCGCGCCGCCCGTGCCGAGCAGTGTGAAGAAGAGCGTGGCGAGTTGTTCGTGGCGCATGATGCGTATGTCGCCCGCGAGCGTCGAGCGTTCGCGACGACCGGCAAAGCCGCCCATGCGCGTGAACTCGCCCGCGCCCACTTTGTAGGGACGCCCGGCCTCACGCCACGCCGCGTCGAGTTCGAGCGCGAGCGGCATCTCTTCGTCGATGGGGACTGAGACGATCTGAAACGCGTAGGTGAGAGCCATCGTGCTGAACCCGCCTTTCGCCGGAGACTTCTCCGAGACGCGCAGGAGGACGCCGCCGCCGCTTGCGCGCCCTGCGTCGCCGCGCGTGATCCGCACGCCGTAGCCGCCGCTCGAACGCTGGCCGAGGAAGGCCGCGACCACGACGTTAGTCTTGAAGAAGTCCGCGCCGAGTTCCGGCAGTTGATCGTGCAACTGCCGCAGTTCGGCATAAGTCGCGGCATCGCGCGCGACGCCGACGAAGGGCGCGCGGACAGAACTGTAACTGCCCGCGGCCAACTCTCTGATCTCGCCCGAAACTTTCGTCTCCAAATTTTCCTCCCCCTCCGCCACCGGCTTTGCCTGTGCCGGAGGCGGCATCTGCGGGGGCGTCTGCGGCGGCCTCTGTGGCTTCGCCTGAGATTGCTCGCCGCCGTCCGCCTGCCCACGCGTCCCGACGCCGCACGCGCTCGCCCCCGTCATGTTCAGGACGAGCGTCGTAAGCATCAACGCGATGCCAAAGTTATTTCCAGTCATCTTTGTTTGCACTCCGTTCGCGGGGCTTCCTGCCCTGTGCTTTGAAAAGCGGGGGAGTTTCCGAAACAGGCGCGCGCGGGAGAGGGCGCCGGGGCGCATCGCTGTCGGTGCCCGCGCGGAGTTGTGATTCCCACACCCCCGCAATGTTTGCCCGCCTGATTCTAACAAAGGTTCGGGCAGACGAAAGGCGCGCGCGGCCGCGCGGCCGCGCGTGGCTGAACACGAGGGCGATTTTCGGTTACACTGTGAGCTATCACGTCACAACAGATGACTGGAGCGAAACATGGCGACAGACGCGACATCCGCACTACCCGACGACATCCGGGAATCAAACGCAAACGGCGGCGCGAAGGGCGCAACCGGCCAAACCTCTATCCCTGCGGTTGAAGAAAAATCAACTTTAATCTGCGAACGTTGCGATCAGGAGAGCACGCGCATGTCCGAATCGAGAGAGGCGGACGACCGCGTACACCACGTCTGCTGGACGTGTCTCCATCGCACGGAAAAGCGCATCAACATCAACCGCCGCTGGCAGAGATCGCGGCGCGTCTAGGCGTGGCGGCGACACTGTTCGGAAGCGCGGACGCCACGGTAATTCTGACACGGTAATTCTGATCGTCGCGCGGGCATAAAAGATTCGCGCGGCGGCCGACGAAACACGGGCGGCGCGGATAGCGAGCGCGGCATCTTATTGCGGACGCACGCGCTCCGACTTCGGACGCACGCGCTCCGGCTGCGGATGACAATTCGTGCGGTTCCGGCAGAGTTAACCCTTAGTGTTTCGTAGCGGTCGGCCAGACCGTGAGCAATACAATTTCCCCGTTAGCCCAACCTTCTCCAGTTGATTGTTTTTGATCTCTTTCAAACTACAGGAGAATTTTTCGATGCAACTGAAGCGTGGTTTCCGAGAGCGCGGTGTGGGCGCGTTCCTCGTCGTGCTGGCTCTATCCGCCGTCTCTTTCGCGCAAGCGGCGCAAATTCCCTTTACCGACATCAAAATCAAAAATTTCGGCCGGATGGACGCGCGTTTCTATCGCGGCGCGCAGCCGAAGATGGCCGACTATGGCAGCCTCGCCGCGCTCGGCATCAAGACCGTGATCGATTTGCGCGACGACGCGAAAGACTACGAGAAGCCCGCCGTGGAAGCTCTCGGGATGCGCTACGTCAACATCCCGATGAGCGACAAACACTACCCGCGCGAGGAACAGATCGAGGCGTTTTTGAAACTCGCCGACGACCCCGCCACGGGCGCGTTCTACGTCCACTGCGCGGGCGGTCGTCATCGCACGGGCGTGATGGGCGCGGTCTATCGCTTCACAAAATACGGGTGGACTTACGAACAGGTTTACAGGGAGATGAAGGACTACGACTTCTATTCGCGCTGGGGACACGGCGACATGAAGAAGTACGTGCAGGATTACTGGCGGCGCGTGCGGACGCAGCACCCAGCCCACGTCAACGTGCCGGCGCTCACGCTTGCGCCGGCCTTAAAATAATTCAGACTTTCGCGAGACGAAAAAGGGGACGCTTCCACTTGGAAGCGTCCCCTTTGTTTCGTCTCACCGTCGGCGCGAAGAGAGTGTGTGTGCGCGCGCCGCCGATTGTACGGAGCGGCCGATTGATAGAGCGACTATTGATAAATTTGATTGCCCGTGCCCTTCGTCTGCTCCCACTCAATGCCTTCGATGTGCTCGGGATCGGACGACATGATCTCCTCGCTCAGGGCGTCGGTGCTGACGTTGAGGCTCATGTTCACGAAATAGACGATGCAGCCGACAGGCTCTTCCGCGTCCGAAGGATCGAGTTGACGCAGTTCGACGTTGAACCTGTGACGCCGGAAGATTTGGATGAGCGTCTCCTGCGTGCGCGTCGTGTCGCGCGACTTGACGGTTACGAGGATGGGGCGCACCACTTGTCCGAGTTCGTAGTGTTCGAGCACCCAGAGCAGCGGGAAGACGAAGAGGGCAAGCGTCAGCGCGAGTTCCCAGCGGCCGACGCCCGTCGCCAGACCGACCGCGAGACTGATCAGGAGAACCGTCACTTCCTTCGGGTCGCGGATGTTCGTGCGGAAACGGACGAGCGAGGCGGCGGCGAAGATGCCGAAAGCGCGCGCCGCGCTGTCGCCCACGATCATCATCAGCGCGGAGGCGACAACGGCGAGCAGGATTTGCGTCTGCGCCACGTAGGGGTTGCGCGGCAGCGAGGGCACGCCGCGACGCGGCCGGAAGGCCAGCGCCGCCACGAGCAACGCGGCCAGCGAGAGCCGCACGATGATGCGCGGGATTACCACCTTCCAACTTTCGGGCGGCGCGTTGGGGGCTGCCTTGATGTCGTCCGCGCCGAAGAGCATGGCGATAACGGAGTCGTTGCCGCCGGCGTCACCGCCGCCCGCTTGCTGCCCTTGCGCGCCGGTCTGGGGTTGTGTGCCGGTCTGAGTTTGCGTGCCGGTCTGGGGTTGCGCTGCGGCGTTCGGGTCGGGACGGGCTTCGCCCGCCGTGGTCTCCGGCGAGGTTCGGGCGGGAGCGTCCGCCGGCGTCGTCGCCTGCTGCGTCGCGGTGGCGGCGGGAGCATCATCCGGCTGGCCGTCGCGAGACATCAGGAAGGCGACGACCGCGAAACCGAGGAGCGCGGCAAGTGCCCCGACGATCAGGGTTTTCTGCTGGTTTCTTCTGAGCATTTCACCTTAACTTTACTACGCCCGCCGCTTCGGACGAGCGGCGGGCGTGTGTGAATAATTTGGACTGGCTCGGCGTAGTGGCCGAAGCTTTTCAGGATTGCGCCGGCATGAGGTTGGCGAGTTCGTTGATGCGCGCGCGCACTGCGCTCGTCAGCATCGTCACTTCCTCCGGGTTGTAGTTGGCCGCGCGGAAGGCGTCGCTGAGCTGCTGGTCGCTCAGGCGCGAGAGCAGCCCCGCGATCCATTGCACGTCGCCGACCGAGATGTCTTCAAAGACATCCTGCTTCTTGCCGCCGTAGTGGAAGGAGACGCGATCCTTCTCCTTGTCGACGCGGTCGACGAATTTCGAGTCGGCATAGTCTTCCGGGTTGTTGCGGCTGCGCTTGAGCGCCCAGAGCGGCCCGCTGCCGATCTTGCCGAACGTCGCGCCGAGGTCGCTGACGATGTAGTGCAGTTCGCTCTGCCCCTCCGGCGTGACGACGTGGAGAATCCCGTTGTTGTCGTCCTTGATGTCCCAGTTATTGAGCAGGAGCATCATCACTTTCAAGCCCTGAAACTCGCGCTTGCCCGCGAAAGGATTCTTATCCCACAGCCACGGGTCGAGCCGCTTGATGTCCTTGGAACGCCCCTCGAATCTCACGTTTTCGTAAGTGCCTTTCGGCGTGCCGGGGATGGTCGCGGTCGGCACGAGGTAGGTGAGTTCCGTGACGTAGCCCACCGCCCACAACAGGCGCACGGCGGCCGCCTCGGACTGCGCCTCACGGCTGACCTTCGCCACCCACTCGCGCCCCGCCCCGTCGCGCACGCGATACTTCTCGGAGAAGCCGCCCTGCACTCGCTCGATCATCGTGAGGCGCGAGAGATCGGGTTTTCCCTCCTCGCCGCCCGAACCGTTGAACAGATCGCGCGTGGCGATGTCCGCCGGTTCGCGCCACATGACGGGCGTGCCCGCCGGCATCGGCTTTTTGGTCTTCCTGGATTTCTTCTGGACGGCGAAAGCCGTCGTCGAAAGTCCTAGCGCGATGATGAAGGCCAGCATCAGCGCGCCGAGTTTATTCTGTCGAAACATGCGTTAACACCTCTCCGGCAAATGATATTTTGACGCTACAGGCTTAAAGCTGAACGTTCATGAAATGCAGCTGGCTATCGAACTGCTCCTCGCCCTCGGCGGGCTGGATGCGTTCGTAAGAGCCGTCGGGGAGAAGCCTGCGCGCCTTCACGTTGTCGCGCAGGTAGGCGGCCAGAATAACGTCCTTGAAATGACGGCGCAGGCGCGAATCGTGAACGGGCGCGACGACCTCGACCCTCCGGTTGAGGTTGCGCGGCATCCAGTCGGAACTGCCCGTATAGAACTCTTCCTCGCCGCCGTTCGCGAAATAAAAGACGCGGCTGTGTTCGAGGAAACGGCCGACGAGGCTGCGCACCGTGATCGACTCGGACAACCCCGCGACGCCGGGGCGCAGCATGCAGACGCCGCGCACGATGAGGTCGATCTTGACGCCCGCCTGCGACGCATCGTAGAGCGCGCGGATGATCTCGATGTCGGCCAGCCGGTTGATCTTGATGACGATGCGCGCGGGGCGACCGGCGCGCGAGTGCTCGGCCTCTCGGTTGAGGAGCGCGATCATGCGCTCGCGCATGTTGACGGGCGCGACCAACAGTTGCCGGTACTCTTTCTGCCGCGAATAGCCGGTCAGGTAGTTGAAGAGTTCGGAGGCGTCCGCGCCGATATCTTCGTCGGCGGTGAAGAGACCGAGGTCTGTGTAGGTGCGCGAGGTGTCCGGGTTGTAATTGCCCGAGGCGATGTGAACGTAGCGGCGCATCGAGTCGTCTTCGCGGCGCACGACGAGCGCGAGCTTGCAGTGAGTCTTGAGTCCCATCAGCCCGTAGACGACGTGGACGCCGGCCTCTTCCAGCCGTTGCGCCCATTCGATGTTGTTCTCCTCGTCGAAGCGCGCCTTGAGTTCGATGATGGCCGTCACCTGCTTGCCCTGCTCGCTCGCCTCGATGAGCGATTGCGGGATCGGCGAGTTGTGGCCTGTGCGATAGAGACAAATCTTGATGGCCGCGACGTGCTCGTCGTGCGCGGCGGCGGCGATGAAATCCGTCACGGGCGTGAACGACGTGTAGGGATGATGCAGCAGGATGTCCTGCTCGCGGATGGCGTCGAAGATAGAGAGGCGCGGTCGGCTCAGCGCGCCGGGCATGCGCGGCTTGAAGGGCGCGTCCTTCAATTCGGGGCGGTCGAGTTTGTAGAGCTTCATCAGGTCGGGCACGTTCAGGGGGCCGCCCACACGGTACACGTCTTCCGCCTCGACGCCGATTGAATCGGTGAGATACTTCGTCATGTCTGCGGGCATCGCCTCGGCCACTTCGAGGCGCACGGCCGTGCCGAAACGACGCTTGCGCAACGTCTGTTGCATGATGCGCAGGAGGTCGTCGGCCTCGTCTTCGCGGATGTCTATGTCCGCGTCGCGCGTGACGCGGAAGGCGTGGCACGCGCTGGCGCGCATCCGCGGGAACAGCGCGTTGGCGTTGGCCGCGATCAGGTCTTCGAGCAGGATGAACCGCGAGCCGTCTTTTTCCAGCGGGATCAGGCGCGGCACGAGCGGCGGCACTTTGATGCGCGCGAAACGCGGCTCGATCTTGCCGACGAGCGAACTCGTGATGCCGTGTTCCGGCAGCGGCGCAACCATCAGCGCGATGTTCAGGCTCAGGTTCGAGATGTAGGGAAACGGGTGGCTCGGATCGACGGCCTGCGGCGTCAGCACCGGGAAGACCTGATCCTCGAAATAGTCCTGCAGCGCGATGCGCTCATCTTCCGACAGGGAGTTGTAGGAGGCGATGACGATGCCTTCAGCTCTCAGTTGCGGCAGCAACTCTTCGACGAGGCAGCGGCTCTGTTCGGCGAGCATCGGCAGGAGTCGCTGCCTGATCCCGGCGAGTTGGGCGGCGGGCGTCATGCCGTCGGGCGACAGTTCCGTCACGTCGTGCTCGAACTCCTCTTTCAGCCCCGACACGCGGATCATGAAAAACTCGTCCACGTTGCTCGAAAAGATGGCGAGGAACTTCAAACGCTCCAGGAGCGGCTGCGTGGCGTCCAGGCCTTCTTCGAGTACGCGGCGGAAGAATTCCAACAGACTGTACTCGCGGTTGAAGAGCAGTTGCTTGGCGTCCATCAACTTCGGCGACAGGGTTGCACCGGAGGGGTCGGCGCGCCGGTCTTCTGGGAGGGGATGTTTGCTGGCTACGATCTTCATCAGAACAGTCTTAAAATTTTACTCTGCCTGGATTTTCGTCCGGGCGACATTTAACCTATCGAACCACACGACATGCACTCTGATGCGCGTGGCATGGCTATAGTCGCCGCAAAAACGAATATTACAACACAGAAATAACGTTTCTTCCCACGCACGCGAATTTTCCCGTCATGACCCGCGAAAGCGACCTGTCGAGGAGAGCACTATATCAGAGACCTTCCGGCAATCTCCATTCCCAAACAGGGAGAAACAGCCGGCCTCCGGGAAACTCCAAATATTTCAACACTTGAATTGCCCTCCGAAATCTCCGACGCGCACGCGCAGACGATAACGCGCATGAATTTCATGCTCTCGCCGCACTTCTTCAGGCACAAACGCATCACCTTTAATATCCGGTCATTTTCGATTAATATCCTGTGCCCGCGAGACCTGATGCGTGCCCGCGATACTTAATAGTGCGCCCCTCTCAAACGCCGCCTTCCAACCAAAGTTAGACGCTCTGTCTCGAAAATCAAAAGCGGCCGAGCCTGTCAGACTCCGCCGCCGCTGTTCAAGATTTTTCGCTAATCATAAGATTGGCGCACAAACACTTAGGGGCAGCCACGCGGCTGCCCCTAAGTGTTTGTAGGTATTGGTGGAGCCGAGGGGGATCGAACCCCTGACCTCATGACTGCCAGTCATGCGCTCTCCCAGCTGAGCTACGGCCCCTTGTTTGATTGTGTCGTGTGGGCGACGAGTGGAGAGAGTAGCTTAGGGCGCGAAAAGTCGTCAAGCGCGCGTCTAGGGGCGGCGGCGCGGGCGTAGGGCGAAGAAGGCGAGGCACGCCCCGGCGACGAGCAGCGCGATTCCAGAGAAGATGCGCCACGTGTCCGGCACCTCATGCACGACGCCCGTCTCCGTGATGACGAGCGCCGCCGCGCGCCGGCCGATGAAGACGGCGCGGTAAGCCATTACGCCGCCGACGGCTGCCAGCAAGATGCCCGCGAGCGAAGTGATGATCTTCAAGCGAGGTGATTTCCTTTCCCTCCCCGGTAGGAGACGCGCGCGCGCAGGTGTGGGGGAGAAACATCCAGAGGCGGCCTGTTATGCCGTCAGGCCGCCTCTGGATTCGATGTGGGAGAGGTTGAGTTGTACGGAGGCGACGGCCTGTTTATCGCCCCTTGAATTCCGGTTTGCGTTTTTCCATAAAGGCTTTGACGCCTTCGTCTTTGTCTTCGCTGGAGAAGCAGAGGGCGAAGAGATCGATCTCGCGGCGCAGGCCTTCGTCGAGCGTCGAGCGCGAGGCGGTCTTGACGGCTTCCTTCGCCATGCGCAGGGCGATAGGACTCTTCTCGGCGATGCGATTGGCAAGTTCCAAAGTCTTGGCTTCGAGTTCTTCGGCCGGGACGACGGTGTTGACGAGGCCGTAAGCGTAGGCCGTCTGCGCGTCTATGATCTCGCCCGTCAGGATCAACTCCATCGCCTTGCCTTCGCCGACGAGGTGCGTGAGGCGCTGCGTGCCGCCGCCGCCGGGGATGATGCCGAGGTTGATTTCCGGTTGACCGAAGGAGGCGCGTTCGCTGGCGATGCGCAGGTCGCAGGCCATGGCGAGTTCGCAGCCGCCGCCGAGACAGTAGCCGTTGATCATGGCGATGACGGGTTTCGGGAAAGTGTCGATGGCGGTGAAGAGCGAGCGGCCGGTCATCACGTCGCGCTGCACGTTGGCGGTGCGCCCGGCAAACTCGCCGATGTCCGCGCCCGCGATGAACGCCTTATCGCCCGCCCCGGTAAACACCACGACGCGCACTTCTTCGTCCTCGCGCAACTCTTCGAGCGCGGCCGCGCCCTCCGCCCGCGTCTGGATGTTCAGGGCATTGCGTTTCTCCGGCCGGTTGATCGTGATGATGGCGACGCGCCCGCGCCGCTCGACCAGCAAAGTTTCGTATGGTTGCGACATTAAATTTTTCTCCGAAAAATAGTTTCAGGTTGCAGGTTCCAAGTTTCAAGACTGAGAAGGTTCTACGGTCTTTGAACTTGAAACCTGCAACCTGAAACTTGAGACCCTGTGCTTTAGGCTTCTTCCGCCGGCGCGCCGTGATCGTCCGCGACCCAGGAGACGAAGAGACGCAGCCAGTTTTCCGTGGGTTCGAGAATGTGGACGCCGATGCGCGCCGTGCCGTAGATGGCCGAGGCGATGCGCACGACGCGGGCTGTAACTTCGATGGGCGCGCCGTCCGGGCGGTGCGCGCGCAGGTAAAGCTGCTCGCCGCGCGTGACTTTCTGATTGAGGTGGAAGAGCGCGCCCGTGGTGGAGATGTCGTCCGTCTCGGTCGGTTCGCTCCACGCCGCGCCGTCCTCCGCGCGACCGGAGACGACGATGGGCAGGCGCAGCGACATGCGCAGCGCGAAACGTCTCTCTTCGTTGGTCGGGGTGGTCATTGGATAGTTTTCAGTTTTGAGTTTTCAGTTCAGTATTCAGTTCAGTGTTCGACGCATGGCGGCTTTCGCTGAAAACTGAAAACTCAAAACTGTTATTCGTCGTTCCAGTTGTAGAACCCTTCGCCGCTTTTTTTGCCGAGACGCCCGGCGGCCACCATGCGCCGCAGAATTTCCGGCGGGCGGAAAGTCTCCGAGCCGAGCGTGCGGTGCAGGTATTCGGCGATGCTCAGGCGCACGTCGAGGCCGACCAGATCGGTCAGGCGCAGCGGCCCCATCGGGTGATTGTAGCCGAGTTCCATCGCGGTATCTATATCTTTCGCGCTCGCCACTTCCTGTTCCAGCATCCGCATCGCCTCCAAGCCTAAAGCTACGCCGAGGCGGCTCGATGCGAAACCCGGCACATCGCGCACCGTGATCGGCTCTTTCTTCATCCGACGCCCGACGGCGCGCGCCGCCTCCGCCGTCTCCGCGCTCGTCTCCGCGCCGACGACAATCTCGACGAGGCGCATGATGTGGACGGGGTTGAAGAAGTGCATGCCGACGACGCGCTCCGGGCGGCGCGCGGCGCGTGCGATCTCCGTGATGGAGAGCGAGGAAGTGTTCGACGCGAACAGAAAATCGCGCTCCGCCACGCGCTCCACTTCGCGAATCGTCTCCTGCTTCAACTCCATGCGTTCCGGGACGGCTTCGATGAAGAGGTCGGCGTGCGCCGCGTCGCGGAGGCTCGTCGCGCCGCGGATGCGTTGCAGCGCGAGGTCGCGCTCGGCCTCGGTGGTCTTGCCGCGGCGGATGCCTTTATCGAGATTGTCTTCGATGGCGCGCAGGCCGCGCGTGAGAAATTCCCGCTCCACGTCGCGCAGCACAACGCGGTAGCCGACGAGCGCGGCCACCTGCGCGATGCCGTGCCCCATCGTGCCCGCGCCGAGCACGGCGATTGTCTCGATGGTCGGACTGGCGATTGCTTTGCTTCCCGGTGAGTCCAATGTCTCTAAAGTTTCCGCCGCGCGTCCCCCGGTGTGGCGAGAGGGAATAGCGCCCGCGTCGCGACGCCCACAAGGTCTGATTCGACTACATCCAGCGGAGAGAGTTATACTACACGCGCAAGCGAAAAGGCCACACACAAAATGCGCGTCCGCGCCCGCCCCGGACGCGCGAACATCCTGAAGGAGAGCGACTAAGAGCGAGATGACTCAAGAAATTTTACACAAAGAAGTGGTGATCATCGGTTCCGGCCCGGCCGGGTTGACGGCCGCCATTTACGCGGCGCGCGCCGACCTCAAACCTCTCGTCATCGAAGGCCCGCAGCCCGGCGGTCAACTGACCATCACGACCGAAGTCGAGAATTACCCCGGCTTTCCCGAAGGCATCCAGGGGCCGGAATTGATGGATCACTTTCGCGCGCAGGCGGCGCGTTTCGGCACGGAGTTTCTCGTCTCCTGGATCGATAAAGTCGATCTCTCGGAACGCCCCTTCACGCTCCACACAACCGACCACACGGTGAAGGCCGAGACGCTCATCATCGCCTCGGGCGCGTCTGCGAAGTGGCTCGGCATTCCGGGCGAAGCGCCCGCGCCGCACGGTCTCGGCGGTCTCGGCGTTTCGGCCTGCGCCACCTGCGACGGCTTCTTCTTCAAAGGCAAAAAGATCGTCGTCATCGGCGGCGGCGACACGGCGATGGAGGAGGCCACCTTCCTCACGCGCTACGCCTCAAGCGTCACCGTCATCCATCGCCGCGACCACCTGCGCGCCTCGAAGATCATGCAGGACAAGGCGTTGAAGAACGAGAAGATCGACTTTATCTGGAACACCGACGTGCGGGAAATTCTCGGCACGCCGGAGGCGGGCGTCACGGCCGTGCGCCTCTCCAACAACCGGACGGGCGAGGAGACGACCTTCGACTGCGAAGGCGTCTTCGTCGCCATCGGCCACAAGCCGAACACGGACATGTTCAAAGGCTGGCTGGAGATGGACGACATCGGCTACCTCAAGACGAACGGTCATTCGATGGCGACCAACATTCCCGGCGTCTTCGCCTGCGGCGACGCGCAGGATTCCTTCTACCGTCAGGCCATCACGGCCGCCGGGACGGGCTGCATGGCCGCCATCGACGCCGAACGCTATCTCGACAACCTCCCCGTGCCAACGCTCTCGGGCGAAGAAATAACCATCGAAGGCGAGCGAGTCACGGCCGACCACGAATCGATCATCATGCCCGACGGCGAAGTCATCTCAAACCACCCGGAGGCCGAAATTGAAGGCGCGTCCACCGGGGATTAAGTAGCGGCGGCAACAAACCGGGGATTAAGTTGCGGCGGCAACAAATTTCCGGCTGATGAAAGCGAAGGGCGTGGGGCTTGTAATCCCGCGCCCTTCGCTTTCGTCCTGAGCGCGGCGCACGTCAAGCGGCGGCGAGCCGGAGGCGAACGAGTAGGTCGTCGAGCGCAGCCTTGCCGGAAGGCGCTTCGGGCAGGCGGCTCGCACGGTGCGCGTCCTCAAGCTGGCGGCGCAGGCGTGCGTACTCGTCCTGGTGAAACTCGATGTCAGCGTCTTCGAGTGCGGCCTGCTCCGTGCCCCCGAGTTTCCGCGCGACCAGTTCCTCGACGTATGACAGTTTGAACTCCTCGTTGAGCCGGAGCAAATTGGCCTCGACCTCGCCGGTTCGCATCAGGTGGATACCCGTCAGTAAAACCCTGTAGACATAGAGCAGCGGCTTGACGCGGCGCGGCCGCTCCCGTTCGAAGAGTTTCCACTGCGTCTCGGCGAAGCCGAAATAGTGGTGGCTGTGGTGGCGCGTGATGCAGGAGCGGCGGGCGATCTCTTTCAACTCTTCGTGCTCCGGCATCGCGCGCTCGACGAGCGGCGAGCAGAGTTGTTCCAACACGTAACCGTTCTTTTTGAGCAGGAGGCCGAAGAACTTTTTGATGTCGTGCGTCACGAGATCGATCTCCAATCCGTCTCTCACTTCCGACACTTCCACGGTCTCGCGCCCCGCGTCGAGGCGGACGACTTCACTGACCGGCAGGATGTGCGCGCCGCGCAGGTCGTAATCGGAATCGGGCGAGGGGAAGCCGTAGAGATGCGCGCCGCTGATCGTGGCAAAGAGTAGCGGGTAGGGGTGTGCGTCCACCTCGCGTCGCACGCGTTCGTCTATGATCATGTTCATATGCTTTCGTCTCCCTCGCGCGCGACGGCGGACGCCGCTGCCGCCGCGCGTCGCGCCCTGATTAAAAATGCGTTGACTTGTTCGTAGTCGGGGCGCTCCGGCAGGCGGGTCGCGGCGAAAGCGGCGTCGAACTCACGGTGGAGACGGAGCCGCCACGCGTTCACTTCCGCCCAGCCAATCGCGCCGCGGCGAATCGCCAGCAGCGACTCGCGGTGTTCGTCCATGCGGACGTGGAGGAAGCCTTCGCGGAGTACGCCGATGCCTTCGAGCAGGAGGCGGATCAGGTGCATGGCATGCTTCCACTTGATCTCGCCGCGACTACCGCGCAGGTCTTGTTCCAGCTTCTTGAACTGCGACATCACGTAGCCGTTGTAAGTTTGATAGACAAGTTTCGACAGGAAGGCCGCGCGCATGTCGAGCAGTTCCAGAGCGAGCGGCGTCGCGCGCTCGACGAGCGGCGTGTAGAGGCATTCGAGCACGTTCGGATTCGCCTTGAGCGCGAGCGTCAAAAACTTCTGCATCTCCCAGTAGCACTCCTCCGTCTGCTTGTTCTCCAACTGTTCGGGCACGCCGTAGAGAGACCAGTGCATCGCGGCCGGCGGCAGGTAGATGCCGCGCCGGTCTGTGTCCGACCCGGCGTCGTCCAACCCGTAGGCGCGCGAGCCGACGACGCACACGTAGATGACGTGCTCCCGCAGGTAGAAGTCTGTGATGCTGTCCTCAGACTCACGAGGCGTCGCGGCTTGATGATGTTTCCTGACGGCGAATTCGTGTCGCCTGAGCGTGGTCTGCGTGCCGTCGGGGAAACGCACGTGGTAGGAATGAAAGTTGTCCTGCGGCGCGGCGAAGACTTCGCCGACCGCGCCGCGCGGGCACATTCTTCCCCCGTTTTGCCCTCTGGCCTCGACGAGCGTCACCACCTGCGTCCCCACGGGGATGATCAAATTCGGGTTGCCTGAATAATCTTCGGCCACTGATCCGCGTTCCTTTCGCGTCCACTGCACGCGCGCGCCGCCGTGGGCGATGTTCGTCTCATGCTTCGCGTCCGCCGTTAGCGTTTGCGCCGCCCGCACAAATATACTTCGTGCCGGACAAATTCTTTCAACGAAGGCCGGAAGGAAATTTTACTCCCGGGGAAGGGCAGGCCATGACGCGTAAACTTTTCAACGTTCTCAACGTTCTCATCGTCCTCGCGCTCGTCGCGGCGGCCGGGTTCACGCCGTTACAACGCACCGAGGCGGCGCAGGCACGGGCGCGCGCCGGCGAAAAGCGGGAAGCGTTTTATTACCCGCCGCGCGGCGATGCGGCGTGGCAACGCAGGACGGCCGCGGAAGTCGGGATGGACGCCGCGCTGCTCGCACAGGCGGTCGCCTACGCACGCACGCAGGAGAGCAAAGTGCCGCGCGACTTCTCCGCACAGGTCGAGACGTTCGGGGCGGTGCTCGGCGCTTTGCCGAAGGAGCGCGGCGAGACCAACGGCATCATCCTCCGCCACGGTTACATCGTCGCGGAGTGGGGCGACACGCTGCGGGTTGACCCGACCTACAGCGTCGCCAAAAGTTTCCTCGCCGCGCTGCTCGGCCTCACGGTTGATCGTGGGTTGATCAAAAGCGTGGGCGACCCCGTGCGGCGATACGTCGGCGACGGCGGTTACGATTCGCCGCACAATGCGGCCGTTACCTGGGAGCAGCACGCGCGGCAGACGAGCGAGTGGGAGGGCGTGATGTGGGGCAAGTCGCACGACTTCAACGGCGTCGAGGCGTTCGGCAAAGGCCGGCGCGCGCCGCGCGAGCTGCGCGCGCCCGGCACTTATTACGAGTACAACGACGTGCGTATCAACCGGCTCGCCCTCTCGCTCCTGCGCCTGTGGCGGAAGCCGCTGCCCGAAGTGCTGCGCGACGAGATCATGCGCCCCATCGGCGCGTCAGAGGCTTGGCGGTATCACGGCTACGCAAACTCGGAGGTCTTGATCGGCGGCCGGAAGATGGCTTCGGTGAGCGGCGGGACGCGTTGGGGCGGCGGCCTCTGGATCAACACGCGCGACGAGGCGCGCTTCGGCTACCTGCACCTGCGCGAGGGCAAGTGGCGCGAACGGCAAATCATCTCCGGGCAGTGGGTGCGCGAAGCGACCGCGCCGGGCAAGGTCAAGGCCGACTACGGCTACCTGTGGTGGCTGAACACGGGGCGCAAGGCCTGGCCGAGCGCGCCCGAATCGAGCTACGCCGCGCTCGGCTATGGCTCGAACACGATCTGGATCGACCCGGAACACGACCTCGTCATCGTCTGGCGCTGGCATCAGGCCAACCCCGACGAGTTGATCAGGCGCGTGCTGGCTTCGATCAAATAACACGCGCCGCCAGGTCGAATGACGCGCGGCCGGACATCAGTCGAAATTGATGCCCGGCCGCGCGATTACTTCCAACCTAGCGATTACTTCCAACCTACCGGCTCCGAGGCCTACTTGCCCTGATAAGAAATTCGCCAGACAGTCCTTGAGCCGTCGTCCGTCACGAACAGCGCGCCGTCTCTGCCGGTGGCGACGCCGACGGGGCGTCCCCACACGTCGCCTTCGGGCGTCACGAATCCCGTCATGAAGTCTTCATACTCACCCGTCGGCACGCCGTTTTTCAGGGGCACGCGGATCACTTTGTAGCCCGTCCGGCGCGAGCGGTTCCAGGAGCCGTGCTCGGCGGCGAAAGCTTCGTGGCGATACTCTCCGGGGAACTGCGCGCCCGTGTAGAACTCCATCTGGAGCGACGCCGAGTGCGATTGCAGGAGCACGTCGGGAACGATCACCTTGTCGCGCAGGTCTGGGCGTTTGCCCGCGTGGCGCGGGTCTTGATTCGCGCCGAGGTAATACCAGGGCCAGCCGTAGAAGCCGCCCACGCGCACGCGCGTGATGTAGTCGGGCACGAGGTCGTCGCCGAGGCCGTCGCGCTCGTTGACCGAAGCCCAGAGGTCGCCGGTCTGCGGGTGGACGGCGATCCCTACGGCGTTACGGATGCCCCATGCGTAGATGCGAAAGCCCGTGCCGTCGGGGTTGTATTCGAGTATGCTGGCGCGCCTGTCCTCGTTTTCGCGCTCGTTCTCCCAGACGTTCGAATGCGAGCCGACTGAGACGTACATCTTCTTGCCGTCGCGGGAAAAAACGATGTCGCGCGTCCAGTGGCCGCCGCCGCGCAACTGCCCGCCGCCGGGAATGTCCGCCACGATCATCTCGGCCTCGCCGCGCGCGCGCAGGTCGCCGTTGCGGTAGGGGAAACGCACGACCGAGCCGGTGTTGGCGACGTAGACGTATTGCGGGTTCGCGCCCGCGGGGTAGAAGGCGATGCCGAACGGCCGCGTCAGGCCGGAGACGAAGATGTCGTTGTGCGTGGGCTTGCCCGCGCCGTCGGGGGCGCGAAGTATGCGTATCTTGCCCGCGCGGCTTTCGGCAACGAAGATGTCGCCGTTCGGCGCGACGCGGACGAGACGCGGATTTTCCAGCCCCGTGGCGAACTCCTCGACCTTGAACCCGGCGGGCACTTTCGGCCAGGCGTTCGCCGGCCGCGCGACGAGTCGCGGCCCGTTATCGACCGAGCGCGTGTCGAAGGGCGCGGGCAAGTCGGCCGTGGTGATGCGGCGGCGCACGCCGGGCGCGTCCGTCGTCCAGTCGCCGAGCGCGGCGCGGCCGGTGAGCGTGGAGCCGGTCGTCTTCGCGCCGCCCTCGCGCGCCCGCTGCGGCGGCGCGGCGTCCGTCGTGCGGGGTGATGTTTGCGCGCCGCGCTGTTGCTCCTGCTGCTGCTGCTGTCGCGGGGTTTGCTTCGCGGCGCAGCCGCCCGCGCACAGGCAAAGAAAGAGGAGCGCCTTGACGTTTACGGGAATCGTGCCCGGCCGGTCTCGGCGCGGGCGTGTGGCAGCAATCATCGAGTTAAACCCTTTCCCGATTCGAGAATTTATTCGAATCGGATGATGAGATAAATATGTTGCCGTTGTTTCACCGGCGCGTGGATTTCAGGTTGGCGGCGCGTTCGCACGCGAGCGCGGGGCGGGAGATTGGCGCGCGGACTAGAGCATATTTCACTTGAACAGACCACAGACAGCGAGTATGCTGCGCGCCCATGAAGCCCTACTCCCTAGATTTGCGCCGCCGCGTGCTGGACGCCTACCGTAGTGGCGAAGGCTCGCAGCGGCAACTCGCCGCCCGCT
>DASQLU010000078.1:0-14011 GCA_035645855.1 Pyrinomonadaceae bacterium
CATTCCGCAATCAATTGGCGGAGGCGACAGGAGTTGAACCTGCACGGGACGCTTACGCCCGACTGTTTAGCAAACAGTTCCGGCTACCAGTTTCGGCACGCCTCCGTGAGTTGTGGAAAGTTGGCGGAGAGTAGAGGACTCGAACCCCTATGAGACTGTTGCTCGCCAGTTTTCAAGACTGGTGCCAGACCGTTTTGGCGTACCCTCCGCTTTTGTCTGTGCAGCGACAGGAGCATTCGGAGTCGAACCGAAAGCCGCAGTTTTGGAGACTGCTATGTTGCCCGTTACACCATGCTCCCAAAGTTTCAATGTGCGATGCGTGAGGTAGGACTCGCACCTACGTAGTCCGCGGACGCCTGATTTACAGTCAGGTGCTTTTGCTGCTCAGCCACTCACGCGAAAAAAAATTGCTATTGAAAAAAAACGAGGGCGGGGAGTGTCGCCGCCGGATATGCCCCGCTGCAACGCTTCTCCCGCGAACGGCGCGAAGCCTCCCGCGCTCACGCCGGAGCAAAGGCGGCCACACCGTCCGTATGAAGGCACATCTCACCGCCCTCGTCCGTACAAAAATCAATTCGGTTATCAAACAACAAAAAGAGCGGGCCTTTGACTTCGACAGGGAAGTCGGCCCGCTCCTTCAATTCTCTTAAAGCTATTTTCGAGATTTTGGGAGCGGGAGGCCGCTCCCGCTTTTTAAATTAGACTGACCTGACGACGGTCGGCATTCCAGAGTTGAATCGTGGAATTCGCGTCTTTACACATGAGTCCGCCGCCGTGCAGATAAGTCGGTAACGAACCGGGGCACAAGACCGCCGCGAAGCGCGCGGCTTCGCTAAACAGGCCGGCACAGGCGCGTCCCGAAGCCCTCCGGCTTACGGCGGCGGCGACTATGCTTTTTGAATGTGTCCGGTTCATCGACATTGAATTTCTCATTCTTCCTTGCGCGCACATTTCGCTTTCCTCGCGCGCCGGATAGATATAAACCCGACAGGAGATATTGTCAACACTTTTTTTGTCCGTATACGAAAAAAATGAAATGAGGACGGCAAGTTGCCCCCCGGCCGTCGGTTCCGCGTGGCGTGAGGGCGCGGCAAGGCCTTCGTCTCGACAAGACAAAAGGCTTTTGTTACAGTCTCGCGAGCCTTAGAACGCGCACTCCGAAAGCGAGCACGCGCCGTCTCGTCCGGCTTCGGACATCTTCTCGTATTCATCCCGGAGAAAAACAGCTTGGAAGCCAAAGACAAAATCCGCACGGAACCGCCGGAACATTTCGCTGCGGCCGCCGCGCCGCAATTGTGCGTCGAATGTCTGGAGCCGGCGTCGGAGAGGGTCGCGGGGCGTCGCGGAGAAACGCTGTGCCCCGTCTGTGCGAAGAACTACTACGTCGGCTGCGCGCTGTGCCTCGGCCTCATCCCGCAGGACGAAGCCCTCACGCGAGACGATGCCGTGCTCTGTTCCGATTGTGCCGCGCGGGGAACGGCAGCGGCCGGGGCGGGCGTCGCGCCGGACGACGCGGAGGTGCAGACGCTCGTCTCGGAGTACATCGGTCTGCACGCCGAAGAGAAACGCATCAAGGATCGCCTGGACGCGATCAAGGAACGGCTCAAGGCGGCGGCCGCAACGCGCGAGCGCGTGGCGGGCGCGGTGACGCTCGGAGGCGAAGCGGGCGTGTTGAAATGCAGTTTCAAGACGAGTTTGAAGTGTAACCCGGAGAAGGTGAGCGCGCTCGAAGGCCGGTTGGGGGCTGATGAATTCGCCGCGCTCTTTGAACGCAAAGTCAGCTACAGCCCCGTCAAAGACAAACTGGAAAAGCTTCTGTCGAACGACGCGGAGACGGACGCCGCGCTGCGTGAACAAATTCTCGATGCCGTCGAGCGGACGGAGACGCCGACGCTCACCGTTGTGCGCCCGAAGAAATAGGCAGGCGGAGCGCGACGGAGGCTCGCACGTGTTCGGGGCTAAGGCGAGCCGCACACGATTTTCGCCGTCAGCAATTCCGCCGAAAGAAAGTTCGTTAGAAAGTCCGCCCACAACTTCCTCGCATGTCGCACGACCCGGAATCCAACGCACACCACCTGTTCACCGAACGCACGCTCGGCGCGCATCGACTCGCGCAGTACGTGTCGCGCAAACGCTGCGAGCGTTACCTGCGTCTCGCGCTCTTTCCCACGGAAGCGAAAGAGATCGCGGCGCGTTATCGGGTAGGCTTTGAAAATCTGTCGCCACTGCTCTCCGAATCGGGACAGCAATTCGAACGTGACCGGGTGGCGGAGTTGGGCGCGCGCGCGAACGTGTGTAATTTGCAGAACACTTCGGCGGCGGCGTTCATCTCCGCTTTGAAATCGCAGGCGGCCGGGCAGCGCACTTTCTACTACCAGGCGCGGCTCGAAGGGCGCATCGGCGGGTGCGACTGCGAAGGCTATCCCGACTTGATCGAGGTCGTGCGTCAC
Organism: Pyrinomonadaceae bacterium; assembly: GCA_035645855.1. Taxonomy (GTDB): domain Bacteria; phylum Acidobacteriota; class Blastocatellia; order Pyrinomonadales; family Pyrinomonadaceae; genus JAIVJZ01. Next base: position 2,451 of record DASQLU010000078.1, read on the forward strand.
GCCGACGGCGCAGCGGTTGACGTGACCGTGATCGACATCAAGGCGAGCCGCCGCGAGACGGTGGGCTTTCGTCTGCAAGTCGCTTTTTACGCGCGCCTCCTCGACGAAGCGTTGCTTGCGGCCAATCTCCGCCCCGCCAGTTTCAAAGGCGCGATTGCTGCGCGCGACTCCGAGCTTGCGCCCGACGAGATCGAGCGTTTCGATTTGTCGCTTTATCTGGACGAGATCGAGCAACTCGTGGCGGCGACCGATTCCGATGTCGCGCGCGCCTCGGCGCGCAATTTCGCGGACGCCGCTTATCATCTCGGCGCACACTGCGACGGCTGCCCTTACAACGCGCTGTGCTTCGTGGACACGGCCGAACGCGAAGACCTCTCGCTTATCCCCACACTGACCGCGACGGAAAAGGGCGCGCTCCTCGGCGTCGGCGTGCGTTCGGCGCGCGAACTTTCGAGTTTGTTGGATTACGGCGAGCGCGCGATGTTGCCCGCGCCGGGACGTGCGAGAGACGTCGAGCGCATCACTGCTCGCTGGCCGCTCGGCAGCCGCCTGCCCGTGCTCGCGCAGCGTGCGCGTGCGGCGTTGCGCCGGCTCGACCGCGATGTGGAAGCGAAGCGTTACCTGCTCGGCGCGGATTGGGGGTCGCTGCCGGACGAGGGGCAGTATCCGAATCTCATTAAAGTTTACGTGGACGCCGAGCGCGATCACCTGGAGGATAAAGTTTACCTGCTGGCGGGCATCGTGGCGGGGCCGGCGGGTTCAATCGATATCGTCGAGAACACAGAGACGAAGCCCGACGAGGAGAGCGAGCGCGCGCTGCTGGTGGCGTGGGTGACGCGACTGCTGCCGGCGATTGCGCGCGTGGCTGACGCCAACTCCGCCCCCGTCCACGTCTATCTCTACGACCGGCGCGGCCAACGCTCTCTGCTCGATGCGCTCGCGCGCCACTTTGCGTCCCTGTGCGCCATCCCGGCCTTCTACGACCTCCTGACTTCGACGCCCGCGCTGACGCAGGGGATGATCTCTTTCCTCGCGGAAGAAGTCGGCGAGCGTCTGAATCTCGGCGCGGTCTGCCAGAATTTGTACGAAGTCGCGCGCGAGATGGGCTTCAAGTGGCGCGACGGGGAGCGCGAGTTTCTCAAGACTTTCCGCGCGCGCATTTTCGATAACGCGCGCGCTTTCACGCGCGACGCGCGGACGGGCGAGTTCCACGCGGCCGCGCCGGAGGAGAAGACGGCGGGGCGCGTTGTGCGGGTTGAATCGGCGGCGCGCTTCGGCACGGAGATACCGCTCGAATACGCTTACGCCGCGTGGGGATTGCTCGGGGAGTCGCTGCGGATGCAGGCGCGTGAACGCACGCAGGTGCGCGGTTTCCTCGGCGCGTCCATTGAAGACGTGCGCGCGCTCGCACTGGAACGCTGCCGCGCGCTGCGTTACATCGAAGAGAGTTTCAAATACAAGAACCGGCAGGTGGAGAAGGAACCGCTCTCGCTCGCGGGGCTCGACCGCACGGAACTCGACCCCGCGGCCGTCGCTCTGCATCGCACGCTCGAAGATTTCCTCTACCTCGAACACCACGCGAAGATGCAGGAGTTGTTCCTGCACCTCTCGCTGCCGCCCGAACAGCGCGCGGCGGGCGGTCGCACGCTCGTCGTCCGCTGCGCCTCTTTCACACGGACGGAGGGCGGCGAAGATTGCGCCGAATTCATCTTCTCCAAACCTGACGGCGAGCCGCTGGCTGTCGCGGACATGGCCGCGCCGCGTTTTCGCGAAGGCGACTGGGTGGTCTTGAATCCGCTGCTCGACGAGGCGGGCAAATTCCTGCCCGCGCGCAAACTCGTGCGCGGCCGTCTCGCGGTCGTCGAAGAGTTGGACGAGGCGCGCGTCTCTTTGCGCCTGCTCTCGATGAACTTCAAGAACTCCGACTTTCGTTATCCGCACTGGTCTTTCAAACCCGAGGCGGGCGCAATCTGCACGATTGACGAGATGGCCGACGACCTCAACGCGGACAAATTTCTCGACGCCTGCCGCCACGCCGCGTCGAATCATCTCTATCACTGGCTGGCGGACGCGGAGGAAGGGAAGCGCGCGCGCGGCATCAGGCCGAAGCGCGTGCGCGACGCGGCTGAGATCGCCGCCCTCGCCTCGCGCGCGCAGGCGCCGCACGGTTTGACCGGGGCGCAGGCTCGCGTTGTCGGGGGCTACCTGCAGGAGCGCATCCTCGTGTTGCAGGGGCCGCCGGGAACGGGCAAGAGCCACACGCTCGGCTTCGCCGTGCTCGCACGCGCGCTCGCGCTCGCCACCCCGGCGCGGCCGTTTCGCGTCGCCGTAGCGGCCAGGACGCACGCGGCCAGTTCAATCGCGCTCGCGAGCATCGCGCGCGGCGCGCGGCAATTGTTGCGAGAGGGCGCGGGCGACGCGCGGCTCGCACCGCTCGAACGCCTGCGCGTAGCGAAGATTTGCAACGACGCGGGCGAGGAGTTGGCGTCGGGCGTCGAGCGTCTGTTCGCGGACGGTGGCGAAGAGTTGAGCGCGGGCGGGCAGTGGGCGATGCTGCTCGCGGAGCCGCTGCTCGTCGTCGGCGGCACGCCGGGCGGGATTTATAATCTCGTCAAGAAGGGAGCGTCGAGGGGCAAGGCGATTGATTGGACGCAGGAGTTGTTCGATCTCGTGATCGTGGACGAGGCTTCGCAGATGGGCATCGCGGAAGCTCTGACGGCCGCCGCCTTTCTGCGCGGCGACGGCCAGTTCATCGCCATCGGCGACCACCGCCAGATGCCGCCCATCCTCGCGCACGCCTGGGACAGGGAGAGCCGCCGCGATCTCAAACACGCGCAGCCGCACCTCTCCATCTTCGAGACGCTGCGCGCGCACGGCTTCACCGGCGAAGCCCTCGACCAGTCGTTTCGCATCCCCGCCGAGATCGCTTCCTTCCTGCAACGCCACGTCTACGCGGAAGACGGCATCAACTTTCGTTCGGACAAGCGCGTGCGGATAGCTTCCGACGACGCGCTCACGGGCTGGCTCGGCGCGGCCTTCGCGCCCGAACACTCGCTCGTCATCATCGAACACGACGAGAGCGGGTCGCAACAGTCGAACGAATTCGAGGCCGCGCTGGTTGAACAATTGGCGCGGGTGGCGTGCGAGCGTCTGGGGTGCGGCGAGGAGGGCGGCATCGGCGTGGTCGTGCCGCATCGCGCGCAGAAAGCGCTGTTGCGCGCGCGCCTTCCGCACCTGGCAAGTTCGATAGACACGGTGGAACGCTTTCAGGGCGGCGAGCGCGAATTGATCATTTTGTCGGCCACCGTCTCCGACCGTGAGTTCGCGCAGGCCGAGAGCGGCTTTTTGCTCGAACCGCGCCGCCTGACGGTCGCCATCTCGCGCCCGAAACGCAAACTCGTCGTCATCGCCTCGCGCGCAGTCTTCGATCTCATCCCCGCCGACCTGGACGAATACGAGCGCGGCGCGCTGTGGAAGTATCTGCGACACGAGTGCGGCCGGACGACGCTCTGGGAAGGCGAAATCGAGGGGCGGAGCGTGCGCGTTCGAACGCTCTGCGAGAGTTGACGCGCGTACCTGACACTCCGGCTATAGGTGGTGTGACGAGAGCTGAGGTGTGAACGTTTGAAAGTAGAAGAGAAAGCCCCGCGCTGCGGACAGGCGGGGCTTTTCTCGTGTGTGCGTGTGTCGAGGTTGATTATTGTTTGACGAAGACGCGCTTCGTTTTCTGCACGCCCATTTCACTGCTGAAGGTCATGTCCATCGTGAGGCTCTTGCCGTCGGCCGCGAGCGACCACTTGCGCGTGGCCGACATTTCGAGAGTGCCTTGCGGCCCTTCCATCGTGGCCGTCTCGTTGACATCCAAACCCGTCCCGTCGGCCGTCCACTTCGTAGTACGCTTGCCTTTGCCAGTTACGCCCGGCTGAGGGACGGGCGGGGTGAAATCCATCTCTTTACCGTCGGCGACGAACGTATCTTTCACGACGCGCTCGCCCCTCGGCCCTTTGACCGTGGTCTCCACCTCGATCTTGTCGCCGGCCTGCGTAATGTTCAGGGAATACTCGACGCCTTCGGCGACGCCTTCCGTCTTCGCTTTGTCCATCACCCATTTGCCGCTGAAGTCTGCCTTCGCCGCCGCTGTGGCGACAACCAGACTCAAAGCGACGAGTACGACGGCGAGGCCGCCTGCTGCGATCTTGCGTTTCATGTAACACTCTCCTTTTCGCGGGATCAATTCTCAAGTTGCGGGAATCAGGCAGGGTAATACGCAAGGCATCGGACAATCGTTTCGCCCGCCAGCAAGAAAATTCAGCGCGTCTCGTCACAACACCTGCGAGAGGCAGGGAATGACGTGCGCGCGTGCGTCGTGCTCGTCGCCCGTCGCTCGCGTCGAATGCGCGCGGCGGGCGTTTGAGTAGACGAAGCGCCCGGACGGCTATACGCGGCGCGCGTAAACGGGGCGTGCGGCACGTATGACCCACTCCTCACGCAGAACTTTCGCGTGATGGATGCACGAGCGCGCGCGTCGGATGTGATCCGACGCGCGCGCCGTCGATGCAGCTTACTATTGATTGGATGCCGGTGCGGCGACGGCCGGTGCGGCCGCGGTCTCGCCGCCGACGGTGACGAAGCTGCCGCCCATCTGGACGCCGGACAACATGAGATTGCTTTCCTTGTCCTTCGCGGTCTGATACGCCACCTTATTGACGGCCTTGCGATCTTCGAGGCGGCCTGTGGTCTTCGCGACGATCTTATTGTCGTTGCGGATGGTCAACTCGTTGGTCTTCTCGTCGAAGGTCACGATGTAGGTGCCTTTCTTGACGAGCGTGTCGCCGACTCTGATGTCCTGGTTAAAGGTCACGTTCTTGGACTTGCCGCCGGCGAGCGCGACGGAGCCGAGCAGGATGCCGAGTACGAGGGAAATTGCGATGCGGTGCAAACTCTTTTTCATCTTATCAACCTTTCATAGCCCAACCTGGGGACGGATGTTTTTCAGTCTCACTTCAAGAGGGAACTCCTTGATGTTCCGCAAGCATGAACGCTGCCGCGCGAGATAAGGTTTGCGGAATGTGACGAGACGCGCATGGCCGGGACGAATTGCCCGTGTGTCGGGATGAACCGACGCTTGCTTCGATCTACGCGGCGCGGGTGGCAATCGCGGACGTATCGGCCAGCGCGGGCGATTACGTCGAGGCGGGTCGCCCCGTGCCGGCGTTGAACTTCGGCACGGGCGTCAACGGCCTGATCTACAACGCCGTGGGGCAGTCGGACGACAAAGTGATCGTGGCAGGCAGTTTCTCGAACGCCGGCGGCATCAAGAGGGAGGTGCACTTAACGCTCACCGGGCAGCATTTGATCGATGGATTGGCGTACGCGACACTGTCGCGCGCGCAGGCGCACAGGGCTGTCGTCCAGAGCAATGAAGTCCAGGGCGTCGTGTATCAAGAGGCTTTCGTCGCCATGCAATATTACGGCCACCTGCGGCGCACGCCGGCGCAAACGGGCTATGAATCATGGCTGAGGGTAACCAGGCGGGATTCTAAAAACATCCGGATCATGATCGATGGCTTGATGAACTCCATCGAATACCGTCTCCGGTCAGGACAGCCGTAAATCGCCCCGCTGAACGAGTCGCGCCCGGCGGATGCGCCCCTCCTGCGGGTGAGACTCGCGGCGGGTGAATATTGTCGGCGGCGCGTTGATTCTTTCAGATTTCTCAGGCTTCGTAATAGCTAAGAAAAAAAGCGGCGACGGCGATGAACAGGCAGAGCGGTGAAAATAAAATCGTATCCCAATGCGCGAAGTCCGTACCGGAGACGCTTTTGAAAAAACCGACATAACGGAAATCGCCGATTGCCCGCAGCAAAAACAACAGCGAAATTGCCCATGTTCCCCAATAGAAAATCCAGCGGGGGAAGACTGCGCCCACGAGCTTAAGTCGTCCCAGCACGACGAGCATAGCGGCGAAAAGTGCCATCGCTACTAAAGCCGTCCCGACAGGCGAAGGGCGCAAAACACGCGCGCCGCCGACGCTCGGAATGGCCGCGCCTCTTCCAAATCTCCCACCGGCCGCCCAATACAAATGTAGAAAACTCAGAAGCGCGAAAATTACCGCCAGTACGATCCCCAAAATGCGAACCATAAATGTATCTCCACACGTCGGCTCCCGCACACATGTCAACGCGGGCATGGAAGCACGGCGCTCCGGCCGTTCAATTTATGTACAGGCTTCAGGTATGTAAGTCTTTCAACCCTTTCAACCCTTTGCACACCGGAAAGAAAAGTTGATGCGCGGGTGTTCGGGGAGCGCGATTACGGGCGAGGGTGGGGCGAGCAAAATGCAAATTTGCACTTTGCTCCGCTGGCGGGGTTATGGTTTGGGTTCTCGTCAGTTCGCCGCTTTCGTAAGTGATGCACCCGGTAGGACTCGAACCTACGGCCTTCTGATTCGAAGTCAGACGCTCTATCCAACTGAGCTACGGGTGCCTGGTCGTGGGCGACGCGCAGGAGGATAACATAGGGGCGGTCGTTTCGATTAGTGTGAGGGATTCGTCGCGCCGTCTTTGAGCAGGCCGGCCTGAAATTCGCGGCGGATGAAGCGGACGAGGCCGGCTATTTGTTCGGGCGTGAGCCGTTTTTCAAAGGCGGGCATTCCGGCGCCGCCTTTGGCGATCTGGCGCGCGAACTGCGCGTCGGTATGGTTCAGCCCGTGGCCTGATTTGAAACTGGGGACTTTGAGCGCGCCGCCTTCGCCCATATCGAGATCACCGCCTTCGCCCGTATCGCGGTGGCAGCGGACGCAAGTGGCGTTGTAGGTGGCGCGCGCCGCGGCGAGTTCGTCGGCCGTTGTGGCTGGCGTCGCGGGTGATGCGCCGGCATTGGTGGTGTTCGCATTGGCGGTGTTCGCGCCGGGGGCTTTGGTGTCGGCATTTTGAGGGGTGGTGTCGGTGCTTGCGCAGGCGATGGTGAAAGCCATGATGGCGGAGAGGAACAGGATGAGTTTGAGTTGCTTCATTGAAAGATCATCTCCAGAAGAAGGCGGTCGGGAAAAAACGCGGCGAGTATAACCGAGCGGCGCGCTCGTTTGAAAGATATGAGAGGGCGGGGGAACGCGGGGGCGCGCCTCAAGTTGAAATCAACCGGCCGATGAATATAAACAACCGGCCGTTGAATAGTGTGTGAAAATTAGATGCCGGCACCGTAGCGAGGCGCGGCGAAGCGCGACGCCGGACGCCGCGAACGGCAGTTGGCATCGACAGGCGCACGGATTCAAGTGTGTGGATTGCCGTCAGGAGGCGAACGCGCGCGTTGATATCTCACTTCGCCTGCTCGTTGAGATAATAGTCTACGAGAGATTGGAAGCTCACCTTATCGCTCGCCGTTAAATTGGTAAATTCGACTCCAAGCCCGATCTCGCTCAGATGGTAGCGAACTTCGCCGTGGATAAGTCGCTCGCCCTCGCTGGAGAGGTAGAAGCGTATGTACACGACGTTGAGCGGGCTCGCGGCTTCCCTGGTCTGGATGAAGCAGCCGCCGATGCTGAAGCTCGTGATGCGGTCGTGTTTGAGGCATTCCGGCGTCAGTCCCCAGTTAATCGGGATCGACGCTTTGACGCGCGGGTGTCTGCGTTTTTCAATCATATGATGAGGGGTGGCTCGTGAGGCGCTTAAAACTACGGGCGCAAGCCTTCAGGACTTTCACCCATCTCTTTCACGAAATTATAACGCGGCGAAAAATGTTTGTTGAGGGCGCATACATGCGTGCTGACGAAGGGAATCATAGGCGCCCCGCGCCGTTGCCGGCCGGAACGCCCGTCGCCATTTGCAATCTCCCACGCTTCGCCGCACAATAGTCGCGCGCCGCTTCGGATTTCGTAACTTACTATCTGCCCGACCCGCGCAATGAACTACGCGTCCGGCGCAATTATTTTAAGGATAAAAGCCTAATGAGTTCCGACAACGTGCAGCCGCCTCCTGCCCCCCCGCGCTCCTCTCTGCGTCTTGCCGACCGCGACGAGCGCATCGAACAAGCCAAGCCAAATCTGCCGCGCCAATTCGTCAACTTCACTTTCTACCGCGTGCGCCCCGAATGGCGTCTGCTCGCGGAGGCCGAGCGCGAACGCGGTAAGCGTGAGTTTATCGAAGCGGTCGAAGAGTATCGCGGCCAGTTGTTGATTCACTCTTACTCGATTGCGGGCTTGCGCTCGAACGCCGACCTGATGATCTGGCGCATCGGCTACTCGCTCGACCCGATTCAGGAGATGACGGCGCGCATCAACCGCACAGGCCTCGGGCGCTACGTGGAGGCGACGCAATCGTTCCTCTCCATGACGAAGCGTTCGATGTACATCGACAAGGACAATCCCGAACACGTCGAAGACCGGCTCCACATCGTGCCCGGCCAGTCGAACTATCTGTTCGTCTACCCGTTCGTCAAAACACGCGACTGGTACGCGCGCTCGGCCGAGGAGCGGCAGGAAATGATGGACGAGCACATACGCATCGGCTCGAAGTATCGCTCCGTCAGGCTGCACACTACTTACTCGTTCGGCCTCGACGATCAGGAGTTCGTCGTCGCCTTCGAGACGGACGAACCGGCGGACTTCCTCGACCTCGTGCAGGAGTTGCGCGAGACGAAGGCCAGCAGTTTCACCCTGCGCGATACGCCGATGTACACCTGCCGCCAGCGCACGCTCGCCGAATGTCTCGAAGCGCTGGGCTGACGCCGGAGGGAGCCTACCGTCTCTGTAGAAGAGCAGATATCAACGAAAGCCGGCACGCGCGGCGGAGGGGCAGACGACGAGAGAGTTGTTCAGCCTTCGCCGCTTTTTTTTACGCCCACATATTTCCGCCCGGAAATTTAACGCCTCTCCCAACAACGTAAAGATTATTGAGACAATCGAGGAGCGTTAATTTCAACGAGACTGAAAGTAGAGAAGGCGACGCTCCTGATATTGAGAGGATGGAAATACTTATTCGGCACGGATTGAAGCGAGGCGCGGCTCTGATTGCATTTCTTCGGACAGTTCTTTTAGGATAGCGCGTCTCAAACTATCTTCGACGTTTCAACTATTCGAGCATGAGGGTCGCACGTAAATATTTCATCAGCGGAGAAGTGCAGGGCGTCGGCTATCGTTTCTTCGCGCAGCGCGTGGCGGCGCGGCATCAGGTGGTGGGCTACGTGCGCAACCTCGCCGACGGGCGCGTAGAGGTTCTGGCAGAGGGCTTGCCGGAGAACGTCGAGGACTTAAAGGTCGACCTCGCCGCAGGCCCCGTCTCCGGCCGCGTCGAACAGGTCGAAGAACTCAGTCTCGAACCGACGGGCTTATACGTCGCTTTCCGCATCGAAAGATAAACGAAGCCGTCCGTGGTCAGTTGTCAGTTGTCAGTTGCTTGTAACTGCCACGGCATCTCCTACGTATGAGACCGAACAACTGACGGCGGGCGAAGAACAACCGACAACGGACAACTGACAAACTTATGGACAATCTCAAAAAGCTGATCCGCGAAGTGCCGGACTTCCCGAAACCCGGCATCAATTTCTACGACATCACGACGCTGCTCAAGCAGCCGGAAGGCTTGCGTCTCACGATTGATGCGCTCTCGGCCGAGTTCACGAAAGAGAAGGTTGACGTGGTGCTCGGCATCGAGGCGCGGGGCTTCATCTTCGCGCCCGCGCTGGCCTATCACCTCAACGCGGGCTTCGTGCCCGTGCGCAAGCCCTCGAAGCTACCCGCCGAGACGGCGAAGATTTCCTACGCGCTCGAATACGGCGAAGACACGCTGGAGATTCACCGCGATGCCGTGCGCGCCGGAGAACGCGTCATCATCGCCGACGATTTGCTCGCCACCGGCGGCACGGCGAAAGCGGCGGTTGATCTGGTAGAGAGTTTGGGCGGGGTGGTCGCCGGGCTGGTCTTCGTGGTCGAACTCGAATTCCTGCCGGGGCGGGAAAAACTGGCCGGCTACGATGTACGCTCGCTCATCAAGTATCAATCCTGAATTATCAATCAGGAGCGTGCTGGACTGAGATTGAGACATCTGCTAAGTTCCAACGTATGCTCCCGTAGCTCAGCTGTATAGAGCGTCCGCCTCCTAAGCGGAAGGTCGCGCGTTAGAATCGCGCCGGGAGCACCACTCTTTTTCTCTCTTTATCCACCGACAAAACACGCCGACGAAAGGGTCATTCCTTGCTGCCGCCGCCCGCGCCGATGTGTGAGACGGCGGAGGCGGAGAGGAATCCGAGCAGGGAGCCGAGCACGATGTTGAAAGACTGTTGGCCGAGCGCTTCTTTCTTCTTGTGCTCGGCGGCTTCGTCTTTAAGCACGTCCATGATGAAGGCCTTCGAGGCTTCGTCCGTGATGGAGAGTGCGTAGGAATCAACGGAGCGATTCAAGGCGGGGTTCACGTCGCGCCCGAAGAAGGCGATGTAGCCGGTGCCGATGAACAGCGCGAGATAGACGGCGAGGATCGCCCACCACAATTTGCTGCGCATACTGACTTTCAACTCCGGCGTCCGGGCTTCCGTGATATCGTTAACGGGTTCTGTCTGCGGTGAATTGTCTTCCGGCATAAACTCATCTCCAACGGCGCGGCGGTGTCTGAAGTAAGACTTGCGGATGGCAGCTTAATACATCGAACGCTTCGTGTACACGAACAGCTCTGAGCGACATTGCCTGAAGCCGGACGGGCATCGAGAGCAAGCCGGAAATCAGTGGCAGGCTGCGCCCACACACGGGAGCGGGGCACGCCTCGTCGCATAACAGTCGCCTCGCAATGAAAGAGCGAGGACGGGTGCGCGGCGAAAGAGCGAGGACAGGTGCGCGGCGTGGAAGTCTTTGGAGGGGGTTAGCGGTCGTCGGGTGTGAAATGTGCGACGGTCGCGCCCCAGCCGCCGGATTGCGGCGGCGCATCCGCACAGTCGCGGACGAAAGTCGTGCGCGCGAGGATGTCTCGGACGATGCGCCGCTGCACGCCCCGCCCCTTGCCATGAATGATGCGCACGCTGCGAAATCCCGCGCGCCGCGCTTCGGATAAATATTCGTGTACGACGCGCTCCACGTCGCGCGGCGCGATGGCGTGCAGGTCGAACACGTCCGTGATCTCAAGCCTGATGGGCTCCGGGAAGGGATTCTCAGGATCGTATTCGCCCTCGTCCGCTTCGTCCGTGGCGTTGGCCGCGCGGGTCGCGTCCTGCGCCCGGTCGCGCAGGGCAAACAGGTTTTTCAACCGGCCGAGTAGTGGCCTCATGCTCTCCCCTCCGACTCTCGCTCGTGAGTCTTAGCATACCTTGACACCGCTCGCACGCGCGCCCTACACTCGCTCACTTCCAAGTCATACAAATTTTCGTGCGCGAAGACCTGCGCGTCCGGCGCGTGTCGGCTCCGAGTCTTTAACAGGCAAAAATTCTGTCTCAAAGTGGAAAGGATGAAAAGCGATGGGTAAGCGAAACAAGATCACGGTGGTGGGCGCGGGCAACGTCGGCGCGACCGCCGCGCACTGGCTGGCGAGCAAGGAACTGGGCGACGTGGTGCTCGTGGACATCATCGAGGGCATGCCGCA
>DASQLU010000079.1:0-30417 GCA_035645855.1 Pyrinomonadaceae bacterium
CCTTCTTGGCGTCGGCGATGGCGTCTTCCACGGGCTTGCGGAGCCGCTGCAGGATCGGATCGATCAACTGCTCGAACTTCGCGCGCGTCAACTTCATCACGAGGTGCTTCGGCCCCGAAGCGTCGGCCGTGATGAAGGGCAGGTTGATCTCTGTCTCCATCGCGCTCGAAAGTTCGATCTTGGCCTTCTCGGCCGCCTCTTTCAGGCGTTGCAAGGCCATCTTGTCGTTGGAGAGATCGATGCCCTGGTCGCGCTTGAACTCTTCCGTGATCCACTCCATCAGACGCTCGTCGATGTCGTCGCCGCCGAGGTGCGTGTCGCCGTTCGTGGATTTCACTTCGACGACGCCTTCGCCCACTTCGAGAATGGAGATGTCGAAGGTGCCGCCGCCGAAGTCGAACACGGCGATGATCTCTTCCTTCTTCTTGTCGAGGCCGTAGGCGAGCGCGGCGGCGGTCGGCTCGTTGACGATGCGCATCACTTCGAGACCGGCGATTTTCCCTGCGTCTTTCGTCGCCTGCCGCTGCGCGTCGTTGAAGTAGGCCGGGACGGTGATGACGGCCTTGTCAACCTTCTGCCCCAGGTAGTCCTCCGCGGACTGTTTCATCTTTTGCAGGATGAGCGCGGAAATCTCAGGCGGCGTGTACTCTTTGCCGCCCGCGTTGATGCGCACGTCGCGGTTGCCCGCCGGCTGCACCTGATAGGGAACCTGCTTCTTCTCTTCCGTCACTTCGTCGAAACCGCGACCCATGAAACGCTTGATCGAATAGATCGTGTTCTCCGGGTTGGTGACGGCCTGACGCTTCGCCACCTGACCGACCAGACGGTTGCCGTCCTTCGTAAAGGCGACGACCGAGGGCGTCGTGCGCCCGCCCTCCGAGTTGGTGATGACGGTCGGCTCGCCGTTTTCCATCACGGCCACCACCGAATTGGTCGTGCCCAAGTCAATACCGATTATCTTGCTCATCTTTTCACTCTCCAGATGTTGTTTAACTGACCCGCCTCTGCAGGCTCGAACGCGCCCGCCCGGCCACCCGTCACGCCGCCCCGGCGGACTCTGATTTATCGAATCTCAGATAGTAAAGGCACAGGTTGAATGCAGCGTTAATATAATATCTGAGTCTCGCATTGTCAACTTTTGATTATGAAAATCCCCGCCACGTTGCCCGGAAACCCGCCGGCAGCGCTAACTTCCCTTATTTCACAACTTATCGGTTGTCGGCGGAAGTTTCCTGGCCGGTCTTGCCCTCGTTCATGATGCGGGAGACGTGAAAAATGTAGTGGACGCCGGAGAAGAGCGCGGAGGCGAAGACGATAACGTAGACGGTCGGCAGAACGTAGCCGCGCAGCATGGGGAAACGCGCCAGCGCGAGGATGATCACGATGGCCGTAATTTGCACGACCGTATTGACTTTTCCGAGCAGCGAAGGGCGAAACCCGCGAAAGCCGGTGACGACGTTGATGGCCGCCGCGCCGACGACGATGAAGACATCACGGCTGATGACGGCCGCCGTCACCCAGAAGGGGACGGGGAGGTGTTCGCCCCGCCCGACGATGGAGGCGAGCGAGAGAGTGATAAAAGAGGTGACGAGCAGGAGTTTGTCCGCGATGGGGTCGAGGATGGTGCCGAGTTGCGATTTCTGGTTGAAACGGCGCGCGAGGAAGCCGTCTATGCCGTCGGTCAAGCCCGCGAAGACGAAGATGGCGAGCGCCCAGTCGAAACGCTGGTAATAGAGCATCGTGACGAAGACCGGAACCAGCACCATCCGGATGACGGTCAGGAAATTCGGCACGGTGAAGATGCGAGAAGACATAAGGTTTCAAGTTTCAGGTTTCAAGTTTCAGGTTAAAGAACGGAAGAACCTCAGTCCTGAAACCTGAAACTTGAAACTTGAAACTATTGCTTGTGGCGCAGTTCGAGCAGGGAGACTTCGGGCAGGCAGCCGTAGCGGACGGGCAGGACGACCGTGCCGAGGCCGCGTGTAACGTAAATTTGCGTGTTGCCCTGTCGCCCTAAGCCACGCAGGAGGCGGCGGCGCGGGCGACCCGAAGGCGAACGCTCCGCGCGCAAAGTCACTTGCCCGCCGTGCGTATGGCCGCTCAGCACGAGGTCTACGCCGGCGCGCGCCGCGCGGCGCAGGACGATGGGGTTGTGCGCGAGCAGGAGTTTCAACTCGTCCGCGCTCGACCCGGCGAGCGCGAGCGGGAGGTCTTCGAGGCCGACCATCGTGTCGTCCACGCCCGCCAGCCAGAAGGACGCGCCCGGGTGCTCCGGGTGCTCGAAGCGCATGCCTTCGTTGACGAGAACGCGTATGCCTTCGGCGCGAAAGAGGTCTGTAATCAGCGGCGCGTCAGTCCAGTGGTCGTGATTGCCGAGCACGGCGTAGACGCCGCAACGCGCGCGCAGGCGTCCGAGCATCTCTGCGCACGGCGCGGCATATTCGCGTTCGTGCGAAACGTAGTCGCCGGTCAGGGCGATGATGTCGGGCTTGAGGCTGTTGGCTAACTCGACGGCGCGCTCCACCTGCGCGCGTCCAGTGAAAGGGCTGTGGTGGATGTCCGAGAGTTGGACGAGGCGCAGGCCGTCGAGGGCGGGCGGCAGGCGGCGCAAATTTATCTCCGTGCGTTCGACGACGAGGTTGTACGGCTCGGCGAAGGCGGCGCGCGCCATCTGCACGACGCCCGCGGCCAGCGTGCGCAGCGGCTTCGGGCGCTCCGGCAGCGGTGCGCGCTGGCGACGGGGAGACTTCCATCCGGCGTTGTTGGGCATATCAGTTCGTTGAATGTGGATTAAAAAGAATGGGTCTCTGGTAGTTAAGCACAAATTGACGAGTGCTAAACTACTGAAGTGCAAAAGCTAAATCGCTATTACACGCGTTCGAGAATTGCGGAGTGGAAATTCCGCCTCCTCGTTCGCTACTTTGCACTCGATTTACCATCTTCTGACGTGGCCGAGTTGACCGGCCTGACGCATAAAACAGTCAACACGATCTTTCTCAAAATCCGTCGCCGCTTAGCGCAAGATTGCGAGCGACATTCGCCACTATCTGCGGGCGAGGTCGAAGTAGATGAGTCTTACTTTGGCGCTCGTCGCGTGCGTGGCAGGCGTGGTCGCGGCGCATCCGGCAAGACCATTGTCTTTGGTCTCCTGAAGCGTGAGGGCAAGGTCTACACAGAGATCGTGCCGGACTGCAAGAAGGCCACGTTGCAAGCTATTATTCGTGGTCGCGTAGCTCCGGAAGTGGTCATTCACTCGGACGGCTGGCGCGGCTACGATGGACTCGTTGATGTCGGCTACTCCAGGCACTTCAGAGTCGCGCATGGAGCGAATGAATTTGCTAGAGGCACGGCGCACATCAACGGCATTGAGAGCTTCTGGAGCTTTGCTAAACGCAGACTTCAGAAGTTCAATGGAATCGCTTCGCACACCTTCTATCTACATCTGAAGGAATGCGAGTGGAGATTCAATAATCGTTCAAAGAACTTATATGCTGAGTTGTTAAAGCTCTTGAGAAATAATCCGCTTTAACTACCAGAGACCCAAAAGAATTAACTTAAGCGAGAGCTTCCCTTGTTCGTAGTGCCCTTACTTTGAAGCCCGCGGATTATACAAGCCGCGCCTCGAAACACAAAAGCCGATGGGACGGGCGAGCGAAATATCATCGCGACGGGGCGACTTCTTCATCCGCTCTTCCGGCCGCTCCCTCCCTCTTTCACCTGAGCGGCCAGAAGATGGGCACGAGCAGCATGACGATGACGAAGACGACGACGGTCAAAAGCGATCCGACCTTGACGAAGTCGAAGAAGCGATAACGGCCGGGCGTGAAGACCAGCACGGAAGCGGGTTCGAGCGGCGTCAAAAACGAGCAGGAGGCGGCATAGGTGATCGTCACGGCGACGGCGCGCGGGTTGATGCCGAGCGCGATGGCCGTCTTGAGCGCGATGGGCAGAACGACGAGCGCGGCGGCCTGGTTCGACATCGGCTGCGTCAGGGCGACCGTCAGGAGGAAGAAGCCCGCCAGGATGGCGAGGTCGCCGTAAGCGCCCGCCGCGCGCACGATGATGTCCGCCAGATATTGATCCGCGCCCGTTTTCTCCATCGCCACGCCGAAGCTGATCATCCCCGCGATGAGCACGAGCAGACGCCACTCGACGAAGTTGTACATCTCCTGCGTGCGCACGGCGCGCGACGCCAAAAGCACGAGCGTGCCGAGCAGCACGGCGATGACGAGCGGCACGAGTTGCGTCACGGAGAGGGTGAGGAAGAGCGCGAACGCGCCGATAGCCCAGCGCCTCTTGGCCGCCCGCCCGCGTCGCTCCGACACGTCTTCGAGCAACAGCAGGTCGCCGCCCGCCGAGAGCGGCAACACCTGCTCGCGCCTGCCCTGCACGAGCAGCACGTCGCCGAAGCGAAGACTGACCATGCTCAGTTTCGACAGCAGCGCGACTCCGTGGCGGTTGATGGCGAGCACGGTCAGGCCGTAGCGTTCGCGAAACCGCGTCCCCTTCAGCGTGCGCGCGACGAGATTCGACCCGCGCAGAATCATGACCTCGAACAACTCCAGGCCTTCCGTCTCCAGATCGGTGTCGCTCAATTTGAAGTCGGCCTTGATCTCGATGCCGGCCTCGTTCTTGACGCGCAGGATGTCTTCGATGCGCCCCTGCACGAGCAGGAGATCGCCGGCCAGTATCTCTTCGTTCGAGCGCGGCGCGATGCGCCCGCGCTTGCCGCGCAGAATCCCGACAACCGTCAGGTCGAGCGATTGGCTCAGGTCGGCCTCGGCCAGCGTCCGCCCGACGAGCGGCGAATCCGCCAGCACCACCACCTCCGACATGTACTCGCGGATGTGATACTGCTCGGTCAGCGACTCGGCCGCGCCGCGCGCGGGCAGCAGGCGCAGACCGAGGACGAGCATGTAGAGCAGCCCCGTGGCCGCGATGGCGATGCCGACGCTCGACAGCTCGAACATGCTGAAGGGCGGTTGGCCGTAGCGCACGAGCGCGCCGCTCACGGCCAGGTTGGTGGAAGTGCCGATGAGCGTGCACGTCCCGCCGAGGATGGAGCCGAAAGCGAGCGGCATGAGCAGTTTCGAGGGCTGAATCTGCGCGCGCGCGGCCAGACCCAGCACGACGGGCACGAGCATCGCCGTCACCGTCGTGTTGTTGAGAAAGCCCGACAGGCCGACGCTCACGAACATCACCAGAATCGTCAGGCGAAATTCGTTGCCGCCCGTGACGCTGTGGAGCCGCCGCCCGACCACGTCCACGACGCCCGTCGTCACCAGCCCGCTCGTCAGGATGAAGAGGCCGCCGATGGTGATTACGATGTCGTTGCCGAAACCGGCGAAGGCTTCGCCGACCGAAAGCGTCCCCGTCAGCACGAGCGCGATGACGAGCATGATCGTGATGATGTCGACCGGAATGCGCTCTATGCCGAACAGAACGACGGCGACGAGGAGCAGGATGAGAACCGTGGCGATGGAGAGAGTCATAGGGGCTTCTGCTATACTGGCCGCTCAATAAAAAAGTCGGCAACCGGCGAGCAAGCATGTCTCGACTCGCGGTTGCGTTTATAAATTAAGGGGGACGTTCGTCGTGGGCAAGCATCGCATTCTCGTCATAGAAGATCAAGAAGACCTCGCGGAATTGTACGAGTCGTCGCTGAACAAAGCGGGCTACGAGGTGACGAACGCCTATACGGGCGAGGAAGGCGTGGCGGAATTCGAGGCCAACGGCGCGGACGCCGTGCTGCTCGACATGACGCTGCCGGAAATGCACGGCACGAAGGTGCTCGAAGAGATACGTAATTTGTCGGCGAGCGTGCCCGTCGTGGTCGTGACGGGCGAGACGCTCGCCGAATCGCGCCAAGTGTGCGACCGCCTCGGCGTGCAGGATTACCTCGCCAAGCCGCCCGAACTCGATTCGCTGCTCAAGGCCTTCGAGCGCGCCCTCTCAAGTCCGGCCGCCGACGGGCAATACCTCGTCGTCACGATGCGCCTCCCCGTGCACGTGCTCCAGATACTCACGCAGGTTGACCCGAACCTCGAACGCGCCATCACGCGCATCTGCGACGAGTGCGGCGTGCACGTCAAGGCGATGTCCGCGAAGCAGTGAGTTTAGACTGACGAAGACTTGAGAGACCGGCCGCGCGAGCCGCGCCGGGAACTTTCGACGCTTTGATCACAGCCCGGTCGCTCAAGGCCGGGTTGCGAAGCGGCGATACAGGCCAAAAGTCCCTACAGGGCGTTTGCATGCGGCGGCGCAAAATTCAAACGTCCCTGTAGGGACTCGCCTTATTCAGCCCGACGCTTCGTCCGCCACTAAATGCGCCGGGCTATCATCAAACGTCCCTGAAAGGTACTTTTTCAGTCGAATAAGGAAGGGTTGACGGCGGGCGCGGCTTTTTTCGCGGCGCGTTTTTTCGTCCTGGCGGGCGCGGCCGGGTGGTGCGCGAGGTGTTCGGCGTTCAAGCCCAGTTCGCGCAAGTGTGCGGCGAATTTCGGCTCGCCGTGCATGGTGATGATGCGCCCCGCGCCGGTCTCGCGTGCGAGGCGCACGAGGTCGTCGTAGTCCGCGTGGTCTGAGAGCGGGAGTATCAAGTCGACGCCCCGGTACATGTAAGGCGCGCTTTTGTTCAACGCCCAGCCCGTGAGCATGATGAGGTAGCGGCGTTCGATGTTCAAAAGCATCGGCTGCTTGCGCGTGCCCGGCGGCGCGATGAGCACGCGCCCCTTCAGGTGTTCGCGGTCGTACTTCTCATAACGCCCCGAAAACTCCACGCCGCACTCGCGGTAAATCTCCGCCACGTTCCAGACCGCGCCGTGCAGCGTGACGCGATAACCGCGTCGCAGGAGCAACTCCAGAGCCTCCTGACTCTTGCCCAGCGCGTAGGCCAGCACGACGGGCACGCGGTCGTCGGAGAGTGCGCGTTCGACCCCGGCGTAGAGGCGTTCGAAGGTCGCCACGTCGGGCGGGAAGCGATAGTGCGGGTCGCCGAAAGTGGACTCCATGACGAGCGTGTCGCAGGGCACGATGACGGCCGATTCGGCCGCGACGTTCGGGCGCAGCTTGATGTCGCCCGTGTAGACCAGCCGCTCGCCTTCAGCCTCGACGAGAATCTGCGCCGAGCCGAGACAATGCCCCGCCGGGTAAAAGGTCAGCGCATAACGCCCGTAGTCGCGCCGCTCGCCGTACACTTGCGTCGTCACTTCGGCCTCGCCGCGACGGTGGCGGAAGATGCGAGCCGTCTCCGGCGTGGCGACAATCGAGCGGTGATCGGCGATGTGATCCGCGTGGGCGTGCGAAATCGCGCAATGCTCGCGCGCCCCGTCCGCATCGAGCCACAGATCGATGTCGGGCAGGTACAGCCCTTCGTTGTATTCGACTCTGAGCAAAGCAAACGTCCTTTCCGTGTTCGCGCCGTGTGGAAATTAGATGCGCGCCTGCGCGCGGCGATTGCTTGCCGATTCGTTTGCCGTGCAGCCTGAAAGGTATTATAAAACACGCGCCGGGCAAGCCTACCGGGAGGCCGCTGATGCCGGACGAAACAGCTAAACATGGAAGAAACCCAGAGCGAGCAATTACCCGTGGAGAGCGCGCGGCGCAGGCTGTTGCGCCGCCTCGCCGCGTCGCGTCTGTGGCGCGCGCAGGTGCGCTACACCGTCGTGCTCATCGCCTTCGCCGTCCTCGCCTTCTACGCGCACGCCAACGCCTATTTCGCCTGGGACAAAGCCGTCGCCCACTGGATTCAGAGTTTCCGCTCGCCCGTGCTCGACGCGCTGATGTACTTCGTCTCTTACATCGGCTACGGCGTCATCCCCTACGCGATTGCCGGCGCGACCGCGCTCGCCTTCCTCGCCGCACGCCGCCGCACCGAAGCCTACGCGCTCCTGTTGAGCACGGCGGGCAGCGGCCTGCTCAACCGCACCATCAAAATGCTCATCGCGCGCCCGCGCCCGGCCGCGCCGGACGTGAACGTCTTCCGCCTGCACGGCGGGCAGAGTTTTCCTTCCGGCCACGTCACCTTCTACGTCTGCTTCTTCGGCTTCCTCTTCTTCGTCGCCTACGCGCTTTTGCCGAAACGCTCGCTCGCGCGCCGCCTCGCGCTCACGCTCACGTCACTGATGATCGCGCTCGTCGGCCTCTCGCGCGTCTACCTCGGCGCGCACTGGCCGAGCGACACCATCGGCGCGTACTTCCTCGGCGGCCTCTGGCTCGGCCTCTCGCTCTACCTCTACGGGCGCTGGAAAGAACGTTCGACCTTTCATCAGGAAGAGAACACGAAATGATGAACGCGGGACAACGAGGAACGATGAATAAGAAGCGTTATGCGGCTTTGAATCTTGAATAGGGATGAACGGACGGAACAGTTATTGGCGGGAGAAGCTTGCCGGAGCTTTCTGCTTTTTGTGGCTGGCGATAGTTACGCCCGCCTATGGTGTTCTGCCTCTCATTGTTATGCTGGATGCCAATTTCAGCAAAGGTCTGAGCATCCCGTTCTTCCTCTATCGTCTGGAAGGAGATTTGCTCAGGCTGGCTTATTCCATGTTCTTCGGAGACCCTGCTCCCGATGCCACACACGTCTCCCATTACAATATGCTTACGGACGCTCAAACGGTGGCGCTGGTCTGCTTTGTCTTTATAATTGCAGCTATGGCGGCGTGGTATCTGTATCGCACCTTCAGGGTACGCGCCGCGTAACAACGGCAGGCACCCGACCCGAATCGGCTAGAATGTCATCGAGAACTTGTGTGGTTTCGCAGATACTTCCGGGCGGGTGATGCCGGGCGTTCGATCTCTTGAGCACTTCTTTTCATCGTTCCTCATTCCGCGTTCATCGTTTCCCCTTGTTCAGTGTTCGACGCGCACCGGCGTGCCCAACGGCAGGGCGTCGAAGACTTCCCTGATGTCTTCGTTCGCGAGCGCGACACAGCCCCGCGTCCAGTCGCCGTCCGTGCCGCCGCCGTGGATGAAAATCTCGCCGCCGAGCGCGGTGTCCCAGGGCGGCCGCCGCTTATTTCGTATCGCGCGCACAATCGCATCGCGCTCCGCCCGCGTGATGAGTTTGTCGCGCAGGCCGCGCTCGGCGTCCTCCGCGTTCGGGTAGCTGAGTCCGAGCGAGAGGTAAAAGTTGCTGCGCGCGTTTTTGACGCAGACGTAGAAATCGCCCTCCGGCGTCGCGCCGTCGCCCTCCCGCACTTTATCCTCGACCGGGTTCGCGCCGAGCGCGATCCTGTACGTTCGCACGACCGCCCCGCCCGCCCCGCCCGCGTAGAGCAGCAGTTGGCGCTTACTTTTCGAGACGACCACGCGCGGGTTGACGAGCGGCAGTTTGAGCGGCGCGCGCTGCGCGACTTCAGGTGACGGCGCGCTCCGCGCGACTTCAGGCAACGCGCCTCCGCTTGAAGTCGCCCCCGTCTCGCCCGGCTTTCCCTGCGCGTTCGCTTGAACTTCCATCGGCATCGAATTTCCGCCCGCCTTCCGCGCGGGACTTCGCGGCTCGCCGGCGCAAAACAAAAACCCGACGGCGACGAGCAATGTGACGAACACGATTTTCATGGCTTGTTCTCTCGCCCCCGCCGGAGTTTGAAAGTTTACCCGCGTCTGACCCTTGCGGGCTGTGCAACTGTCTGTGCGTCGTGAGCTCTCGAAGCTCCCGCCCCGCCTTCGTTCCGGTCGCGGCTCTTTTCCCTCGCGCTTACTTCGTCAGCAGACGCCAGTTGCCGGACGCCTCGGCGGGGATGCGTCTGTTGCGCTCCACCCAATCGACGATCAGTTCGCGAATCTCCGTGCTCGAACGATAAACTTCGGGCGCGCCCCGGAACATGGTGTAACCGCCGCCGCCACCCGTGCGGTAGTTGTTCGTCGCGAGTTTGAGTTTCTGCGCCGGGTCGAGCGGTTGGCCGCGAAAGCGCAAATTTTGGACGCGCGCGCCGTGGGGCTTCGTCAGGTCGAGATCGTAGGAGACGCCCTCGGCGATGTCGAAATTGTAGGCCGGGATTTTTTCGTCCACGAGTTCGGCGGCCGTGCGCCCCGGCTCGTAGGCGCGGAAATACTTCGCGGAGTGTTCGAGCGCGTCCTTCAACTGCCGCCCCGTCACTTCGAGGACGACGAGCGTGTTCTCGTAAATGTACAGCCCCGCGATATCGCGCACCGTCACCGCGCCGCGCGGCAGGCGCGCCTGCGAATTGAAACTCGCCACCAGCGAAACGTCCGCTTTGCCCACCTCCAACTGCACGCGCTGGATCAAATCGAGGATGGCCGTGTCGCGAAAGCGCGCGTCCTCGGCGGTCAACTCGACCGCCGATTCGCCGATGACGCGCGCGAGCCAGCCTTGCGTCTCACGGTCGTAAGGCTCGACGAGTCGCGCGATCTCGGCGTCAATCTCCGTCCGCTCGCCGACCGCGACGGTGCGCGCCGACTTCGCCGCGACGCGCCAGCGCCCGCCCCTGCTTCGTTCCAGATACACGTCGGCGCGCGCCAGATGCCGCCCCCAGAAATTCGCCTGCGTGAGCAGGACGTTATTGATCACGAGCGAGGGCACTTCGCGATGCGTGTGCCCCATCAGGATCAGATCGATGCCCGGCACTTCACGCGCGAGCCGCGCCGCCGTGTTTTCGTCGGCAACCTGTCCGGGGCTTGCTTCGCCCGTGCGCAAATCCTCTTCGAGTCCCATGTGCATGGCGACGACTACCAGATCGACGCGCTCTTTCGCGCGCAGCACGGCGACCCACTTGCGCGCCTCCGCCACGGGTTCACGAAACTCAAGCCCCGCGAAATTCTCACGGTTCTCCCAGAAGGGCACGCCCGGCGTCGTCAGTCCGACGAGGCCGACGCGCACGCCGTTCAATTCTTTGACGACGTAAGGCCGGAAGTAAGTTTCGTTCGTGCCCCGCCGGTAAGTGTTGGCCGAGAGCCAGGGGAAAGCGGCCTCGCGCCGCGCCTTCTCCAGCACCTTGAGTCCGAAGTTGTACTCGTGATTGCCGACGGCGAGCGCGTCGAACCCGAGCGCGTTCATGGCGAGCATCATCGGGTCGGGCGGCGCGTTGTTCTTCCGGTTGTGAAAATATTCGAGCGGCGTGCCCTGGATCGTGTCGCCGGAATCGACGAGGAGCGTGCCCTGTGGGTTTTCCGCGCGCGCCTGCCGGATGAGCGTCGCCACCTTCGCCAGGCCGCGCGCGTCCGGCTTGTTCGTGTAATAGTCAATGGGCAGCACGTTGCCGTGCAGGTCGGTCGTTGACAGGACGGTGATCCACGCGCGCCCGGCCGATGCCTTCTCAGACTGTGCGGGCGCGAGCGCGAACGCGCCAAGCAACACGAGCAACAGCGATAGACTGGACGGCGGTTTCCTCATCAATAAAACCTTTCTCAAATAAAACCTTTCTCATCCGGCTCGATTGTTTTCCTTTGCGCCTTTGCGCCTTTGCGTGAGATGGATTTTCTCGCAAAGGCGCAAAGGCGCAAAGAGGAAGTTTGAATTTACTTTAACTCGTACACTTCGACCGCGCTGAGGCCGCCGACGAATCCTTCGTAAACTTTCCGGCCGCGGGCGCGCGCCTCTCTCATCTTATCGCGGTTCTCGAAATAGGTGCGGCCGCGTTGCAGGATGATGTAGGCGGGGCGGGGCGCGTCGTCAAGGCGGAAAGCCGGGTCGGAGAGCACGCGCGAGTCGAGGTCTGTGCGGTTGAACTTTCGCAGGTAGTAGCGCGCGACGCCGGGCGTCTCGTGAACGATGACAGCACGCTCCGGCGCGCTCCCGGCGACGTAAAGAATCGCCTCGCGCAGCCCGTCGTCGTAAAACTCGTCGTGCGGGAAATAGTAACCGGCGCGACCCGCGCCGAGCGCGTTCGTGTAAGTCGCGTAATGCGGCGCGGCTTCGAGGGCGTGCCACGCGGGCAGCGCGACGAGCCAGAGGAAGACTAACGCGCGCGCGATCCGCAGCGGCGAGAAAGCCCCGTCCCACTCGACCCGCCTTACGCCGAGACGAAGCACACGGATGATGCCGACCGCCGCCAGCATGTAGACGAACGGCAGCAGCGAGTGCGCGTAGCGCAGCCACTTCGCGCCCGCCAGCGAATAGGGCACGATCCACAGGACGAACATCAACAGGAGAAACGCCTCGCCCGGCCGCCGCCGGCGGCGCGTGCAGGCGACCAGCCCGGCGACGAGCGCGGAGAGCAGCGGGAGCGGCGTCTTGATGGCGAGAAACAGCAGGTAGAAATAGACGGGCGTGCCGAAGGGCGTGCTCGACATCTGGTTGGGGTAAAGCGTCTCGCCCATCAGGTAGCCGTGGTGCGTGAGCAGTCCCTCGCTCGAATAAGCGGTCAGGTAGCGCCACGTCTCAGGCAGGAGGACGGCGGGGTTGGCGACGAAGAACGTGAGGAGCACAAGCGGGTAAAAGACTGCGGGCGTGCGGCCGCGCGGCTCGCCGGGCGCGCGCTCGCGTTGCGCGACGAGGTGATGGTAGAGCATGTTCAGGCCGAAGTAGTGGGGGAAGTATTTCGAGGCCAGCATCAGCCCGAACGAGACGGCCGAGGCGAAGTAGAACTTCCGCTTGGCGCGCGGTTCGTAGCCGCTCGTTTGCTTGGCGCGCAGGTAAAAGTAGAAGGCGAAGAGCATGCAGAAGACCAGCAGCGTGTCTTCTTTGGCGATGCGGTTGTAGGTGATGGCGTTGACGCCAAAAGCCCAGAGCAGCGCGCCGAGCAGCCCCGTGCGCGTGTCGAAGAAGGCGGCCGCGAGCAGGTAGAGCGGCACGACCGTGAGCGCGCCGAAGAGGACGTTGGGGAAACGCACGGCCGCCTCTTCGCTGATCTGTCGTTCGGCCGCGCCCGCCCACGCGTTCCACGCCCGCGACGCCTCCAGCGAGACGAAGATCAACGTCTTCATCAGCATCGGGTGTTCGGCGTTCGGCGAGATGTCGCCGCGCCCGTAGGTGCGCGCGGCTTCGAGTTTGTTGATCTCATCTTCGGCGAAACCGGCGGCCGAGATGTCGTGCGCGCGCAGCGCAAAGCCCAGGAGGACGAGCAACGAGAGGGCGAGCGCGACGCCCCAAACAGGCGTCCGCGCCGCCGCGCTGGCGGGCGAAGAATGCGCGAGCGCCGTCTCAGGGGGAGTTGATTCGAGAGATCGTTCCAAGTAAAAGTAAAACCCCGGCCGCGACTTACGGTTAGCGGGGCGCGCTCACCTCTTCTTTGTTGACCGCATCGTCACTGCCCGCATTGTTGCCGCCGCGCACGCTGCGCGCGTTGCCCGTTATGTCCGTCGCGGCTTCCGGAGACTGCTGCCCGGTCTGCGCCGCTGCGGCGACGGCGGCGGCCTCGCGCGCCTCGCGCGCCATGCTGCGCACGCCGAGCCCGCGCCTGACGAGTATGGCGACGCCGACGGCCGTCCAGAAGATGACGCGCGCCTTGCGGATGATGGCGAGCGTGACGCCGACGGTCGTCCCGAATTTCAAAACCCGTGTGAACAGCCCCGTGCCCGCTTCGTCAACCCCGACGCGCATCGGCACGAACTTGAAAATTACGTTGATCACGCGGTTGACGGATTCGAGGACGAAGGCGGCGAGCGCGAGTTCTCTAAAGGCGGGCGGGCGTTCGAGGATGAAGTAGAGCGTGGCATAAACTTCGGCCACGCCCGCGAGGTGGAAGCAGCCTTCGAGCGCGAGGATGGGGATGAAGCGCGCGCGGTGATGCGCGTAAAACCCGTAGATGCGCGCTTCGACGGCGCGCACGCGCTCGCCCCGCGCCGCGACGAACGCGCGCGCGAAGCCCCGCCGCTCAAGCGCCGCCAGCGCGCCGCTCAGGAACCGCCACTCGCGCCGCACCACCATGTAGCCGGCCGAGACGACGACGACCACCACGACCAGAGTCGCATAACTCGCCAGGCGCAGTTTGGAGTTGAGCGGGAAACTCAGGAGCAGCGCGGCCGTGCCCGCGAAGATGAAGAGGGCGACCGAGAGCATGTAGAAGAGGTTCTCGACGGCGAGCGCGGAGATGCTCGCCACGACGGGCACGCGGTCGCGCACGAAGGCGGCCTTCGCCGGCTCGCTCACCATCATGCCGAGCGGCGTCAGGCTGCCGAGCGCGTCGCCCGCCAGGTAAGCCTTGAGCGCGTCGCGCACGCGCAGGCGCACGCCGCCCTCGAAGCAGCGCGTCCACGCCACGGCGCGCACGAGCGGGCGCGCGGCGGAGATGGCGAGCACGACGATGAAGCCCGCGCCGAGTTGCGTGATATTCTGCCAGATGCTCTGCGGCCCGGCCTTCCACACGTAATAGGCGAAGAGCAGCAGGCCGCCCGCGGCGAAGATCGCGCCAGCCAACCTGCCGGACGCGCCGCCGCGCCGCCCTTCCTGCCTGCTCTCGCCCATGCGCCTGTTCCCTTAGAAAGTAAGTTGCCTCTCGCGGCGGAAAGCAAGTTGCCTTCCGCCGCGAAGGTCGCCGACCGTGCAGTCCGACGTAGTGCGTGTAAGATTTAGCAAGATACGTTATTGCGCCGCCAGTCTCAACCGCTATCCGCGCGCGGGCAAACGTCTCGTGCCGCCCTGACGCTTGCCGCACACAGCAACTCTCGCGCCGCCCCTCACCGTCCCTCGCCGCCCCTCGCCGGGAGAGCCGCGCGCCGCCAAAATTCACTGTCCGTGGCCGCGCCCGGAAACGACGCGCGCCGCCCCTGTCGTAAAAATGCGACAGGCGAAAGGGACGGAAGAAAGTAAATCGTCAATCTTCAATCGTGAAGAGATAAAAAACCCCGTCTTTTCTTTCTCTATTCACGATTGACGATTGACGATTGACGGCCTCCACAGGTTGACCGGAGGCTTATTGATCGGCGATGCTTACGGGTACAAATTGTCCGACAACACATTTGAATCTTAACCGGGGAAGGTCTGTGGAGAGCGATGAGCAAAGCAGCAACCGAACTTTTGAGCGGCGCGCCTTTAACCGTCTATTCCGAAGACGAAAACATGTTTCGCGCCAGCGTGCGCGAGTTCGCCGAGGGCGAGATCAAACCGCGCCGCGAAGAGATGGACGAGCACGCCAAAATGGATGCCTCCATCATCAAGCATCTCTTCGACCTCGGACTGATGAGCATCGAGACGCCCGAAGAATATGGCGGCGCGGGCGCGTCGTTCTTCTCGGCCATCATCGGCGTCGAAGAGCTCTCGCGCGTCGACCCCTCGGTCGGCGTCCTGATGGACGTGCAGAACACGCTCGTCAACAACGCCCTCATCCGCTGGGGCAACCCGGAGCAGAAGCGTAAGTACCTGCCGCAACTCGCCGAGAACAAGATCGGCGCGTATTGCCTGAGCGAGGCCAGTTCCGGCTCCGACGCCTTCGCCATGCAGACCAAAGCCGTGGACGGCGGCGACCATTACGTGCTGAACGGCCAGAAGCTCTGGATCACGAACGGCGTCGAGGCCGAGATTTTCGTCGTCTTCGCCAACGCTAAACCGGAAGAGGGCTACAGGGGCGTGACCGCCTTCATCGTCGAAAAGAATTTCGAGGGCATCAGCGTCGGCAAGAAGGAGAACAAACTCGGCATCCGCGCCTCTTCCACCACCGAGATCATCTTCGACAACTGCCGCGTGCCGAAAGAGAATTTGCTCGGCGAGTTCGGCAAGGGCTACAAAGTCTCCATCGAGACTTTAAACGAAGGGCGCATCGGCATCGGCGCGCAGATGATCGGCCTCGCGCGCGGCGCGCTTGAAGCCGCGCTCGCCTACACGTCGGAGCGGCAGCAGTTCGGCAAGTCGATCAATCAGTTTCAGGGCGTGCAGTTCCAGCTCGCCGAACTCGCCGTCGAACTCGAAGCCGCGCGCCTGCTGGTCTATAACGCCGCGCGCCTGAAAGACGCCGGCCTCCCCTTCGTCAAAGAGGCCGCGATGGCGAAACTCTACTCGTCGCGCGCGGCCGAGACCATCGCCTCGAAGGCCATCGAACTCTACGGCGGCTACGGCTTCGTCAAAGATTACCCGGTCGAGAAATTCTGGCGCGACTCGAAGATCGGCGCGATCTACGAGGGCACGTCCAACATGCAACTGCAAACCATCGCCAAGCTGTTGATCGACAACCGGCAGCCGAAGGTACAGTAGTAATATTTGTGGACACGGCCGAGATCAGTATTTCATCGAAGAGTTGTTCGACCAATGATCACTTTGCGCGAGGTCAAAGAGCAGATCGGCGCCGACCCGAAGTGGTGGCGCATTCACCTGATGGACTTTGTGGACGACTTTCGCTATTACAAAGACCCCCGGGCGGTTGCTGAACCGTTCGAGTTGTCGGACGCGAAGATGGACGCTTTGCTGGCCTCTACAGCGGAGAGTTTGTGTGATGAGCTGGGCATCGAACCGCCGGAATGGCTCGCGCTCGTGCCCGCGAGTCCCGATCCGTATTTCGTCGGGGGGCTGGAAAATTTGAAGGCGATCTCGATAGTCGAAAGCCCGCTGCGCTTTCGCATCCGTAAGATTTTCGTCCTTGAGAATTTTTTGAGTCGGGTGTAGCGGTGGACGATTTGAGCCGGGGGTTTAACAGATGGGAACATCACGCATAGAAGTCTTCGAGCAGATGCTCGGGAGCGACCCGGACAATACGCTGGTGTTGTTCGGGCTGGCGAAGGAGTATGAGAAGGCCGGGCGGCACGCCGACGTGATCGCCACGCTGACGAAATATCTCCAACTCTTCAACGACGAGGGCAATGCCTACGGCATGCTGGCGCAGGCGCACGAACACTTAGGCAACCGCGCCGCCGCCCGCGCCGCCTACGTGCGCGGCATCGAAGTGGCGACCGCACACGGCCACCCCTCGATGGCCGAAGACTACCGGATGACGCTTGAGAACGAGTACGCGGACTAGGGCGTAAATTTTAGATAGAGGTACTGAAGAAGATGGCGACTGAATTGAAGGCACGCGAGTATCGCGGATTAGACCGGGAGCAGATGCTCGCCATCTACCGGACGATGTACATGTCGCGGCGCGTTGACGACAAAGAGATTCAACTCAAGGGTCAGAACAAAATCTTTTTTCAGATCAGCGGCGCGGGGCACGAGGCCGTGCTGACGGCGGCCGCGATGGCCCTGCGTCCCGGCTACGACTGGTTCTATCCCTACTACCGCGACCGCGCGCTCTGCCTGCAACTCGGCATGACGCCGCTCGAACAATTGCTCTCGGCCGTCGGCGCGGAGGCCGACCCCAACTCGCACGGCCGCCAGATGCCCTCGCACTGGGGGCACAAGCGTCTGAACATCGTCTCGCAATCGTCGCCGACGGGCACGCAGTTTTTGCAGGCGGTCGGCTGCGCCGAGGCGGGCTATCGTGCCGGACTGATCGAGGAGTTGAAGGGGCGCACGGAGAACTTCAAAGCGGACGAGGTGGTCTACGTTTCGACCGGCGACGGCACGACGAGCCAGGGCGAATTCTGGGAAGCCCTCAACACGGCGAGCAATCTGAAGTTGCCCGTGCTGTTCCTCGTGGAAGATAACGGCTATGCGATCAGCGTGCCGGTCGAGGTGCAGACGGCGGGCGGCGACGTGTCGCGCCTCGTCGCGGGCTTCCCCGATCTCTACCTGCAAAAGTGCGACGGGACAGACCCGGTCGAGTCTCTGGAAACGCTCCGGCGCGCCGTCGAATATTGCCGCGCGCGTCGCGGCCCCGCGCTCGTCCACGCCAAAGTGATCCGCCCCTATTCGCACTCGCTCTCCGACGACGAAAAACTCTACCGCCCCGACGAGGAGCGCACCTCCGACGCCGAGCGCGACCCGGTCAAACGCTTCGGCGCGCTCCTGGTGGAAGAAGGCTTCGTCACGCAGGAAGAGTTGCAGAAGTTGAAAGACGAAGTTGACGCCATCGTCGGCGAGGCGGCGGACATCGCGCTCGGGAGCGCGCAGCCCGCGCCGGAGACGGCCGAACGGTTCGTCTATTCGCCCGACGTCGACCCCACTTCCCCAGAGTTCGACACCGAGGCGGGCGCGGAACTCTCGGGCAACATGGGCACGATGGTCGACAATATCAACCGCTGCCTGCACGAAGAGATGGCGCGCAATCCTGCAATCGTCGTTTTCGGCGAGGACGTGGCCGACGTGTCGCGCGAAGAGAATTTGGGGAAGGTGAAGGGCAAGGGCGGCGTCTTCAAAGTGACGGCCAATTTGCAGCGCAACTTCGGCTCGGCGCGCGTCTTCAACTCGCCCTTGGCCGAGGCCAACATAGTTGGCCGCGCCATCGGCATGGCGACGCGCGGGTTAAAGCCCGTCGTCGAGATACAATTCTTCGACTACATCTGGCCTGCCTATCACCAGATTAGAAACGAACTCGCCTTGATGCGCTGGCGCAGCGCGAACGACTTCAAGGCGCCCATCGTCATCCGCTGCCCGGTCGGCGGCTATCTCAAGGGCGGCGCGGTCTACCACTCGCAATCCGGCGACACGCTCTTCACGCACATTCCCGGCCTGCGCGTCGTCTACCCCTCGAACGCGCTCGACGCCAACGGACTCCTGCGCACGGCCATTCGCTCGGACGACCCCGTGCTCTTTCTCGAACACAAACACCTCTACCGTCAGGCGTACAACAAATCGCAGTACCCGCCCGACAACTTCATGATCCCCTTCGGCAAAGCCCGCACCGTGCGCGAAGGCACAGACCTCTCGATCATCACTTACGGCGCGCTCGTCCAGCGCTCCGTCGTCGCCGCCAAGCAGGCCGAAGCGCAAGGGGTGAGCGTCGAAATCATAGACCTCCGCACGCTTGCCCCCTACGACTGGGAAGCCGTCGCCGCGACCGTGAAGAAAACGAACCGCGTCATCGTCGCCCACGAAGACACGCGCACGCACGGCTTCGGCGCGGAAGTCGCCGCACGCATCGGCGACGAGTTGTTCGAGTATCTGGACGCGCCCGTCCGCCGCGTCGCCGCCCTCGACACCTTCGTCGCCTACGCGCCCCAACTCGAAGACCACATCCTGCCCCAGCCCGAAGACGTGCTGCGCGCCATCACCGAACTCAGCGCCTACTGACGGGGGCGCGCTCGGCGCACTGCCGATACTGCAAGGGCGGTCGCGTCGAGCGGCTGCCCTTTCTCTTTCCGTCATCGAGCATTGAGATATAATGGCGTTTACAAGGGAGGTCTGTTATTGAAGACCCGCAGTTATTTCCTGACAGGAGAAATTTATGAATCTTGCTCAACGGATTACAACTGACCCGAACATTTGCCACGGCAAACCTTGCATTCGCGGGTTGCGTTATCCGGTGGAGATGATTCTTGAATTGCTTAGTTCGGGGATGACCATTGAAGAGATACTGGCCGATTATGAAGACCTCGAGCGCGAGGATATTTTGGCAGCTTTGTCCTTCGCCACGCGGCTTAGTCAGATTAAGCGGCTCGAACCGCTGTCTGCATGAAATTCCTCATCGACGCACAGCTCCCGCGCCGGTTGGTCGCCTGTCTGCGCCAGACCGGGCATGAAGCGATTCACACGCTTGATTTGCCACTTGGCAATCGCACGCCGGATTCATTAATCAACGAATTGTCGTTGCTGGAAGGATATGTAGTGGTGACTAAAGACGCCGATTTCGTTAACTCTTTTCTCTTGCACCAAAGACCTTCCAAATTGTTGTTAGTCTCAACCGGCAACATCCGCAACGCCGAATTGGAATCGCTCTTCCTATCGAATTTGCAAAGTATTGCAGTCGGATTTGACACCTTCGATTTCATCGAAATAAATCAACAGGCAATAATCTTTCACATCTAAACACGCCCTCAACTCGAAGACGCCACCCTGCCCCAGCCCGAAGACGTGCTGCGCGCCATCGTCGAACTCCGCGCCTACTGACGGCACGCGCCGGGCGCACTGCCGACACTGCAAGGGCGGTCGCATCGAGCGGCTGCCCTTTTTCTTTCGTCCGCGGATCGCTTCAACATAGCGGCGCTTCCGCGCTCCCGGCCCGTGCGTGACAAAATCTCATTTGGCGCTTTCCCGATCCTGCTTCGCCGTCGTAAATTATCCGCCACCTGAATTGAGCAAGACCCTCGCGGTATCGTTATAAACATCATGTGCCGGCGGCGATTTTCCCGTCCCCGAAGACGCGCGCGCAACAGACGCCCGCCGGCACCCACCCTAAGACCATTCGCTCCGAGTTCCCCCGCCTGCGGAGAGACAAAGGAAAGGCTCATATCATGATGATGAAGAAGTGGCTCGTTGGCTGTCTCTGCGTTATGGCCGCAATCGCGTTGGCGGGTTGCAAGGCCGGCAACACTAATTCGCAACCGGCAGTTGGATCGACAAATTCATCCGCGCCGACTCCGGCCGGGAGCGTCGCCGGAGGCGTCGAGAAACAGAAGCCCGCGCCCGGCACGGGCAACGTGCAGGGCAAAGTTCTCTTCAACAGCAAGCCCGTCGAGAACATCGAAGTTAAGTTGTGCGAAAAGTTCAACCGTTTCCTCGGCGGGTGCGACGGAAAAACTCATACGGCGCGGACGGACACTAACGGCGAGTATGTGATTGCCGACGTGGAGCCGAAAGTATATGAGGGGTTGCTGGCGCGCGTGTTTGAAACCGACTCGTACATCTTCGCGGCGGCGGGCATCGCCGGCATCAGCTCGGCCAAGTACGAAGTTGTTCCCGATAAGACCCTGTTCATCGCGCCGACCAATCTCTTCAAGAGCGATCTCAAAGTGCTCAACCCGAAAGCGGGAGCGAAGACGAGCGCGCAAAATCTGGAACTCAAATGGGACGCATACCCCGATGCGGCTTATTACAAGTTCAGCATCCACCCGGAAGCGCCCGGCGCGTCGGCTCCCTACGTCAACGAGCGGGTCGAAGCGACTTCTTTCGCCGTAGACAAGCCGCTCGAAAAGGGCACTTACCGTTGGCAGGTCAACGCCTACAATGGGGACGACCGGAAGCTGGCGGAGAGCGCAGACGACATCAAGTTCACGATCAATTGACGGCGCGGCGGACGCGATTAACAACACGCCGGAGGGGCGGCGCGGGGCGGCCGCTCGAAAGCGGAGCGGCACGGCAAAAGGGGTTTCGCTGGAGACCTCGCCCCGCCTGAAAATAACTTTCGCAACGCAACCAACTTGAAACAGGCGGGCGGGGCTTCCCGGTAACAACCGGAAGCCCCGCCCGCCTGCACATTGTCGAGTTGCTCAGGTAGATACCGGACGGGTTCGTCCTAACCGTAATTTATCCGTTTGTCATACACGCCTGTACTGTAACGTTTCGCTGCACGCGGGCGTTTCGTATCGTTTAGTCCATTTTTTCGGAGGGAATGGCGGGCGGCGAGCGGCATGATGGTTGCCACTCACCTGTTAAGTGAGTGCCCCCATTTCAAACTTCCTCCCCCTCGTCATCAACTTAACATTCGGAGGAGAATTTCAACATGAGTAAACGTTTGCTTTACATTGCGGGGAGCATCGCCTTGAGCCTTGCCTCAGCCACTTTTGTCGCCGCGCAGGAACGCACGACCACCACCGTTACCACACAAAAGACACAGACAGTCCAGAACGCCGACGGCAGCTACAGCGTGATTCAATACCCGGCCGACAAAGAGGTCATCGTTGACCTGACGCCGGGCACGATGATTCCGGGCGCGAAAGGCATCGCCCGCGTCATCCGCCGGGGCGATGCGACGAACATCAATTTAGACCTCTCGAACCTGACCGGCGACATGAACAACTTCAACGTGTATGCCGTCGACCCGACCGGCAAGGTCACGCTGCTCGGCCCCGTCACGGTGGCGAACGGCATGGCGACGCATACCTTCACGACGCCGATGGACAAGTTCATGCTCGTGCTGTCGCCCGAAGGCAACCTGACGACGATGGCGGCCGACACGCCCGTCCTCTTCCGCAGCGGCGTGCCGCAGGGCTTCGCCGTGATCCCGATGGGCAGTCGCGGTGAACGCGACGGCGCGGCGGTCGGCGAGCGCGTCTCGGCGGCGACCACTTCCGGCGCGACCCCGGCCTACACCGCCCCCCTCCTCGGCATCCCGAACTGGCGTCAGGGCACGGACACCGAGATGAAGATCAACTTCGCGGGCGAAATGACCGGCACGCGCGCCAACGTCTCCATCGAGCCGCGCAAGGACGGCGCGACCACCATCCGTATGCGCTTCCACGAACTGAAGGAAGCCCCCGGCGGCAAACGCTACGTGCTCTGGGCTATCAGCGCCGACAACAAATATCACCGTCTCGGCCAGGTGGTGAACACCGGCCAGCGCAACGAAGCTGAGATCAGAACCGAGACGGGCTTGCCCGACTTCGGCCTCTTCATCACGACCGAAGACATCAACGACGCTCCGCCGACCGGCACGGTCGTCGGCACGCTCATGCGCGGCGGCGGCAACAGGTAAAGTTGTCCTCACCCTTTGCTCGCGTCTACAGGTTTCTCAACACGAGTTGCCGCGAGCAAGCATCACAGGCTGCCCTCAACGGAGGGTAGCCTGTTCTTTTTAAGGGTGGGATCGATTCAATAGAGAGATAACACGGCGAATTGATGAATCAATCTCTTCCCTCTACGGTTCATTCCGCATCCTTTTTTATTGACCCGGCCGCCGGCTGAACGTTATATTTCTTGTGACCGCTATTAGCGGCCAAGAGGCGGCGAGCAGTTCCTCGAAAAGCCGCCTCGCAGAACAAGGCACACCTCGAAAGTCTCCACCGAAAGAATTAAGTCAGCCCAAAACTTAGCTCTCGAATAATTCGTACAGACCCTTACGCCGCAACCGCCCGGCGGCGCTGGAATGTTCGTCGTTGTCGTCCCCTCGCCTGGAATTAAAGCCATGCCGAAAAGCCTGCTTCCCCCGTTCCCCCGCCTGCTACCGCTGCTGTTCTGCCTGTGCGCCCCGGTCTTCGCCGTGGCGGCGCACGCGCAAGCTCAGCAGCCACGACAGGCCGCCGTCGAGTCGCTGCCGGAACTCGTCCGCCGCGTCAAGCCTTCGGTCGTCGCCATCGTCACTTACGACGCGAAGGGCGAGCCGCTCCTGAGCGGCAGCGGTTTCTTCATCCGCCCCGGACAGGTGTTGACCAATTTGCACGTCGTCGAAGGCGCGCGCCGCGTCGAGGTCAAGACGCTCGACGGCAAGGGCAGAATCTACGCCTCGCGGGGCGCGCTCGACTTCGACGAGGAGGCCGACCTCGCCGTGCTCAGCGTGGACGTGCCGCACGAGCGCACGCGCGTCATAGAGTTGACGACCAATTTGCCGGAAGAGGGCGAGGGGGTGTTCGTCATCGGCAACCCGCTGCGACTCGAAGGCTCCGTGTCGGACGGCATCGTCTCGGCCGTGCGCGAAGTGCCTAACCTCGGCAAGATCATCCAGACGACCGCGCCCATCTCGCACGGCAACAGCGGCAGCCCCATCTTCAACTATCGCGGTCAGGTCGTCGGCATCGTCACCGTCAAAGTGACGAACGGGCAGAACATCAACCTTGCGCTCGCCTCCGCTCGCCTTGCCTCGCTCAAGCCCGACAAACTCACCACCTACGACGCGCTGGCCGCGCGCAACCGCGCCCTGCCGGGCGGCGAAGCCTCCGCCGAGTGGTGGTATAAGAACGGACTGAACTCGCTGTGGCTGGGCAACTACGACGGCGCACTGGGGTCGTTCGAACAGGTGGTCAACAAGAACCCGGCGCGCGTCGAGGCGTGGATACAGGTCGGCTATTGCAAGGTCAAACAGGGCAAGATGAGCGACGCGATTCGCGCCTACAAGCAGGCCTTGCGCCTGCGCCCCAATTCCGTGGAGGCTTACAACAAACTGGGCGACGCCTACTATTACGCCAGCAACTTCGGCGAGGCCATCGCCGCCTACAGGCAGGCCGCGCGCCTCCGCCCCGACCTCGGCGAAGCCTTTTACAACCTCGGCATGACTTACCTCGAAATCGGCGACCACAGCGCCGCCCTAGACCAGAGCCGCCTGCTCCGGCAACTCGACGCGGAACTCTACCAGAAACTAATCAACGAGTTTCGCCGGTAAGCCGATTTCGGAATGCGGAATGCGGAATGCGGATTAGAAGATCAACTGTCTTCTAATCCGCATTCCGCATTCCGCATTCCGAAATTCTTTATTCTCCCAGTTGAATCGTGAACACGTTCTTATCGACGCGCGCCGGATCGCCGAGGACGACGAAGCGCAGGTTGTGCATGTACTTCCGCGCGACGCGCTGCACGTCTTTCGGCGTGACGGCGCGGAGGCGTTCGAGGAAAGTGAGCGAGTTGCGCCAGCCGCCGCCGATGAGTTCGTACATGGCGAGGTCGCCGGCCTGCGCGGCGTTGGTCTCCTGTCCGATGTAGTGGCGCGTGAGGAAGCTGGAGATGACGCCGGCGATGTCCGAGTCGGACGCGGCTTCGCGCTGCATCTTCGAGATTTCAAAGAGCATCACGCTGACCGCCTGGTTGGCGTCCACGGCCGAGACGGCGATGCCGCCGAGGTTCGCGCCCTGCGTGCGCAAAAACGACTCCGGCGCATAAGAGAGGTTGCGCTTGTAACGCACTTCGACCATCACGCGGTCTTGCAGGAGCGAAGAGGCGACGCGCATCGCGTAGTAGTCTTCCGAAGAGAGCGGCGGCGCGGCGAAGACGCCCTGGATGTAATTGGTCGGGATGGCGCGCTGCGTCACGTCCACGGTGGCGGCCTTGAAGGCGAGCGGCGGCAGGGGCGCGGGGCGGTAATCGCCGCGCGGCAGTTTGCCGAACGAAGCCTCGATGCCGGCGCGCACCTTCGCCGCGTCCAGGTCGCCGACGAGGACGAGCAGGAGGCGCGAGGTCTGCATCATCTGCGCGTGATAGCGGCGCAGGTCTTCGACCGTCAGGCGGCTCAGGGTCTCTTCCGTGCCGTCCGGGTCGTTCATGTAGGGGTGGCCGGCATAGGCCACGCGCGATTGCAGCACTTCGATGAACGAGTCGGGCGTGTCCGTGTCGTCGCGCCGCGAGATGACGAGGCGGTTCTGCACGCGCCTGACATCTTCGGGCGCGAACTGCGGCCGGAGCGCAACGTCCGTGAAAATCTCCCACGAGCGGTCGAAGTTCGGGCGCGTCGAGGCGAAGGAAAGCACAGAGTAGTCGTAGCTCAAGCCGTAGCTGATGGACGACCCCATCCGCGCGATCTCCTTGCGCAGACGCTCGCGGGGAAAGTTCGCGCTGGCCTCCGACATGGCGTCCAGCATCAGCGCTTCGATGCCGGCGTTCTCCGCCGTCACGTTGCGCGCGCCGCCGCGCAAAAACAATCCGCCGGAGACGGACAAACTGCCCGGCCGTCGCTTGATGAGCACCTTCAGGCCGTTGACTTCAAACTCGGTGACGAGCGACTCGGCCGTCGCCGCGACTTCTTTGACTTTCTCTTTGTCCGGCGTCGGTGCGGGCGTCGCACGCCCCTGCGGCGTGGCGGCGCCCGGTTGCTGCGCCCACACGTCGCCGGCAGAGCAAAACATCAGGAAGGCGCACGCCAGCGCGAGGACAAACGCGCGTTGCGCCTGTTTAAGATTTTGAGTTTCCATCTTCATAAAAAAATAACGATGAAGGAGGAACGATGAACGATGAAGTAAAAGCAACAGGCTTTCAGTTCATCGTTCCGCGTTCCTGCTTCATCGTTTCCCTCATTGTCCGACCAAATCCTGCGGCGTCAATTGCGCCTGTCGCTGCGATTCTTCCGAGAGCAGGGCGAGGCCGACGTGCGGCTTGCCGTGGATATAGGTCGTGATGTAGCGATTGATGTCGGCGCGCGAAGTGCGGCGCAGGTTGCCGAGGTAGCCGCGGAAATATTCCAGCCCGGTTGAAGCCCACCAGAAGCCGATGGTGTGCGTGTAATCCGACAGCTTCTCGCGCGAATAGAGGTCGTCGGCTTCGAGCAGACCTTTGGCGGCTTCGAGTTGCTCGTCGGTGTAGTAGGCCGGGTCGTTGAAACTGGCGATCTCTTTGTAGATGGCGCGGGCGGCGGCGCGCGCCTTGTCGGGCGTCGTCTGCGCGAGCACCTGTATGGGGCCGACGTTGCGCTGCGTGTAATAGTTGAAGTCGATGGCGGAGACGAGCCCCGTGTCGACGAGCGCGCGCTGGAAACGCGAATCGGGCTGGCGCAGGATGAAGGAGAACACGTCGGCCGCGTAGGTGGCCGGGTTGTCCTTACCGATGGACGGGCCGTGCCAGCCGATGTTGAGGATGACGTTATTGACCGGCTGCTTGATCACGACGCCTTCGCTTTTCGGGAGCGGCGGGTGCTCGACCATCGGGTACTTCACAAACGGGTCTTCGCCCTTTTTCCAGTCGCCGAAAAGCTCCTGCGCGTACTTGAAAACTTCTTCGGCCTTCGCGTCGCCCGTCACGATGAGGGCGGCGTTGTTCGGGATGTAGTAGCGCGACTGGATGAGGCGCATCGTCTCGGTGGTGGCCGCCGTCACGGTTTCGCGGTTGCCGCCCGGATTCTTCCGGCTCGGATACTTGTAGAAGAGGCGGTTGTTGAGTTCGAGGCTGAGGAAGCCGTAGGGGTTCGATTCGTGCCGGTCGAGTTCGCCGAGCACGGCCTGCCGCTCCTGCTCGAACTGTCGCTCGTGAAAGAGCGGGTAGCGCGCCGAATCCCGCATCGCCACCATCGCCACGCGCAAGTTAGGGCTGGTCGTGTGCGAGTAATAATTGACGATCTCCTCGCGCGTCGAGGCATTCGAGAGCACGCCGAGTTGATCGAGCGTCTGTAGATACTCAGCCCCTTCGAGCACCGCCCTGTTGGCTTTGAAGAACATGTGCTCGTAGAGGTGCGAGAGGCCGTTCAGTTCGGGCGGCTCGGTATAGGAGCCGTTCTTGACGGCGAGTTCGAGCGAGACGAGCGGTATCGAGTGATCTTCGAGCACGATCACTTCGAGTCCGTTCGCGAGTATGCGGCTGACAAGCTGCGACTGCGCCGTCGTCGCTACAGCAGCGGCGGACGTTTGCGGCGCGGGGGCTGTGGCTGCACCGCTGCTGCCGCCGCGTCGCGTCGTTTGCAGCGGGCGGGCGTAAGTATTCGAGAATTGTAGCGGCAGCGGCGCGGCGACGAGCGCGAGCAGCATCGCCAAAGTCGGCAGGTAACGCATCAGGGAAGTTCTTTTCATAAATTATTCGTGTAAATAGTTCGGAGAATCACCGCGCGCTCGCGTGACGACAAACAGCGCGGGCGGCCGAGAGACATCAACTGGCAGGCGTTTACGGATTCGCACCCTTTAGAGGCCGATCATAACATGCCGCGTTGCTTGGCTGACAGGCGGAAGAAAAAGGGCGGAAACGGACGGGATGGATGCCATGAGACCGGGAAAATGGATTTCCGGCGGGCGCGGCCGCGGGCGGCCGTGATTATTTGTCGGCGAGGCGGTAACTATTTGTCGGCGAGGCAATGATTATTTGTCGGCGAGGCGGTAATTATTTCTCGGTGAGGCCGTTCGCGCGCTCGTAAGCGCGGGCGAAGGCTCTGGCGAAAACGACGCCCGGCCTGCGGTCTATGGCGCTGAATTGCGACGCTTGAAACTTCAGGAGGACGCGCAGGTCTGCGTCCGAGACGCGCTTGAAGACTTGCCCCGTGCCGCGCTTGAAGTCCGTGTTCATCTCCAGCCGTTGCTTCGTGATTCCCAACTGGCCTTTCATCTCGTAAGCGCCACGCTGCGTGAGTTCGCCCATGCCGAACTCTAAAATCACCTCGGCGTCGCGCGCCGCGTCCACGAATTCGAGCCACGGCAGTCGCGCCAGAATCTCGCCCGTGATAATTTCGCGCTCTCTGCGGTCTGCGCCCGCATCGACGTAAATCTTCTTCACGCCGCGCAACTCTTCCGGCGCGCCTTCGCGGATGGTGACGAACTGAAACGCATATTCGACCGTGTGCGTCTGCGCGACCGGCTCGCCGTTTTTCTTCGCGGTGAGGAACTTGATGCCGCGCGCGGCTCTGAGCGCGGCGCTGTTCTGCCCCTGCGAGAGTCCGCGCACGATCTGGAGGTTGCGCACCTTGCCGTCCGCGCCGAGCACCAGCGTCACTTCGACCGTCCCGTCTACGTCATACTTGCCTGCTTCCCTGGGGTATTGCGGTCTGGGGTCTGACAGGATGACGGCGCGCGTCTCGACCTCTGCGGGCGTGTAAACTTTCTCTTCCGCCGCCGCCACCGGCGCGTCAGGCACGGGCGAAGCGGGAGCGGCAGGAGGGGCTGCGGCGGGCGACTGCGCGAAGACGCCCGCCCCGCTGACCGATACCAGAAGCAGCGACAGGGCGGCGAACACTATTTTCCGCGTGCGAGGAGCGTGCACAGGCGTGACTTACCTTTCTTACGTCGAACTCAAACTCGATTCAGCGGCACAGGACAGCAATCTAACGCCCGGCATCACCCGCCCTGCACACAATATTGCTACGGACAGGTCTGGCGGATAGGAGGCGCGCTATTCGCGGTCGGATGCAAGCCGTTGTTAGCCCGCCCGCTGGATTACATCAAACAATCCCTTAGCTTTAGCTTCCTCTACAATCCGCTCAAAATCTTCAATCGGCATTAATGGAGCAAATTGCCCCCATACCCATTTACCGAACCTACCCGGCTTCATTCCGATAATGTAATACCCAAATCGTAGCTCAATGCGCCTATCTTTCTCAAACTCGATCTTTTGTAAATAGATTGCCTTAGTTGGATAGTCGGATTGGATTTGAATAACTTCATCAATCACACGGAAATGCTTTTTGTTTCCTGTAACTGGCTCGGTTAATGTGCCTCTCTTTCCTATCCTATTTGGTGGTGGTAACTTGCTTTCAGAATTTGACATCTTAATGACCTCCGCTACGCGAAGCGGGCTAACTACAATTTAGCCTGCGGCATGTCGGCGAGGGCGTGTGCGCGCAGGGCTGCGCGGTAGGGCTTGGCATGGTCGCCCCCGGCGTTCGTTGACCAGCGGACGCGAATTGCCTGTCGCTCGCGGCTGTCGAGGCCGACGCGCATGCTGTAGGACTGGCGCGTGCGCGGCACGTAGAGGACGAGGCGGCGGCTGAAAGGGTCGTCGCGCGAGTCCGTGCCGGTGCAGATGACCTCGTCGTAGCCGTCCCCGTCGGCATCGACGACGGTGGTCGCCCAGCGCGCGCCGCGAAATCCTTCCTTGTCGAGCGTCGAGCGCGCGGCCACGCGGAATCCGCCGAGCGCGCCGCGCGACTCCATCAAAACGAGATCGGACGTGCCGGCGTGGCGCTCAACGCGGACGGCGGCGATGCTCGCGCCGCGCACGGTGCGCAGCACGCGCGCCTCGCTCACCGCGCCGCCCGTCGAAATTGAAGCCGCGATCTGGCGCGCGGCGTCGTTCGAGAGCGACGTGTGGACGACGGTGGGCGCTCTCTCCTCCTCTTCGTCCGCGAGGCCGGTGCGAAGGAGGGCGTGCGAAACGGCGTCGGCCGCACCGGCACGCGCCGGCGCGCCCGCTCTGACGCGCGCGCTCGTCGTGCTGCTCGAAGACCAGGCGAAGAACAGCCCGCCGACGAGCGCGAGCAACGCCACGGCGGCGACGGCGCGCGAGGCGTTGGAGGAGCGCGTGTCGAGCGTGGCGATAGTGGAAGCGAACGGCCCGGCGGCTTCCGGCATGACGAGTTGCGCCGTGTCCCGGATGCTGCGTTCGAGCATGGCGCGCGCTTCGCGCGCCGACTGCGGGCGGTCGTTCGGATTTTTGGCGAGCAGCGTGTGTGTCGCGAGCGCGAGGCGGCGCGGCACTTCGGGACAGCGCGCCATGAGCGGCGGCGGCGCGGCGGTCGCCTGCCGCACGAGCACGGCCGATTGCAGCCCGTCCGTGAACGGCGGTTGTCCCGACAGCATCTCGTAGACGAGCACGCCCACACTGTAGAGGTCGCTCGCCGCCCCGACGGGCTTGCCCATGCATTGTTCAGGGGACATGTAACGCGGCGTGCCGATGATCAGGCCGGATTCGGTCATGGCGTGCGTCTTGGTCATGTCGGCCGTGGCCGTGAGGACTTTGGCGATGCCGAAATCGAGCACCGAGACGCCGCGCTCGTTGAGCATGATGTTCGACGGCTTGAGGTCGCGGTGGACGATGCCGAGCGCGTGCGCTTCGGCGAGCACGTCGCAGATTTCGCCGGCGATACGCACGGCGCGCTCCGGCGACAGGCGATTCTCGCGCGCGAGCACGTCGGCCAGCGTCGCGCCCTCGACGTGTTCCATCACGATGAAGGGACGGCCGTCCGGCAAACTGCCCGCGTCGAAGATCATGGCCGCGCGTGCATGCCTGAGACGCGCCATCGTGCGCGCCTCGCGCATGAAGCGTTCCGCCACGTCGGGGTCGGCGGCAAACTCTGCCTTGAGAACTTTAATGGCAACCGGGCGTTCCAGTCCGAGATGCGTGGCGAGATAGACAGTGCCCATCCCGCCCCTGCCGATCTCACACTCGATACGGAAGCGGTTGGCTATGACACGGGGGATGTCCATGATAGAACCCTCTTTTTG